>NZ_CP127407.1:1293076-1600769 GCF_030291075.1 Stenotrophomonas sp. 57
TTCATTGCGAGATCTGATCATGATGCAGGACAAGAAAGTACAAGAGTCCCTAGTGGAGGGAATCGCGGAGCAGAGAGCTATTTACGATACGGCTCGGGACGCTCTGTATGCGACGCCTGCCGATGAAGAAGGCAGAAAGATTCGTGGTGTGATTACAGAGAAGATGCTTGCCTCGCGCCAAGTGAACGAGGCAATTGTCAACGCAGCAACGCGCGGCGACGTGGCGACGGCAACGAAGCTGCTGAATGAAGGAGATGCGCTGCTCGACGAGTGGCAGGCGGCCATCTTCACCAACGCAGAGCTTCAGGAGCGGTTAGCTGACGCAAGCTACCGTGACGCTCAAGCCGTTGCTTCAAGCGGCCGCAAGATGTTGGTCGCCGCTGCGATCTTGGCGGTCCTGCTCAGCATCGCACTGGCAATCGCCATCACGAGGAGCCTGACCATTCCACTGCGCGAGGCAACCAAAACCGCAACCGCCATCGCGTCGGGCAACGTTGAAAACGCTATCAAAGCGGAGGGCCGTGACGAGACTTCTGCATTGCTCGGAAGCATGAGGTTGATGCAAGAGCGCATCAAGGGTCTGATTGCGGACCAAAGGGCAATGGCATCCGCTCAGGCCGAGGGCCGGACGTCGTACCGCATCGATGAGTCCCGCCATCCCGGCGCGTTTGGTGAACTGGTCGGCGATACGAACGGCATGGTTGAACGCTCCAACGCAGTAACGTCGCAGATCGTGAGCATCGCCCAGCACTATGCCGTCGGGGACATGGGCGCTCGTATGCCGGAACTTCCAGGGGATCAGGCCGCCATTACTGAGGCCATGGAAACCACACGCAAAAACATGCTGGCGATCAATGAGGAGATTCGCCGACTGGTCCAGGCGGCTGCAGCGGGAGACTTCTCTCAGCGCGGCGCCGGCGATGGCTTCAGCCACAGCTTCCGCGAGATGATCGACAACCTCAACCAAATGTTCGATGTAAGCGATAAGAGCCTGTCGGACATCGCACGGCTGTTGGAGGCTGTCGCTCAGGGCGATTTGACTTACCGCGTTTCGGGTGAGTTTGGCGGCGTGTTCGCCACGATGCGCGATGCAGCGAACTCCTCGTCAGAGCAGTTGGGCCAGATCGTTCGCGGCATCCAAGACGGTGCCGGCGTAATCCGCGTGTCCGCTTCGGAAGTAAGCAAGGGCAGTTCCGACCTGTCCCGTCGCACCGAGCAGCAGGCGGCCAACCTGGAAGAGACAGCCGCATCGATGGAAGAGCTGACGTCCACGGTGCGCCAGAATGCAGATCACGCCATTCAAGCCTCGAAGCTAGCGTCTGACGCTGGCGACTTGGCCATGCAAGGCGGGCGTGCGGTTGATCGCGTGATGGAGAAGATGGTGAAGGTGGAGGCTTCGTCCCAGCGCATCGCCGATATCACCACCGTCATCGATGGCATCGCTTTCCAGACAAACATTTTGGCACTCAATGCCGCAGTTGAGGC
This sequence comes from Stenotrophomonas sp. 57, assembly GCF_030291075.1. Taxonomy (NCBI): domain Bacteria; kingdom Pseudomonadati; phylum Pseudomonadota; class Gammaproteobacteria; order Lysobacterales; family Lysobacteraceae; genus Stenotrophomonas; species Stenotrophomonas sp. 57. Next base: position 1,294,562 of record NZ_CP127407.1, read on the forward strand.
GGCTAGGGCCGGCGACCAAGGTCGAGGCTTTGCAGTGGTCGCGAGCGAAGTGAGAACGCTGGCACAACGCAGCGCAGAGGCAGCCAAGGAAATAAAGCAGTTGATTGAACGTTCGGTACAGGACGTGGTGGACAGCTCTAGAGAAGTGCGTGAGACGGGGGCGACGATCCACCAGGTGGTGGGGAGCGTCCAGCGTGTCCGCGACGTGATCAAGGAGATATCGGCGGCCTCTCAAGAGCAAACCGCAGGCATCGAGCAGGTCAATCAGGCTGTGATGCAAATGGATGAGGTGACCCAGCAAAACGCCGCTCTGGTGGAAGAGGCCTCGGCTGCGGCTGGAGCGGTAGAAGAACAGGCCGTTGGGCTGGCCCAAGCGGTTGCATTCTTCAAGGTCAACGCAGAGTTCCGCCCCCGGTTGGTTCACGCCAGCTGAATCCATCCCCGCTGGACGCCGGGCGACCGGTAGGCCCTATCCATGAGGAATAAATGCGCAAGCCTTCCGCCAGGTGGCGATCGTCACGTCGAGCTCTGCACCTATCAGCGCCATACCTTATGGGCACTGCGGTCGTCCTGCTTACTCTTGGAGCAGCCCAGCTGGCAGTGACCGAGCGGGCCAAAGTCGACCTGGCGAACTACACTGCCGGGCTGCTGGTGCATGCAGAGGATGTGGCACGTGCAAGCGTCGATGGTCTCAACAAGGTGCTGCGGATCAGCGCAGAGCCCTGTAGCCAAAAAGATCTGGCCGAGTTGCGGCTCATCGCCTTTTACTCCCGCTACATCAAAGACGTCGGGCGGGTTGTCAATGGCCGGCTGCTTTGTACCGCAATGTGGGGCCGCCTGCAGACGCCTGTTGAGCTCGCTCTGCCTCACCGCATGGTGCGGGGCTATTCACTTTGGCGGAACGTACCCGCTGCCGGAGACGACCGTATAAAGGTGGACCTTGCGTCTTACGGGAATGCCATCGTCACGACGGCGCCCACTGCGTTTGATCGCGTATCCATGCCGCTTGGCAGCATTGGCGCGCTGGTGATCACCCGTGACGGGAAGCACCGCTTCCAAAGCTTCGGAGATGCGACTGACCTGAAGTTGGGCGATGGCGGTTCGGCCGCGCCCTCGGCCGGTCACATATCAACTCGCGCCTGCAGCAACGAGTTCGACATTTGCGTTGTGTCTCAAGCACAGGCTGGAAGCCTTTGGGATCAGCCTTTGTGGACCGTCGCTGCCATATTCGCCCTCGCTTTGGTTGGGGGAGGGGGGCTGGGTGCGTTGGCGAAAGCTTCTCAGGGACGAGGAGTAGCGCTTAATCGCATGCTTGCGCGGGCAATCCGGCAAGGCGATATCGATCTGGTGTACCAGCCACTGCGTCGCTTGTCAGACCGCCGAATAGTAGGCGTGGAGGCCCTGGCACGGTGGCGGACCTTGTCCGGCGTTGACGTGCCACCAGACACCTTCGTACCTATGGCGGAGCAACAGGGGCTCGGAACGGCGCTCGCGAAGTTGGTGATAGTCAAGAGCTTGGAAGAGATGGGGCCACGTCTACGTAGGGGGGATGGCTTCTACACGAGCATCAACTTGTCCGCCCAGGACATTCTGGACAGTGGTTTGAGACATTTCCTGATGGAGCAAACCCAAGCTTTCGGTGTTTCGCCAAACTCCGTAGTGTTGGAGCTTACGGAGCGCTCAACCGCATCACATCAGGAGCTTGCCGATGCGTTAGGAAGACTGGAGCAGGCCGGCTTTCGTGTGTATCTGGATGATTTTGGGACGGGTTATTCCAACTTTGCTTACTTGGCAGACTTGCCCTTGGCAGGACTGAAGATGGATCGTCGGTTTACCCTGGCTATGGGCACGCTATCGCCGGCCAGCAACGCAGTCGAAGCCATTTGCGCGCTGGCCAAGGCGCTCAGACTCCCTCTTGTCGCCGAAGGAGTGGAGACAGAGCTGCAGGCGTTGGCCATACACCGGCTCGTTCCCCAAGCGGTCGGGCAGGGCTGGTTGCTAGGAAAGCCGTGCAAGGCCGACTCGCTACCTGAAGACATCCTTGAGCTCAACAACAGTGGCGATCCAGCGCCCGTCTGATGAGATCAGAGGCGGGCTGGCCTCTAAGACTAGCGCGCAAAGAAACGGAAAGAGATACGAAGTGTCCATCCCTGATAAACCACTGAACTCCAACAGCCATTCCAAGCCGCTCTACTACGTGCTTGCACAGTCGCTCGCCAGCGATATTGAAAGTGGAGCGTTGGCCGTCGGCAGCACGTTGCCGTCGGAAAAGAGCCTCACCTTTGTACATGGAGTGAGTCGCCAAACCGTCCGCCAGGCTCTTGCATTGCTGAGATCGCAGGGGCTGATCGCGTCCAGGCCTGGCGTCGGGTCCATGGTGCTGCCTGCACCACAGGGAGCGGAAGCTTTCGCGCCGATCACGTCCGCTGGCGACCTTCGCGACTTTCTTGGGAAAACCGAGCTTCACCAAATCTCCTTGGGTCCTATCACCGTCAACGAGCGGCTTTCAGAGGTGCTGGAATGCCGAAGGGGCATCCAGCTCTCGGAGGCGTGCTTCTTGCGGCGGCGCTCTCAAGCCCCTTTGCCCATGAGCGTCTTGCGGATCTATCTGCCGCCCCAGTATGCGGCAGCGCAGATCACGCCTGACGTCGCTCGTGGGCCGATCTATCAGAACCTGGAGCGCATGTTCGGCATTGCTGTGGCAGAGGTCCGCCAGGATGTGACGGCGACGGTCCTCGATCAGGACACCGCGCGGCTGCTACAGGCAGCGCCTGGCGATCCGGCGCTCCAAGTGGTCCGCTTCTACTACTCGGCTACGGGCCAGCCGGTGGAGGTCACCGTCGGTCATTACCCCAGTTCTCGCTATCGCCAAAGCGTGCGCTATGCACTCCCACCGACGGAGTAATCATCACCGAACCCGTGGGTCCACAGTCGCAGCTCTTAAGGTCACCTTGATGTAAGCGCAGTGCCTGTCCTATTCGGTGCTACGAACAGTGGCCATACATGTCCGGGCAACCTCGCAGATCTGATCTGAATCTCCAGCCTGCAGCAATGAAGTTCGTGCCCGGGGATCTATACTAGGTCCGTGGGATCACTGATCCCCCCTTCTTGGTGCAAACATCGGCGCACAGGGAGGCGCAGTTCGAGTCCTGTTTTGGGTTGCAGGCTTCCCTGGTGGTCGATGCGTATGTCATCACTAAGGAGCTGAATATGACTTCAAACACACACATTGATTACGTTGTTCCACACGCAGAAGACGAAGGGCGCACGGATGCTTGTACGGGTCCGCATGCAGTGTTCGACGGTCAGCAAGCCGAGGAAGCGAGCGAGGCGCACGGATGGCGCTTCGGTTTGTCCGTCCGCGGGTGGTTCAGAAGTATCCTGTGGTCTGGTTGGTTGTTGGCGTGCCTCTCGCGGAGCCCAGTTGGGGAAGAGCTGCAACCCAAGTTGAAGGACGAATGCGCTTCACTGTGATGTCGTATCCAAGGGGAGGCTGGAAGGTTAGATTCCTTCCCTCCGCGCCAATTCACGAGGATGCCCGTCTTGGGTAGCCTCCGGCCATCGCGTCGCTTCTGAGCGCCGGTGCCAAACACAAGTGCTCAGCCTGGCTAGCCAGGCTGTGGAGTGGCCCGGTAGCGTGTCGCGCTTGGCCTCGCCCAGCCCACCGCGACACGTCTCCGCCAAGGCAGGTCGCTTATGCTCAAAGACTCCAATCCGCTCAAAACTCAGACCGCGCACGACGACTACCTCCTTTTGCGTGACTTCTTGGCCGACGGGGGAACCATTGACCGCGTGCTGTCGGCGGCTTGGGCGGTCGAGCGGGAGCTGAAGGAGATGCCCGAGTCCGACGAGGCACGCAGGGCGCAGGATCTGGCCGCCATGCTCGGTTATGGGTTGTCCTCGATTGATTACGTCGAGCTCGACAAGAAGCTTGACGCGCTTAGGCGGGATTTTGATGACAAGGCAGCCGAGGGCATGCCCTTGTGTGATCGCGTTGATCGCTGGGCGACCATCGTCCTTTCCGCCGTCTCGACGTTGGAGAGCTGCTGCGAGTATGACCCGGGCCCGATTCCTAATCAGACGGGCATTCAGCGGTTCAAGTTCCTACTGGCCTTCCCATGGCTGTCCGAGCTCCAGAGGCTGAGCGACGCTCGCCAGGATCGCGAGGCATACGACGTCCGATCAAAACGCTGCGAAGCAATCGCGAGGATTCTTCGAGAGAACCTCGCCGAGGGAAGAGGTCGAGCGCACTCGATGGTGCAGCGCCGGTTCCGGAACGATGTGGTCGTTGATAGGCAGCTGAACAACTATCAGATTGTCGAGGGGAAAACGGGGGCATACGTGGAAGCTCTCGGGGAACTGGACGCGATCAGCGCCGACGAAGTCGACCAGGCGGTTGAACGACTTTCTATGTGGAGTTCTTACACTGCGGGGTGGTGGAACCGGTTCAATCAAACCCTCGACCACGCCTACGCAACCCATGCGCGGTGCTTGGTCGCCGACTCCCAGTTTTGGCGCGAGCAGATGCAGCCATTGCTCGAGACCGAGTAAAGCAGCGCTTCGCTTAGCACAATCAATTTCTCAACATGACCTCAAAAGAACCCATCAAGCTGGAAAGCTGCCCCTGTCGACGTTGCAGGCATATCACCAACCATGAGGTGATCCATGAGCACACGGAGCAGGGCGAAGTCCCCGATGATGTCGCACTGAACTGGACGCACGAGTTCCAGACCGTTCGCTGCATGGGGTGCGGTACTGTTGCCTTCCGCATGGCCACTGGCACGAATGAAAACGTGGAGGAGGTGCGCCAAGGCGAGTGGGAATACGTGCCAGACGTTGAGATCTTCCCCACTCCCAACTTGGGCAGGGCAGCGCTCGAATCCTCCTATCTGTTGCCAACCAAGGTCGAGCGCATCTACTCGGAGACTCTGGCCTGTCTCAATGCGTCCAACGCGGTGCTCAGCGGCATTGGCATCCGTGCAATCGTTGAGACCGTCTGCAAAGATCAAGGCGCGGTTGGCAAAGACCTCTATCAGAAGATCAACGATCTTAAGGATCGCCGAGGATTGACCGATGCCGGCGCCACCATCCTCCACAACCTGCGCGTCCTGGGCAACAATGCTGCACATGAAGTAGCACCGCACAGTGTTGAAGAGTTGACATTGGCCATTGAGGTCATCGATCACTTGCTGCTTGGCGTCTATGTCCTTCCCAAACTGGCCAAGCGGACCTACTGCAGCGGAGAGGACGAGTCCGAACCCCCGCCACAAGAGCCTGTGTAGCGGCATCTGTTGGGCTGGCCGAGGTGCCGGTCCCCTGGTTTTGGCGAGGAGCCGCGCGAGGCGGGCGCTTTGGCGTCCTCTGCTGCTGTTCCCCGTCTTGAGCCTTTGTGCGAGGTAGTGGTGCAGCAGTTCGGTGTATTCAAAGTTCAGAACTTGGCCATCTGTGACCATCCGGATGCGGCAACTCCTCCCGTCCAAGCGGAGAAGATGCAGTGCTTGAAATGTTTCACGTTCCTGGATGCCACCAAGAGTGCAACGTTCGGCATCTGTGGAGCGCTGGAACTGAAGTGCTCGGCATGCGGCGTACGCCAGATCGTCAGCAGAGCGGCGTTATCCAGAACGAACTGAGGCAAGTGGCCCCCATAGGGGGGCCACTTTGCCAACAGTGACAGCCCTCTCACTCCAAGTGCGCTGATTCGGATTGTGGTGCTTCCAGCCCAGAATCCATGCGCAGGATACGCCGCAGTTCCAGAACGGCCTCTGGCGTCTGCTGCACGCTGTGACCACTCACGATGACTTTTTCCGAAACAGCGCCGGCGAGGTGTGCGCTCCGGTAGGGAACGAAGCCATCCGTTGCAGATGTCAAGTTTGTCGGGTTCTTTACGGCAACGATGGAGTGGTAGACCACATCCGGGGAGATCGGAAGCTCGGCGATGTCCTTTACAAAGGGGTCGCTTTCCTTGAGGTTGTCGATGCTAAGTGGGAGGCGGCCCGACACGGCCGCCATGACCGCCGCGCTAGCACTGTAACGCGTGGATAGCCCTTGCGGGATCGAGGACAGCCGGGAGACGATCGCGGCAAGCACGCCTTCCGCAGATGGCGTCCCCAAATGAGGGGTAGCGATGAAGACGGTCCGTCGCACTTCGGGCATGGGATCGAATTCCAGAAGTGGCGCCAGCTCCTCGCGCACGGCATTGACCTGGTCACCCTTGCCCTTAAGCTCCTTAAGGGTCTGCTCAAGCAATTTACTGCCATTGCTCGAAGAGACCATGAGTCGGGTCAACAGGCCGCCCATGCTGTGCCCAACCACGACCATTCCATGAGACGCCTTTGCGGCACCAGATGGATCCATGCTTCTGAGCGTCTGCAGGACTGTCTGCCGGATGGCTTGATGGTTGTAAGGAAGCGGCAGGTTGGTGGGGTAATACATCAACCAGACTTGGTAACGTGCCCTGAGTTCATCGTCCCCAAGCACATCGTTTGCGGTGTTGACCCAGGCCTCAGGGCTGCTGGCCAAGCCATGCAGCATCAGAACCACTCGCCGGTTTGGGTCGAACGGCTGCAGCATGTAGAGGTGTGGCTTGTCCAGGCTCTTGTCCATGTCGAGTAGCGTGCGGATGGCCTCGGTGGCGAAGTTTGAGCGCGCCAACCACACACCGTAGCCGGCGGTGAAGTTGGCAGCTAGAGGCACGCTCTCCCCCTTGATGGCGGCCGCGCTCTCCAGCAGTGGATCGAACGCCCGAAGGGTGGCCGAACGTGAAGCAAGTACTTCCTGTACGTCATCGCCATGGAAGTCCAACAAGCACGTGACGTTGGGGGTTGGCATTGCGCTATAGCCCCCGGCCAACGGAAAGCCCGGCGCGGGTGACGTTTGGCTGCTGTATGTCCCCGGAGGAAGAGTGGCCACCATTTCTGCCCCAAACCCATCGCGACGATAGGCATTTCGGATCCCGCCAAATCCGATGCTGGACGCGGACAGAAGCTCTTTGGGGCTGGGGACGTCTCCAATCTCGCGCAGGCCCGACATGTCGAGCTTCAGGCTCCATCCTGCCGGCGCGGGGAGGCTCTCACTCGTCAAGTTGGAGTGTTTTCCCTGCCGGTAGCGGCGGAACAGGCTTGCGGTGACGTTCTCCACGGCGTAGTTGTAGTAGTCCCGGATCTGAGTATCGCGGTCGCGGGGCGCCAAGCGGGAAACTTCCTGGTGCAAGACTAAGAAGTAGGCGTAGGAGTAGCGGGCGGCCTTCAGCCAAGCGTCCATAGTCCGATCACTGTCGGGCGACGTTCGAGACAGCTCTGCGGCGTGGGCGACCCACAGCTCCGCCGCGGCTGCCAATGAGTCTGCGGACTTCATTTCTACTGATCCGATGAGGGTGCCCGAGCAAGGCTCGGGCGCCAACAGGCAGGCCTTGGTGTCCAAGGACAGCAGGCCCATTTCCTGCTGCGTGGCGGGGCTGAGTTCTCCGGTACTCAGGATGTCTCCTCTACGTTGCTCAAAGTAGTGCTCCGGCGACACGCTCTTAAGTTTGACCATGGCGCACCCGCTCAACAACGCCGCGCACACGACAGCGGCGACCCGAATGGTCTTCAGCGCCATCAGTGGGTGTCCTCCGTTCGGGTACGAACATCAAACAACCAGTCGTACAGAGCCGGAATGAGGCCCAATGTCACCAGGGTTCCCACTGCCAAGCCACCGATCATCGTGATGGCCATGCCAGTCCACAGCGGACCGGCAAACAACATCAATGGCACCAGGCCTACGATGCAGGTGAGCTTTGTCATGAGGATCGGACGAAGCCGCTTTACCGCCGCCGACACGACCGCCTCGCGCCGCGGAAGCCCCTCTTCAAGCTCAGCTTCAATACGCTCTAGCAGCAGAACTGCGTTGTTGACGATGATTCCGGCCAACGCAAGCAACCCAAACGTGGCCATGAAGCCGAACGGGTATCCGGTGGCCAACAGTGCCAGTGAGGCACCGATGAGGACAAACGGGATGCTGGCGATGATGATGAAGGTCTTTCGGAATGAGTTGAACTGCCAGACGAATAGCAGAAGGATGGCGCCCAGCGCGTGAGGCATGAAGCCGAGTAAGGCGTCGTTGGCTTCAGCTGCGTCCTCCATCTCTCCTCCCAGCTCTATGCGGTAGCCGGGCGGAAGCTTGATGTCCGCGATCTCAGGTTTGAGCGCAGCGACGATTTCGCTGGTCGTCATTCCCGGGTTCTTGCCGGTGACCGTGAGCGAACGCATCAAGTTGCGACGCACGATCGTCGACGGTTCGCTGGATGCTTCGACCGTGGCGATAGCGCCCAAAGGCACTGCCTTGCCGGTCGTGCTGGAAAAGACCAACGTGTCCTCGGGTCGAGCCGTCTCTTCTCGCTCGCTGGCGATGGAGCGCAGAATGACGGGCGTTGCAGTGCCATCGCTGTGTAGGCGGGTGGCCTCGGCGCCGCTATAGCGATAGCGCAGCGACTCGGAGATATCGTTGTTACTTATGCCCGCCACTTTCGCGTTGGCCACGTCCACGTTGATGGCGTAGCGAGGGGTGCGCACTCCCCAATCGTTGTAGACATCCTGGGTGCCCCCGAGCGCTGCAAGCTTGGCGCTCACCTCCTCACCGATGCGGCGCAGTTCGTCCTCGCCTGGTCCGTAGATCCGGTATACGGCCACGCCGGCTTCCGTCGTGCCGAGCGAAAACCGCTTGGGCTCGGCTCGCACCGTCGGATAGGTCGTCAATACGTGCTGGCGGGCACGGCGGATCACGGCATCGATATCCGTGCCCGGCGCCACGCTCACAGTGAAGTAACCCACGTTGGACGCAGGAAGCGGCGGTGTCAGACCCAGCACGATCCGCGGTCCGCCATCGGCGACATAGCCGATGCTCTCGGTGACTTCGGGGTTCTGCTTTGGGTCAGCAAACCAAGCGCTGAGTTCTGTAACCACTTTTCTGGTTTCGGTCGATGCCGCGCCTGGCTCCAGCGTGACTGGCATCTGGAACTGCAGGCGATCCGACTTGGGCAGGAAGTCGTAGGGCAGCGACGTCAGGATGACCAGCGCGCCGGTCAGCAGCGCTACCATCGTACCAATGAAGACCACTTTGTGGTCCAGCACCTTGGCGATGATTCGACTGTAGCCTTTGTAAAGTCGGCTCTGATACTGACCGTCTTCCTTGGCATGGACGTGGACCTTGGCGAATCGGATGCATAGCAAGGGCGTCACGGTGATGCTCAAGATCCAGGAGCCCAGCAACGTGACGGCCAAGACGATCGCCAAGGATCGCAGGTATTCGTTCGTGGAGGTTTGACCAAAGAAGAATGGCGAGAACGCCAGGATGATCACCAGCGAGGAGGTGAGAAGGGGAATGGCCAGAGTCCTTCCAGCGTCCACACTGGCGCTTATCCGCTCCTGCCCATGTGCAAGGCGGCGCTCAATGTCCTCAGCAATGACGATGCCGTTGTCGACCAGAAGTCCCAAGGCAAGGATGATTGCGGCGATCGACACCGTTTGGAGTTCCACGCCAAGGGCGCGCATTACGACCAACGAGCCGAGGATGGTTAGCGGAACGATGGCCCCAACGATGAGCCCGGTCCTCCAACCAAGGAAGAGCATGACTACCGCCATGACAATGACCACGGTCTCGCCCATGACGTGGTGCATCTTGCTCATCTCCCGTTCCACCACGTCTGGCTGGAACGTCACAACGTGCTGCTCGAAACCGACCGGAAGGCCCGACTGCGTGTGCTCCAGCGCTGCACGCAAGTCCTTGCCAAAGGTCTCGATGCTGTAGCCCTTAGCCATGGAGATGGCCACGACGACGGCAGGCTTCCCTTTGTAGAGCGCGCCTCCCTCCGGCGGATCCGGCGGCAGAATGCGAATGTCTGCCAGATCCCCCAGACGGATGACTTGACTCTCCTTGGCATTGGGCACGCTGACCAACACGTCGGCCAAATCGTGAGCGCTGCGGACCTGGCTGTCGGCAGAGAGCGTCAGAGATAGACCGGCGGCGATGGCTTCACCGCCCGGCGCAAGAACATTCTTGTCCCTGAGTTGGTCGATGATTGCGTTGGGGGTAGCCCCGGTCGAGGCCAGCTTGGACTTGTCAAAGTCAACGTAGACCCGGTCTTCCTGCAGTCCATACATGGCCACCCGCTCGACGCCCGGCAGACGGTAGAGTTCCTCCCGCATTGCGCGCAGCGGGCCCATCATTTCGCTGGTGCTGAATCCGGGCGCGGTGACTGCAACGGAGGCCACGGCGACGCGTCCGAAGTCGTCGTCTACCAGCGGTCCTTGGGTTCCCGGCGGCAGTTCTGCGCTGGCTTCAGCCGCTTTGGCGCGCACACGCTGCCAGAGGGTGGGTAAATCACGGACGCTGTCCTGCGCCGTCAGCTGGATCAGGACACTGCCAGGGCGAATGGTCGACACAACTCGCTTGATGCCGGCCACCTCACGCAGTCGCTCCTCCAAGGGCTTGGCGATGCGCTCCTCTACTTCCTCGCTGGGCAAGCCGGGAAGTGCAGCGGACACGAGTGCTTCACGGATGGTGACGGAAGGCTCTTCTTGAGAGGGAAAACCAAAGAAGGTGAAGATGCCGCCGAACAGAAGCAGCAGGCAGGCGAACACCGTCAGGCGGCTGGATTTGATCGCCGACTGGGTAAGGTTCATCGGATTTCCCCTTGTCCAAGCTGGGACTGACTCTTGTAGGGCCGAACTTTCTGACCGTCCGTGAGATAGCTGGCACCCGCCGTGACGATCACAGCGTCTTCGGTCAACCCTCCGAGGATTTCAACTTGGCTCCCCTGGTAGCTGCCGACGCGAACGCGAACTTTCTTCACGGTCTGATGAGCCGCAGAGAAAACAAAGACATCCGCCGCGCCAGCGGTGCTGCTGGGGACGAGGCTTGAGAGCGGCACGGTCAAGGTGTTGCTCGCGTTGTCGACTTGGACCAACACGTGAATCAGTGAGCCGGGACGCAGGGGAGCGCCACCGTCAGCAGCTTCGAAGAGAACCGTCACAGTTCCTGCGGTCGATTCGTGCTGTGCAACCGATCGCAGTTTCAGCGGGACCAGCACGGTGCCGTCCTGTCGCGCAGACGCTGCGGCCCCTGCTTGGAGGGCACTCGCGAGGTGGGCCGGCACGTCGGCTGCAACTTCCGTCTGGCCGTTGCCCTGCACGTTCAGAATCGCTTGACCTGCCGTGACGTCAACCGACGGTTCGCTGTGGCGAGCGATGACTTGGCCGTCAAACGGCGCTCGGATGACGCTGTAATCTACCGCGCGCTGAGCAAGGGCCACGTCGGCCTGGGCACTATTGAGTTCCGCCTTGGATGCCTCCAAGGCAGCGCGGGCCTGGGTCAGGGTAACCTGCGCCACTGCACCGTCCTTGAACATTGCCTCTTGTTGATTGAACTGAAGCTGGCGCTCTGCAAGCGCTGCACGGGCAGCACTCAATTGAGCGCTTGCCCGGGCGAACTGTTGCTGGGCGGGCAGGGCATCCAAGACTGCGAGGACTTGGCCTTTGCGAATCGCGTCCCCGATATCGACGTGGATTGCCTTGATCCGTCCGGCCTGCTCAAAACTGAGCTGTGCTCTGGAAGATCGGCGGACGGTGCCGACGAATTCAGCCGAGGTGCGGGATCCGCGCTCTGCGGTTTCCACCTTGACACTCCGGACCGGCGTGGGCGGCATTGGTTCTTTGCTGCAGGCGGACAGCCCAACGAGGGAGAGGACAAGAAGAGCGCGCATAGCTGGCGGGGGTAGGAAGGCCATATTTTTTCTCAGTAGGTGTAGGTGAGGGCCACGTTCCCGAAGCCGCTGTTGCGCCGCTCGATGACAGAGCTGCCGCTCACGTCACGCGCGTAGCGCATCGCATTGATCTGCGCGATGCCCATCCAGCGCGCGCCAAACTTGTGCTCCCAACGAACGCCGGCGGCGTAGGCATTGATGCCCGAGGCGGAAGAGAACGCCCGTCGTCCTGTAACGTTCGCCTGAGCGACACCAACCCCGTAGTAGGCTTGGTTGAAATCGCGATCGCCACCGTGCACATCTGCAGTGAGAAACACGTCGTTGGCATTGCCGTTGAAGAGCTTTGCTTCTGCCCCCACTCGGTAGCGAAGGCGGTGCCCCGAAGATCGCAGAGCGTATTCCGCTTCTGCGGAGACATTGAAGCGATTGCCCAAGGGCTGAACCAGCATGGTCTTCGTGGTGAACGAGCCTGGAACGCGGCCCATGCCCTTCAAGGAATCTGAGCCAGGGCGCCAAGAGCTGTCCTTTTCCAAGCGGCCCAAGTCGTAATAGATCGACTGGGAGAGGTAGAGGCCACTGCCAAGCTGATACTGCAGGCCTGCCCCACGGGTGGAGTCAACGAAGAGGATGCCCCGCTGAACGGACAACACGGGGACAAGGATCGCTTGGCTCTCATCCGAGCCCGCGTAGAGCGGGCCGTAGAGCACGCCGGTCCCAAGCGTGGCCTCCAGCTTGTCGCCCCACAGGCCGTCGGCATGAGCGCCCTGTGCCGCCAGAAGCACGGCCAGTCCGAGTAGGACGGTTGATTTGGTCTTGGTGATCATGTTGGAAAGCTCAATGGGAGCTGGAGTGCGGGAGCCGAGCAGGGGCAGTCGCATAGAACGCGTGCGACAGAGCGATCCGGGAAAGCGCAAAATCCTGCTGAGCAGCGACGCGGTCGGCGGTGGCATTGGCCGCGTCGATCTGGGCCTGCGGTCGGTCCAAGGCGTCTTGCAGCCCTGCATCAATTCGTTGGATCAGTCGGCCAGTCTTTCCGACAGTAGCGAGCTCCTTACTCCGAGCAGCGGTGTAGGCCTGCTCCGTCTGGCTTCGGCTGCCAAGGGCATCGGCGACATCGACAAACGCGCGCTGAATGGCCCTCTCGTACTGCACCACCCCTTGCTGTTGACGGATCCATGCGAGATCCAACGCTCGCTTGTTCCGACCGAAGTCGAAGATGGGAAGCCGCAGGCTCGGGGAGAAGGTCCAAGCTTTTGAGGCAGAGAAGAGACCGCCCAAACTCTCGCTGGCCGAGCCCAGGGAGGTGGTGAGTTGGATGGACGGGAAAAAGGCCGCACGGGCGGCGCCGATGTCAGCGTAAGCTGCTTGTAGCCTGGCTTCTGCCTCAAGCACCTCGGGCCGCTGGTAGAGCACGGAAGAATCCAAATCACCGTATCTGACCGCGTCACCAGAGCCGTCCACGAAAAGCGAAAGATTTGGGCTTGGCAGCACTGAGTCAAACCCAACCAGAAACCGCAGAGCCCGCTCTTGGGCTTTTGATGCCTCGGCAGTTTTGGCCGCGTTTGCATCCGCTTGTGCAGCCAAGCTCTCCGCGACGCGAAGATCGTCGGAGGCGATCATTCCAAGCGATTGCCGGCGCTGAGCAAGGTGAAGCTGTTCCTGGGCGCTGCTGGCCACTACCCCGGCCTGGGCTTCCGCTTCTTTGGCCGCAGAGTAGAGGACGTAGGCGCGGAGCGTTTCGCCAATGAGCGCTCCCCGGGCCGCGTCGCGGCCGTGCTGAGAAGCTTCCCACCGGAGCCCCTCGGCAGCGGCAAGCGACCTGAGGCGCCCGAAGAAGTCGGGATCGAACTCTGACAGTCCGACGGTCGCCATGGACAGATCCTGCTGGTAGCGCTCGTCCAACGCTGGATCGCCGAATCGCTGTTTGCTTTTGACGATTTGCCCATCCAGCCGTGGCAGTCGTGCACTGTTGCTCTGACCGGCCTGCGCTCGCGCGAGGCGCACGTTGAGCTCGGCAAGCCGGTAGTCGGGGCTGCGACACAGCGCCGCTTTGATCATGGCATCCAACTGGTCACCCTTGACCGCCGCCCGGACAAAATCAACGTCTTGCTCGCGCAATTGCTCCGAGCAAAGCTGTCCGTTCGTCGGTGAACTACTCGTGGAGCCGAGTTGCTGGGGAACGACCGCGGCGGGACGGACGTATTGGGGGGACAAAGAACACCCTGCCAACGCAGCCATTCCTAAGACAGCTGCCGAACTAACCAGAGCTGGTCCGAGCCAGCGGACGGCCGAGCAAGTATTCACGGATTAACCCACGATCGCCAGAGAAGTGCGCGAAGCTTGAAGGCCTCTTCTCAAGGTTCTTTGTGCTCTTTGTTGAGATTCGATCAAGCCTCAAAAGAAAAGCGTAGCTTCCTCAGCTGCGAGCGCTGTTTCTGAACCGACATGCTGAAGATCCGGACGATCTGCAACCTCTTTGTGGCAGAGGCGGCGATGTAGTGGTAAGAATGGCGCGCCGTTTCGACGGTTTCCGCCCAAATATCAAGATTTCATCAATGACTTTTTCGGATTCTATGAATTCGGCTCCCATCCCTTCGAACGACAAGCGCGTCTTGGTCGTCGAGGACGACGCGGACGGCGCCAGTATCCTGGAGGCCTACCTTCGCAAGGAGGGCTTTTTTGTGGCGGTGGCCAACGATGGCCTGCAGGCCCTAGAGCTCTTTGCGAAGTGGCGTCCCCACTTGGTCCTTCTGGATATCATGCTGCCGAAGATGAGTGGTATCGATGTCCTGTCGGCGATTCGCAAAGCGGGCGACACGCCCGTGATCATGGTGACCGCCGTCGGGGACGAGCCGGACAAGCTGGGAGCCCTGCGGTATGGAGCAGACGACTACGTGGTCAAGCCCTACAGCCCCCGCGAGGTGGTGGCTCGGGTTCATGCCGTGCTGCGTCGGGTGGTGCCTGGTCGAGGAAAGGAAAAGGTCCTCCAGCATGGGCGGCTCACCGTAGACGGTGAGGCCGTAAGGGTGCTGGTTGAAGCGGAGGCCTTGGGGTCGCCGTCCGTCGTCGATCTGACGCCCACCGAGTTCAATATCCTTTATGCACTCCTGCGCACCCCCTTCAAGGCCTTCACGCGCGCGGAGCTGCTGGAAGGGGTTGCCGCCACCAGCGATTCGCTGAATCGCGTGGTCGACACGCATGTTCACAACATTCGCAAGAAGCTTGAGCTCCATGGGATTACCGGTGTACTGGTGACGGTACGCGGCGTGGGATACCGGTTCCAATGAAGCCTGATAGCCATCCACGAGCGCCTAGCTCCTTATGGACTTGGGTCGGCCTTCGAATGAGCGGGCTGGCCGTGGGGGCAGTGAGCTGCGTGGCGCTTGGGATGTGGCTGCATTTCCAGCTGAAGGATGAGCGCATCCTCAGCACGCTACCGCCCCAGGTACAGCAAGAGGTGCGGCGGCTTGTGGCAGATCCGCATTTGGACGAAGCGCGGCTATGGGCGCTGTTTCAAGCCCATTACGCCATCGAGAACTTCTTGCCGGGCCTGCGAAATCCCGATTGGTTCACCCTTCTCGCGTTGCTGGTGACATCCGTTCCTTTCATCTTCGTCTTTGGCTTCATGATGTCTCGCCCGCTATCGCGGCAGTTCAGTTCGGTGGCAAAAGCGGCGAGGCAGGTGGCCGAGGGGGACTTCTCGGCGCGGGCAGCTGTGAGTCCGCATGCCCCCCAGGAGCTGGCCGGCCTGGCCGACGATTTCAACGAGATGTCATCTCGCCTGGAGCAGTATGAGCGGGAGATCAGGGACTCCAGTGCGATGCTGGCCCACGAGCTCAGGACTCCGTTGAACGCTGCGATGGGGCGCATTCAAGGGATGGTGGACGATGTTTTTCCGCACTCCAATGATCAACTCTTGCTGGTTCACCGGCAGCTGGAGCAGATCAATCGCATCGTTGGCGACCTCCATCTGCTGTCGATGGCGCGGGCTGGGGCCCTGAGCTTGGAAGAAGAGCGGTTTGTGCTCGCAGATCTGGTGCTCGAGCGCATTCAGTGGGTGGAACTGGAGCTCCAAGCTGCTGGGGTTGCATGCCAGTTGGATCTGGACTCCGGCATCGAGGTCCAGGCCGACCGGCTGCGGATGGGCCAAGTAATGACCATCGTGGTGGACAACCTGCTGCGGTATGCATCCAGCGGCGGCGTCATGGACGTATCGCTCAGGCAGGAGGGGACGCGGGTGACGCTCATTGTTGGCGACCGTGGCCCAGGGGTCGACGAGGCCGACCTCCCGCGTGTCCAGGACCGCTTTTGGAGGGCGGATCGGTCCAGGGCCCGGCACTCAGGTGGCTCCGGGCTTGGCCTCTCCATTGCGGGCGCCATATGCGCTGCTCACGGTGGCGTGCTGACAGTCCGGAATCGCATGGGGGGAGGCTTGGAGGTGGTGGTCTCGATCAACCGAGACCGGGCCCACTGAGCGGGGCAGTGCCAGAGGGCGGTGCGAAGGTTCAACCCATCTCGCAGCTTCAGCGTGACCATCTAGGCGGTCGCAGAAGCGCATAGAGTCGGCTTGGGTAGATCGGGCCGGTGGGAGGACGGAGGTCGAGATTGGAGACGCTTGTAGTCGGTGGAAGCAATATCTATATCGATTGAGCTGATTGTGTATGGACATTCGCCAGATACTGCCGTGGGGCACCGGCTGCAAAGGGGCGCGGTCAGGCTAGAGCTGTAAGAGTGCAAGACGCTAGTAGGTGCGATTAGGCTGTTAGGACTTCTATGTCCCACAGGCGCAGGGCGCAGCTCGAGGCCTGTTCAGTGCGCTTGATAAAGAAACTGGTGAGTCAGAATTCTGGCGGCTACCACGCTCTCCTTCTGGGTGTGTAGTTAAGGTGGTGAGCGGGCTTGAGTATCCGAATTAAGTTGCTCGGATTCTTAGTTCATTTGTAGTGACGCCGCCGGGTACGGGCTTCTGTGCCGTCGAGCGTCATTATTTTGACTCCTTTCGCCTTTAGTCGGGGGTAGGGAATTCCCTATTGTAAAAACCCAATGGGAGTCGTCTAATGCGCTCCAGCCTTTTGTTAAGGAAATGTCTAAATGGCGCATCCTGATTTCTATGTTTCCGCCGTGCAATACAACAGCGATGGCTCGCACATTGCAAAGCTGCGTGTGCATAGGGTTGATAAGACCAATGGCACCTTCAAGGAAGGTAGCTACAGCGACGTGACGCGTCCTCAGGTCATCGAGTCGGTCGAAAAGAATGTGACTTTCACTACCATCGTCCGGAAGGCGGACGGTGGGTGGCGGCTCGGTGCGGCGCTGGAGATTATTTCGGTCAAGACCGATTACCTCAAGACCGTGCGGGATGAATCGACGCGCGACAACTTGGAGAAGTTGCCCACTTTCTGAGCGGGTCTTGCGACCCGAGGCTCAGGTCAAGATGCGTATGAACGCGATGTTGGCCGGGTGCTTAATGGGTGATATCCGGAGTCTCAATGTGCAGGTAGTGCACGCCGTCTTCCTCCAGCGACGCTGCCAAGCAACCTCCCAGAAGTTCCGTACTTCCATCGGGGTGGTAAATGCCGAAGGAGCTGGCGAGGCCAGCTCCACCAAGGAAGGGAGCGATGGCGTCGAGTTGAGCCCAACTAAGGCCTTCCACGCGGGCTGTGCCAGCGTGCGGTGAATAAATTTCAAGCCAGTACATCGGTTGCTGCGCCCGTTCGGTGGATTGGTGGATTTCTAACAGAGAAGTTGGAGGCGTCAAGGGTGTCGTACAGGGATAAGCTGACGTTGGGCACGGTTGGGGGACAGCGAGGCATCTTTCTCCAGTGCAACAAGTCGGAGAAAAAGTCGGTGGTTCGTAGGTATTTTCCGGATGGTAGACGGCAGTGGATGAGTGAGAAGGTGCAGTCCAGGCACACGGATGGCACGCCAAAGCATCTCCACATTCCAATCTTGGAAGAGGGCGTCTATGAGGTGCTCGGACAGCCCAAACTCAGCGGGTTCTATGCGCTCTACCTCAACGGCAAGGGATACATGTCCTACTTTCCTCTGGACCCAAACACGGCCAACGCGCTGCTGGCGAAGATCGGGTCCGATGGGCTGCGTGCAGCCTTGGTAGCCATTGGGAAGTCGGTCTATTGACCCGCACATGCCTGTCAATGATTGCAAGACGACCGAGCTGGCTTATCGGAAGCTGGCTCTAATTCGCATGTAGGGAGCGCGGCTGGCATTGGCCTGCATGCATGGAAGGGCCAAGGCCGGCGCTTTCCACTGCCGGCTTCATGGTGCATGGCCTGTCTGTATCCAGGACGTCTTGATAAGGCAATCTCCTCTGATGGCGGCCTCCGCCAACGGGAGGGAAATTTCGTCTCAAACTTGCTCAAGTGAGCATACTTAGCCAACAGGGGGCTGAACGTGGCAGATAGTATTGAATTGGATTTTTTGGCCGTCGAAACTTCCAAGAGCGGTGACGCCATTGGTGTGCGCTACGAGTTGAATGGGCAGACCCGGATCCATGTGGTGGATGGTGGCTACCTGGAGACCGGTGATCGCCTGGTCGAACACATCGCCAAGCACTACGGTACCGGCAAGGTTGATTCGGTGGTGCTGACCCATCCGGACAGCGATCACGCCAACGGCCTTCGTAAGGTCCTTGAGCGTTGCGAAGTGGGGGAGCTTTGGATGCATCGCCCCTGGCTTTACGCCGAAGAGTTGCTTCCCCGGTTCGAGACCTACAATTCCGCAGACGCTCTGCGTAGTCGCCTGCGCAAGCTGTATCCGGGACCGGCGGCGCTGGAAGAGCTCGCGCTTGAGAAGGGCATCCCTATCCGTGACCCGTTCCAAGGTGCCTACATCGGTGATTTTCTGGTGCTAGCCCCCACGCGTGCCCGTTACCTTGACCTCGTGGTCGCGTCCCAGCGCACCCCTGAGGCTGCGAAGGACAGCACGCTGATTGAGGCGTCTCTCGAGGGCTTGGCCGCGTTGGTCAAGGCTGCCAAGAATTTCGTGCAGGGTTTGTGGGGTCAGGAATTCTTCCCGGCGGGTGGGACCAGTGAAGAGAACGAGATGAGCGTGGTCCAGACCATCGTCATCAATGGCAAGCGCGCGCTGCTGACCGGCGACACCGGGCGAGACGGCCTCGCTGAAGCGGCCGACTACTTGGAAGCGATGGGTGGGACGCTGCCTGGCGTCTGGGCCTTCCAAGTCCCGCACCACGGGGGGCGTCGAAACGTCAACACCGAGGTCCTCAACCGCTGGCTGGGCGAACCGCTCAAGACGCCGGAAGACGGCTATAAGTTCAGTGCCGTGTGCAGTTCTGCCAAAGCTGACACGGCACACCCCAGGAAGGTCGTGGTGCGGGCAATGATTCACCGGGGTGCGCATTTCTCCGCCACGGAAGGGCGCAATCTGTTGCTTTCCACGGGCATCTCGCGGGCCAATTGGACAAGCACAGAGCAGACGCCATATCCGCCTGACTATGAGAAGGACTGAGGGAGCAATGACTGAGATGTCCAATCCCATTGCTCTAGGTCAGTTGCTTGCCCAAGTGTCGGATCCCTATGATCGCAACGCTCGGTTGGCGCCCGGTCTCATCGTATTGATGCCGCTGACGGTGTCCTTCATTGCAGCGTTTCGCGATGAGCTTGACGCAATGCAGGTGGTGGCCGCCGTCGTTGTGACCTTCTGCGCGCCTTTCCTTCTCTCCAGTGTGGTGCGCTTCCAAGGCAAGAAGCTCGAAAACAAGTTGGTTAAGAAATGGGGAGGTATGCCCTCTACGATTCTCCTTCGCCATCGAGACGAGCGCCTGAACCCCGTTACGAAGGCCCGGTATCACAACGCGATCAACGAGAAGCTAAAAGCAGAAGTCCCCTCTGCTGCTAAAGAAAGGGGCAATCCAAGCAGGGCCGACCATGCTTACGAGGATGCGGTTGCAAAGCTGAGGGAGAGGACGCGGGGCACTGAATCGTTGGTGCTTAAGGAGAACATCTCCTACGGGTTCTTCCGGAACATGTCTGCGCTTCGCCCGTTTGGCGTGGTTACGTCTGCGGCCGGTGTGGCGGTGGGTTTGCTCCTGACCGGAGCGTTGACCCTCAACCCGCTGGCTTTCAACTGGGCCACGCTGCTTCACCCTGGTTTTGAGGGTGGGGCAACGCTTCTAGTGTCGAGCTTTCTGCTCTACTTGTGGGTGACCAACTTCACCCACGGTCGCGTCGAGACCGCGGCTTATGCCTACGCTGAGCGGCTTCTGACCGCGCTTGACCGTATCCCTAGCAGCT
The DNA here is from genome assembly GCF_030291075.1 of Stenotrophomonas sp. 57. Classification (NCBI taxonomy): domain Bacteria; kingdom Pseudomonadati; phylum Pseudomonadota; class Gammaproteobacteria; order Lysobacterales; family Lysobacteraceae; genus Stenotrophomonas; species Stenotrophomonas sp. 57. The sequence goes on from NZ_CP127407.1 coordinate 1,314,572, forward strand.
CGTCACCTTGACGGGAGCCGGTCCGGCCCCCCCTTGATGGATCCGGGTGCCCCTTACGTCTGCGTAAGGGGCATTGCCTTTGGGCAGGCGGCCAAGTGCGGGAGCACGCCGACTGGCACGGTCCAGCCGATGCGGATGCCATTCAAATGGGTGGTGGGATGGTGTGCCGTTGCTCGGGCGTGACCCGGAGCAACGGCGACAGCGCTGCCAGGCGGGAGAACACCCCAGCCGCTGTGAATCCAGCCGACGGCGTCATACGCGTGCACTCCCGCGGGGCGAGGATGGGAGACCCCGTACTTTCCGTGCGCATTACCAGGGCCAAAGGAGTAGGCCAACCGGGCGTAGTCGGGCGCCGGCGGGGGCACCGGAGCGCCGGTGCCATGGACGCGGGCCCCGTGGTGCGTGGCCACCAGTCCCGTGACGGGGTGTTTTAGGGCCCCTGGGACGTTGTGGTAACTGGCATCACCCGGCAACAGCCAGCGCCTGCCTTCGCGCTCGGCGATCAGGGCCAAGCCTGACTCATTGCGGTCACTTACAGGTCCTTTGCAACGAACGAGCTTGATTCCAGGACTCAGGCCAACGGCGGCCGGAGTGTTGAGCAAAATTGTTTTTCCTCCAGCAGACCAAATGTTCATCAGGAACACAATGTGTTTGATCGTTTCTGGGATGGGGGCAATCCAGGTGCGAGTCAGAAGGCCTGTATCAATGGCAGCTCCGGCCCAGTGGTCAGCATCCCAATGGGAAAGAACGACAACAGGGTCCCCGCATTGGCAGAAGCCGATGTTCGTTGGCTTTGTGGGAGCATTGCGGTACACGCCGCAGCCCACGTCAAAGTAGATGCGTGCAACGCCTTCGCGGCACAGCAATGCATTGGCCGATCCCTGGCCCACGTCGAGCACCGCTAGTTCCTCAATGTCCAGGGCCGCCGGTTTGGGCCTGGAGCGGGGCATCCAAGCTTTGCTTGGCACAAGCATCAAACGGTTCAGTTGCTGACTCCTGCGGTGCATCGGTGGAAGTCGCACAGCGTCAAACGCCACGTTCTGAGGCGGGGAAAAGAGGGTTGGATACAGTTGGCCGAGCAGTTGTCCCTCGTCGGAAAGCTCGAGAAGCAGCCAGCGCCTGGTCTTTGGGCTAAACCAGCGATTCGCCTCATCGGAGAACATGGTCAGCTGCAGGTGGAACAGCGGTGCACCCTGAGCGAATGCTTTGCAATCGCCGACGCTCGCGGCTTTCTTGCTTAGCCCGTGGTCCTCGCTGAATTCGGCGAACCACTCCGCATCCACCCCATCCAAGCCAACCAAGGTCAGCCCTTCGCCCAGGGGTTCGATGAAATCCACTTGCGCGTAAAGGCCTTTCGGGCGGCGGTGCTCCGGTGCGTGGACAGAGAAGTGCGGGTTCAATGGAAACTCCATGTAAGCCAATTGCATTGAAGGACGACGCACGCCCGCGGTTGGGATGCTGCGGGGATCTGGCTGCGATGCTCACTTAATGAGCGGCAGTCAAGCTATGCACCGCGAGTGTGCCACGGGAACGTTATCGACCGGATCCCCAGGGGGCTTGAGCCACGGCAGTGGAGTCACCTTCGGCAAGCTCTGCTTACCACCCCGCAAGGAGTTGATCGTTGAACAGCCTCGGCCCCTTCTCCATCGACGTGTTGACCTTGATGCTCTCAGCCACGGCCGCTTGGTGGGTGGCGCGCAAGTGGCGCAGGCGCCAAAACCCCGAGGAGGCCAAACGGGCGGCAGGGATCGTGGTGGATGCGATCGGGGCAGGACTTCTGGCTGCTCGCCTCGGATTCGTGGTGCAGAACTGGCAGGACTACGCGCCCCATCCTTGGTCGATCGTGACATTGGGTGACGGCGGATATTCTTGGGCCTGGGGATTACTGGCGGGGGCGTTCGTGGCCGCTTGGTTGGCGCGGGGCAAGGCCGGGGTCAGGAAAGGAGCGCTCGTCGGCCTCGCCTTCGGCAGCGCGGCTTGGTTGGCCATGAGCTTCTCGTTGGATTGGATGAGCCGCGCTGCGCCGGGGCTAGAGGCTGTTCATGGGAATCCTTCGGGACCGGCAGTGCCGACCCTGTCGGCCGCGGTCGGGCGTCCAGTGGTGGTTAACCTGTGGGCCGCGTGGTGCCCGCCCTGTCGCCGCGAGATGCCCGCCTTTGCAGAAGCCGAAGCGCAGCTGCCCGGGTCGTGTTTGCCATGGTGAACCAGGGGGACGAACCCGCGACCGCACTGGCGTTCGTCCAGGACAACCAGCTCGTGTTTGACCACACGTATACCGACCCGTCGTCCGAGACCATGCTCCGCTTCGGCGCGCGGGTGATGCCGACGACCCTCTTCTTTGACAGTCAGGGCAGGATGGTGGATATGCATGTGGGGGAAATGACCCTTGCCGGGCTGAAGGCAAAGGTGCGCCAGCTCTTTGGTTCCGAGCCCAGCAAAGGGCCGCTAGAGTAGGTAAGGGCTCACTGAGCCAGAATGCAAGATCGGCGGCCCGCTCGGAATGCGGAGATCGCACAGCTGCGGCGGGGATCGGCTGGAAGAGCAGATGTTCGGTATCACCAACAGGGGCGAAAGGATGATGGGGAATCATTTGGGGGAAGGGGCCAACCCCTGCGTGGGCCGGCCAGGCAGTGATAGCCTTACAGAACTGTCGCATGCGCTGCGAGTAACACCCGCCACGCTGCTCGGGTCCACGGAAGCAATGGTTGTGGCGTGGCACGCTTTACATGGGCTCAATGGGGTTGAACAGCACCACGTGGTGGAAGCAATTCGGAAGTGGAACGACCTGCGTGCTTTGGGTGGTTCACTGTGTGGCGCATCGGTAGGGGGACGATAGGATGATCATCGCAGCACGGACGGTCTTTGATCCTTGGCTTGAATGCTGGCGTGTGTACGTCTTGGCCTGCAGCGATGGGAAGTCCGTCAATTGGAGAAAGGCTCCACCCGTTGCGAGGGATGGCGCTTTCTTTGCGATTGCCTCGCGCGACCGCGAAGAGCTTGAGGACACGTGTCGCCTGATGAACGAACAGGCCGCGCTTCAGATCGACGCCCTGGCGTCCGATGAGCAGCGGGTGTCACTCCGACTGAAGGCCGAGAAGGCGCTACAGGCCGCCAGACGTCTGGCTGAAGAAGAGGGCTTGATGCTTGCTCAGGCACAAGCGCGCAAAGCGAGAACCGTTTTCAATGAGGCTGATTTGGTTCTATCCGCCAAGGCGGAGGAGTATCGCGATCTGATCGTAGAGAAGTTGCGTGAGCACGCTTACGTGAAAATCATCTCCGTGCGGAGAGACAGCCGTCATCTGATCTTTGTAAGGCTAGAGGACGGGAGTTGGTCCGATCCAATGTGGGCCAATCGTAAGCTCCTAGTTGCATGCTACCGCGCGAGAATCGCCAATGGGTTTGATCTCAGTTCCTTGAGTCACTGGGGAAAGACCAAGGCCAAGATTCGCCAGATCTTGTTGCCCAGAGCGGCTCAGCTCCTCCAGTTGGAAGGTGTCAAACGACTCTTGGCCGATGCGCTTGCGAGGGGGCAGCGGGCTGTGGTCATGGGCTCGTTTGTTTTCTGGTATGAGAGCTTCAACAACGTTGGATGGCTGGTGAAGGAGCGTGCGGCGGACGGCACTGGAGGCGATACCGACGCTGTTTGGAGGGAGGGGAAGATCGTCTCAAAGAACCACGGTCGGATCGTGGTTCTTCCTTACACGAAGGACAATGGGGAGAACGTCAACGGTCACACGAAGAATTCAGCGCATGACGGCAAGGCCAAGCCCAGGCATCCCGATGACGTGGTGGAGATTCCCTTTGAAGAACTCAAGGGCGATCTCATGATCAGCCTGTTTGGAGAGCTTCAATATGAGCAGTCGTAGTGATGCTTTGCGCCCCAAGGAGCTGTAATAGGCCCCGGTCTCCGCTGTGCTGCTGCCTCGGCGGCGGCCGGTGTCCGGGGCTTGGATCAGTCAGGCGACGGCGACTGGAATTCGTTGCGGCTAAATTGATCTGCACCGGCAGTACATCATAGGCCTTGGCTTCACGTAGTTTGCTCGTGGTCATGTCTGACGCATTTATCGGCCCGTGTGGCCTTATGGTTTGGATGCTTTTTCGGTGGTGATGGTGCGGAATGAGCTGCGCGTCGCTTTATACTCATCGGGACTAAGAGCCTCTCTCCTGACCGTATTCAGAACGCCAGAAACAAGCTGCTCGTACACTGCGCGTCTGTTGATTCCAGAGTCTGGGATATGCACAGCAGCCTCGTAGAACATGCCATCCATCAGGTAGAAGGATACGCGCAGTTGGAGTCGATGTTTCCGCCAAGCACGATTGAACTGGGATTCAACGGAGTTGTCATCGTTCTCGGGTATGAGGAAGAACAATACGAATGTATTGTTCTTGGACAGTTCGACAAGTCTTTCGAATGTGTCGAAGTCAGGTGGGTGTGAGCGGATCACCTCGATCACAATATTTGGCTTTAACCTGGTGGGGTAGAACGTGGCGGTAGCTCTTCCGCAAAGATCTGACTCAATGTAACTGCCATCTGGGTAAATTACTCTTGCACTGGGTCCTGTGAACCATCTGTAGTCGCTGCCGGCGATGGCGTTGAATACTGGTTGTAGCTCGTACGTTTTCGATTCGCCTTTACTTGCAGCTGGACGCCCGGTTTCCTTGTGAATGTAGGCGCTGAACCGGGGAACAAAGGTCACGATCTCAAAAGAATCGCCTGCGTTCTTAAGGAAGTTCTCCAAATACGCGATGCAGCGATCATGGTTCGTGTCGTGCGGATCGCCTTTCAGTTTTGCTTTCGACGGTTGTCCCAATGCCCTGAAATGCTTTCGTGTTGGATGGTTGACTGGGACGACGATCTGCGATTCGTTATTGAAAAGGACAGTTGAGCGCATTTCGGCAAGCGACAAAGCATCCCGGATATCGTCCTCTGTATACCTCTTTTGGTTGCTCCCGGTGACAATCATCTTTCCGTCCTGGGTGTGGTGGAAGGATGATCTCTTGTCGGCCCCCTCTGCGCAACTCTATTGGGATCTTATTTTCTGAAGCAGCAATGGTTTTGCGCGTGGGGTCCAGGCCAAGGGGAAAGGGGAGAGGCCGATCAGCTTTGCGTCCAGCTCATCTTGTAGAGCTTTAGGCAGGCGTCTTCCTGCATCTAGTGCCTCTACCACGTTCGCGTGATCATCGCTCCGATCTTCTTCGATCAGACTTTGAACCCACTGCTCGCATGCCTCGTACTGTGATGCGCGCATAGCCGCGATGCTCAACGCATTCGAGAGTTCCTCAAAGGTTTGGTATTCTCGCGATAGAGAAACACCGATTGCTGTCGACTCCCGATCGGGGAGCATGCTAAGTAGATACTGAGACCCTGTACGTTCCAATTTGAATCCGCAGGCGCGCAGATAGGATTTTGCCTTTTTTAGGTTCATTGGAGGTTCCTTTGAGCGCGCAATCTATTGCAAACTAGAGGCTTGTCAATGGATGGCGTCTTGCGTTTGATGCCTGCGGTTGGTTTCCTTCGCTCTCCGGAAATTGCATCAATGATGCTGGATTCGTGAGTTTCTGTGCGGCCGGTCTTGGTTCAAACCGTCCCGCTCCTTCTGATTTACCTCAGTTCGCTAACGGTCGCGTCGGTGGCACTGCTATTTGACACGGCACATGGTGGATATGTGCAGGCGTTGGTGTGCTCACCGGTTCGGCGCACGCGCCGACCCAAGGCAATGCGCTACCCAGTCGATGGAGTTGATGAAAGCCCCCAGAAGCATTGATGTGATCTCTTCTTCCTGCTGAGGCTGTTGTGCATGCGCTTGGAGGATGCGGAAAGCCGCTATCTGTAATGCTGCGGCAAGCGGTGTCGGTCGAAGAAGTTGGTGGACTGGTCCGCTAACCGCTGAAATAAGGTGCTCAACTCTGGCGCTAGTGCTGTCATCTGGACAGTCCTCGGTCACGCTTTGCATTCCTTTTTCGCTTTGGCAGAAGAGTCGGGTGCTGCAAGCGAGCATGCTTCAGTGCGTGACGAATTTCAAATCCTGCGATGGACCCCTCCCTGGCGGCCCATGCTATGGCCTCTTCTTTCCAGTTCTGGGGGAAGCAAAGAGAGCCCGTTTGTCGAAACATTACGCCAGGCAATGTCTTTCTTCTTCCGTCGATCCAGGCATTGAAGGCTGAGAGGTCGGTTGCGCCCAACGTTAAAGCCCGCTCTACGATGGCTCTTGCTAATACTGCATCAAATGCCAAGCCACGGGCCTTCCTATCCCAGTACTGTACGGCTGCGTCAATCGAAGAAAAGTACTTTCTTGGGCAGGTCTCGTTGGTAGGTCCGGTTTCCCAGCGCTCTCTCTTTCTTTCATTGCATCGAATCAGACGTATTCCATACCGGCCCAGGTGGGCATTTGCTTCTTTGTACCTCATTGCCTGACTCCTTGTGGGGTGTCTGGCCTATTTAGCTGGAGCGCAGGTTTTGTCAATTGTCTGTGCTGGGAATGCCGCTGCTCACACTTGTGCTGAGTTCATGGATAAGGCCGCTCCTCGGTATCACGGCCGAAACCCACCAAGGCGCGAGAGGTTCGGGGCGGTGCGGTCGCAATCATTCCGGATATCAAAAGCTGGTGAGCGGTTCTCTTGTCTGGCTCATCTGGACATTCCTTTAGCACCTTGCTTGCAGGCGGGTACTTGGAGGAACTCTTGGAAGCGATCGAGGGGGGGAGTCGCTGCTTCCGTCACTTTGCTGCTCCGGCGGTGGCGGGTGGCCGATGGCCGGCTTGGATCAGTTGATCGACGGCCGCTAGGAAGGGTTCCACCGGCCGGACCAGCGTGGCTCGGGCAAATGCCGAATGTGCGCTGCGCTGGTGCTGATGGACTTGGTGGTTCGAGCGAAGGTTCGGCCGTTCGTCGAGCAGCCGCCCACGCAACGTTCATCCAATGACTCCAATACGAGGGCCCAGGCGGATCAGCCGATTGGCAAAGGCAGCCACGTTGCGCAGCTCGAAGCGGTGCTTTCCGCCAGCCCTTGGCGCAGCCAGCCGAGGGCTACCGATCCTGAGAGGGCGTGGCTGCAACGCCAGCCCTCTGAAGGTCCCGTCGTGCCATGAGTCAAGCGAGCGTGCTGGGAAGCCGCGGTTCCAGCGGTATGCGGAAACCGCGTTGAGTCAGGCCACCGACTTGGCACTCATTTGATCAGAAAATCGCTCGCTGACTTGCCCTTTTCAACCAACGCCGCCAGCCATCTCGGTTGCCGGCCTCGCCCCGACCAAGTCTCATTTGGGTTGGCCGGGTTTCGGTACTTGGGCGCTACTTTGCTGCCGCCCGACCTCGCCGGCTTCCGGCCTGATGGCTTCTTGGTCCTTCCTGAAGCTGGACTTGAAAGATCTCCGTAGAGCTCCTCAATCGTGTAACCGTGGTCTTTGACGTACTTGTTGATCTTTGCCCGCATGGCCGCAGCCTTGGGGCGTGTCATTACTTTGGCCTGCTGCTTTTCCGCTTGGGCAATCAGTGATTTGAGTTCTTTGGCCGAGAGGCCGTTGACGTTTATGACCACGGGGCGATCCTTGATTAGACTGGCCTAGCGTAGTTGTAAAGGCGGATGGAAGCGAATTGTTGGGCATGGTGCCCGTCGCAGAATCCAACTGGGTCGTGGAGTCGGGGGCTGTGAGATTGGGCGCAGGGAGGGGTCCGGATATCCAATCGCGCCCTAGCGCCGGATCTGCCACAGGAGCGACAGGGCGTCAGTGGACAGCGTTGGGCGGTCCAAGTGGTGCCCGTAGCTCGATCCCTTCAGTCTTGATGGTCCGCAGTGCCTTTTGATCGCTGTCATACCAAGCGACTACCTCGCTGCTGGTGATGATGATCTCCCCCCTCCCAAGCAAGTGCTCCCCTCTCCAGATCTCGGTCAGCTTGGAGGGGCTGCCTGTCCTGAGCTGGTCAGAAACCCTTGCCGCTTTCGCTGAGCCAAATCGCTCGCCAGCGATGCCAGGAATGGTGGAGGCAATGGAAAGGAGAGCAGCTGCGCAGACGCCCGTGACCGCCACTCCGATGAGCGTAGAAAGCACAACGATGGGCTGTCGCACCCAATAGGATCGTCGCATCAGCCAATCCCTCAGCCTTGTATCAGGCTTTGCTGGCGCCCAGGTGATGACAAAGAAGCCAGTGGCGAGGAGGAGAAGGGTGACAACCTTTGGCCAAGGCACATCCTTGAAAAGCTCGGAGCCTTCCGAGGCCACGACGTAGACCCCATGTATGACCTTGGCATCGACTGGCTGAGGGAAGGAGGTTGGCTCAAGCCCAAGCTGGGTCAGGTAGGTGGTCTGGGATACATCCCCCGCAAAATGGAGGAGAAATCCAAGAATTGTGGCGATCGCGAGCAGGCTGCCGGCTGTAGCCGCAATAGCGCTGCCCACCCCCGAACCGGTGCGTGGCTTGCTATCTGTCCCTGTTTCGTTCGTCCTGGCCGCAGTGTAGGCCTGACCTTGTTGCCGGAGGTTGCCTTCTGCAACTTGGCGCCGCTTCTTTCTCACTGTGGGACCTTAAGCGAATAGGGGATTTTTGACGGATTTCCAATGCGTAGCCTAACGTAGTAGGCAAAGGGGCACATTGGGACTTTGCAGTCTTGCTGCCGAAACGCCGCGTGCCTAATATGATGGCGCGATGGTCGGTGGTACGTGGCCTTCGCAAATGCAGGGGCCGGACTGGGCTCGGCTCATATCTGGATGACAACAGGGGGATGCATGAGCGACATGGAAGAGCGATTTGCAGAGATTGAACGGCGTTTGGCCTTGCTCGAGGCAAGACATGCCGTGCCAGCAGCTGGGGCCACTGATAATTCCTCCGGAATGCGTCAGGCAGAAGAGTCCGTGGTGTCGATTGCGGTCTCGAACAAGCGATACGACCACGGTGACTACGAGGACCACATCTGGTTTGATTGCGTTTACACGCTTTCCGAAGAATCCAAGCCCACCCGTGCAGTCAAGGGAGCCATTGAGTTCATGGACTTGTTCGGTGAAGTGAAGTTCCGGCTGAATGTGACCGTGAACTCTCCCATGAATCCGGGGCGGCCTCTTGCCAACCCTGGCATTGGATTCACCTTCAATCAGTTCATGCCCGAGCACCAGTGGATGCTGACCACCGATCTTCATGACATGCAGATCAAATTCGTCGCCTCGAATATGATCTACAGCGACGGTACATCCCAAGTCTTGGCTTGACGTTGTTTGCCCGTAATCAAGTCCGATGCCTTTAGTTGTTTGGCAGGGTCGCAGGGGGCGATTGGCTTCGCCTCGCTGCACTTCCAGTGATGGCGGCCTGGTTGCAAATGCCCTGTTGGTATCTACAAAGGGAAAAAGCAGTGACGGGACTTGTCGTCGTCATGGGCGTTGATGGAAACTGAGGTCATGATTGACCGGTGAGCGCTTGACCGGTGTCATCGATCATCTAGCGTCCCGCAGGGAGAGTGAATTTGGACGTGAACAAGGTTGCATGGGATCTCACGGACAAGGCGCACAATGGCGGTTGGCTGCTCCGCTTGTTTGGACTTGTCCTGGTAGCGGATGTGATCTTCACGCTATTGCTGGGCAGTGGCGTTTGGGAGGGGAGGTCAGCCTCGGGCGATCAACCGTTCGTGTACTTGGCGGTGATCCTCGTCTACGGTGCAGTGGTGCAGGTCCTTGGTCCTGGCACTTGGATCGTCGCGATGGAGCTGCTGAATTGGATCACAGGTCTCATACAGTCTTGGCTGCACGTGTCTCCCAGGCCGCGCCAACCCAGCCGACAGCGCCATGTGACCCGCGTCGACGCAGAACGCTGGCTGGCTCAGGAGCCCGACGCAGCCCGTCGGGAGCCGGTGGAGCGCCAAATCGCTGAGCGGCGGAGAGCTCTCAAGCGCTGGCAGTCTGTTGTCCAGGCAGGGTGGGTCGGGGTCGTACTGGTGATCGCCGACGGGTACTTGCCCACTTCGACCCTCAGCCAGCTCACAATTTGGAATGCATGGACCCCCTGGGTGCTGGGTGCGCTGTCCGGGCTGCCCTGTCTGATTCAACTGTGGGTTGGGCCCCCTGGGCACGACATGATCGAACTGCCTTCGCTTGCGGCAGAGCTCCGTTCGCAGCAATCCAAAACCGCGTTAGCGTCTGCACGGGCATCAAACCGAAGGAGCATGGGAGTCTAGCTCCGGCTGGTGGGAATCCGGCCGCTTTGGCTTTCATGACAATCTCTCGACTCAGGGATAGAACTTCTCAGGGTCGCTCAGCTGCTTTGCAAATTGCCCCCTCTTGTAGATCGGCAGCTCCACCGGTGGTGCGTAGCGGGCCAAAAGGTCGATCTGTTTCCTTCGCGCGAGCTCGGGCTTCTTGTGGAAGTAAGCCTCATGCAGCACCGGGACCTTCTTACTGATGCTGTGGCCGGTAAGCAAAGCAATGTCTTCGTCGGGCACGCCCTTGTGGTGAAGCTCTGTAGCGATGGTGTGCCGGAACGCGTGCAGCCCGATTCCCTTTCCGAAGCCTAGGCCCTTCAGGTAGGTGCTGAACTGGTTGAGCGCCGCTTGGCTGTAGCGCTGGTTGGATTCGCCTGTCTTGCGGTTCACGCCGGCGGTCAGGTGGGGGAACAACCGGGGATGACCGCATGCCCGGATATCGGCCACGAAATCGAGGAAGCCCGCATTGAGCACTGGGGTGGGGACGGGAAGGGTACGAATGGCTGCCTTCCCTTTCAGGCGCTGACGGCTTCGGTTGCGGGTCTTGTGCGCCAGGTCGGGATCGACGGTCTTCTGGATCCGGATGCACCAGACGCCGGCCTCTTGCACCACGTCTGCCAGTTTGAGCTGGGCGATCTCGTTGATGCGCGCCCCCGTGCAGAGCCCGAGGATGGGGAGCCACCAGCGGTGGGGGTATTTACAGGCCCATGGAACATAGGTCTGCGGGTCGAAAATGCGCTTGAGCTCTGCATCGTCAAACAGACGCTCGGGCCTATTCGGATCCACGACCAGGTCTTTCTTGATCTCGTCGAAGGCGACCATCGGAGAGGCACCGATGGCCTTCGATTTCTCAAGCTTCTTGAAGAAGGTCGACAGGAAGCGCCTGTGCTTCTCAAGCGTGGCCGGGGCTGGTGGGGACACGTTGAGTTGCTTTCCGCGCGCGACCGCTTGGTCGTAGGTGAACCTGCGGTACTCAGGATCGGAGAGCAGGCGGTCTGGGGCCCAGCGAATGAGGTCCCACAACTTGTAGATGTGAGCGTGGTCGATGCGGGTGACAGGGATGTCCCCGCACGTCATTAGAAGCAGCCGAAGGGTGCGAGAGGTTGCTTCGACTGTCTCTCTGGCCAGGCAGCTGTAGTCGCCGCGATTGCGGATGTAGTCGTCAATCTCTACGGAGAGTGTTCGCCCAGGTGTGCCCACGGGCAGCGGTTCGGGATACCGGGTGCCATTCTTGGTCGAGCGTGTGCGGCGGGTGCGCTCATAGGCGGCGTTGAGAATCTCCTGGGCCTGGATCGCGGCCTCTCGGCCGGTGACCACCAGCTTTCCTATCCGAAACCTGCCGACGCGGATGTCAAACATCTCCAGCGAGCCGTTGGGATCGTCCAGGTAGGATTGGAGGGGGCTCGGGGGCTGAGTCAACGGCATTGGGGGCTTCCATCGTTTCGATGGAAGTACAGATAAACCAGCCTCAGCAATCGTCAATGGAAATGGGTCGGCTGCGTACCGACCGTAGGCATCTATTGTGAGTGCCCATTACTGCTTCTTCAGGAAAAGAAAATTACGCAGGAAGTTGCGTGCTTCAGTTCTTGAAAATCAATGGTTTGCGTGGAGATAAGTAGTGTTGAATCGCAGTCATTACTGTACTGTTTAATTTCTATAAGCTAACAGCTCCCTCTGAGAGGTTAGTTTAGTTCTGTACGGCTGTTAAACGGTGCGGCCAACTGATGGCTGAGAAATTACCTTGGAAGTGGAGCTGTGGCGCGACGACTCTGTCCATTGTTAGTGATTGCGATCCTCTTCGTGCCGCTGGGAGCCAGCGGTGGGACGCCCACTGAGCCCGAGCTGCGCGGTGAGCTCCCTCGGATGAGGGATGCCGGTCAGGCGGTGCGGGAACTCCCACTGACCGCCGAGGGCGAGGAGAGGGTGCTCAGGGCCGTCGATGCGGTGCACGCCCCTCGGCTGAAGTCCACTGTTGCGGCCCGTGGCTGGCCGACCGTGGCGCAAGTGGGCCAGGACGGGGCGGACGCGGCCTGGCTGGCGGCCCAGTATGCCGGCAAGAATTCGCCCTTCCAGCGCTCTGTCGCGGAAGCCATGCAACCCTTGGTGGCCAGAGGGCAGGTCAGAACATGAAATCACGCCTATCTTTGGGGCCGCATCGAAACGGATTGCGTTGCGATCGAGGTCTAGGCTGCTGGCATTTTCGAGTGGGTCTACGTCGCTACCTTGGTCCAGTGCTTCGGACGCGTCCACCGAACGAGATTTGCGGGTCCGCATGAGCTCTTGAAGGTGCGGATCGCAGGCCGAGCCTTGCGCAGGCAGCATAATCTGCGTCTACAATGCGCTGAATACGGATGGGGGGCTATCCATGGACCAGCAAGTCGAAGCAGCGTGCACTGCTCTGGATGAATTTACTTCTGCGGTGGAGCGGACGTTTAATGGCGTGACCAACCCGCTCCAGCAGCAGATCGGTTGGATGGCGCCTGCACTCACGCCACAGGAGATTGCCGCCGTTCCGGCGCGGTTGGCTCAGCGTATCAGGGATGCGGATCTCGCTTTCGATGAGACTGACCCCGACGAGCAAGATCAAGCGGACTTGATCGCCAGCCTTCCCACCCAGCTCACCATACTGACTAGCAATCTGGGCAATCTTTCGGGCGGTAACATAGGTCAGGCAGGTTGGGCGTTCTTTGAGACGTTCAATCAGTGGGAGCGCACTCTTTTTCCAACTGGCGTGTGGGCCGAGCCCGATCCAGAGACGCTGCCAGGTCGGCTGCGGCGTCAGCTGAAGCTGACCAAGAAGGCATTGGATGCCATTGTTGTGGATCGAGAGGCTCTCCAAGACCAGTTGGACGAGATCAGGCAGGGGGCTCAGCTGATCGGGGATCTTCCGGTCGATGCTGAAATGATTGCTAACGCACGCAAGGACGTTGCAGCAGCACATCAGTCTGCAGTTGAGGCAGCGTCGAAGTCGAAAGCTGCAGCAGATGGTGCTGCGTCGTCTTTCACCCGGATGGAGGCGTTAGAGGTTGAAGCCAAGAGGGTACTGGACGGGATCGAGGCCGTGTATCGCGCCACAACCAGTCATGCGCTCGCTGAGGCTTTCAATAGCAGGGCTAACGCGCTTCGGGTATCGGTTAGGTGGTGGGTCGGCCTTTTGATCGGTGCACTCGGCGCTGGCGCGTACCTTGGCTACCTCAGAGTCCAAGCAATCTCCGAACTCACAAAGGACCCGACAAGCCAGCAGTTCATGTCATTGATCTGGGTTCAGGTCGCCCTTGGGACGCTTTCCCTTGCCGCGCCACTGTGGGTGGCTTGGCTGGCGACGCGTCAAATAGCGCAGCGCTTTCGCCTAGCGGAAGACTACTCATTTAAAGCGTCCCTTGCGACGGCCTATGAGGGCTACCGTCGCGAAGCCTCACGAATCGATCCGGAATTTGAAAAGGACCTATTTGGGTCGGCGCTCCGCCACCTTGACCAAGAGCCGTTACGTTTCATGGCGGAGACTGATCATGGAAGCCCTTATGCGGAGTTTTTCGCGTCGCCAATGTTCCGTGAAGCTCTGAAAAAGGTTCCAAGCCTGTCTGAAGACCTTAAGGACGTAGTGCTAAAGGCTGTCAGGCGAACTGAGAGTCCTAACAAGTTTAGGTCAAAGGACCCGCCTCACGGGCCTCGCACGGCGGACGATGATCAGCAATGAGGCGACGATCCCCAATCCGATCCAGACTTCCTTTGGCACCGATGCTATGACGACCAGGATTGCGACGATCCAGCCGCCTGCGGTCTGCTTCCTTCTCGCCATGTGGCCCCCTGCCTTTGGCGCTTCCTTTGGGGCAGTGTAGCTCGCCCACCCCACTTGAGACGCGCATAGCGAGGACTGGGCGAGGCACTGGAATGGCCAGCGTTTCGCCCATTCAGCATTGGCGTTCAGGGCACTGGAGTGCATGCCCCAGGCCTTGACGTTGATGGCCGTACGAGTGAGCTGGGATGATCAGTGGGGCGGTGAGAGGCGTGTTTCGTTCACCGTAAGCAGGTGCCGCTGCAGGGCTGCGACGATCTCGTTGTCTGGCAGGTTCTGGGCCCCGGCGAGGAAAACGAGTTCGGCCACTTGTCGCCTGCGCTTGGCGTCGTCGCGGCGCTTGATGGCCTTCTCCCTGGCATCCTGCCGCTGATGCGCCAGAAGCTCTTTGGCTTGAAGCTGGGCCAGCCGATAGGTGGCCCTTTGGATCTGATCTCGGTAGTGATTGGTGGATGACATGATCTTCTCCTGGTGAAGTCTGTCTCAGTGAAGCAATGATTTCTCATCCGTCAACTTTTGATGGCGACACCGCTTTTGCACTTGAAGCAATTCAGAAAATCAGAAAAGGAAGATGCAAAAGCAAAGAGCGAAAAGCGCACTTAGGCATCACAAGTGATGCGTGCGCAAAGGGCTTCGCCCCTTGAACCCCAAGCCGCTTTGCGACTTGCCAACGGCAAATTCAAAGGCATAAAGAGCTCAAAGAATTGGAGCTCTCTGCATGGCGATCTACCACACCCGTGTCAAAACCTTCTCCCGTGCCAAAGGCCATTCGGCCGTTGCCGCTGCTGCCTACCGGGCCGGACTCTCGCTCGTCGACGAGCGCACGGGAGCGCGGCACGACTACTCCCGCAGAGGGGGCGTGGTCGAGAGTCGCTGGGTGGTGCCCTTGAAAGCGCCCGACTGGTCTCTCGACGCCGCCAAGCTCTGGCAAGCGGCCGAAGCGGCAGAGAAGCGAAAAGACGCGACCGTAGCGCGCGAGTTTGAGATCGCGCTGCCGCACGAGCTCGACGGGCCGCAGCGCTCTGCCCTGACGGCGGACATCGCCCGGGCATTGGTTGATCGCTACGGCTTTGCAGTCCAAGCCAGCATCCACTCGCCGGGCAGCAACGACGGACTCAATTGGCATGTGCACATCCTCGCTACCACCCGCCGCTTGGACGCCGAAGGGCTTGCCGACAAAACGCGCGAGCTCGACGGTGGACCCTCGGGGCGCAGCGAAGTGGAGTGGCTCCGGGCGATGGTGGCCCAGCTGACAAACCAGCACCTGGCCGCTGCCGAGATCCCAGTGTCCGTCGATCATCGAAGTTTGGAAGCGCAAGCCGAGGACGCCCTTGAGCGCGGAGACATCGTCGCGGCAGCAATTCTGGGACGGCGCCCAACGATCCACCTGGGCCAGCAGGTCTCAGCATTGGAGCGACGAGGCGTGGAGACCGAGGTTGGCAACGCATTGGCCAGCATCGTTGCGGACAATCAGAGGGCTGTGCATCAGACAGCGATACGGTTTGAGAGAGCAGCGACGGACACAGACCATGCCCATGGACATGCGTCGATTCCGCCGAACCGTGTCGAGTTGGGGCCGAAATCGGGCCAAAGCTACATCGAGGACGTAAAGGGATTCGGTCGGCGAGGAATTCTGGCCACTCGCACTCTTCCCGATGCACCCCAACCATCGCTGCAATCCCTGATGGATAGCGCATATGGACTTTGGCGTGACCTGGTGGCGGCTGGGCTTGAGGACGCGCTTCGGTCCACGCGCCTGCTTCTACGTCGCCTGGATTTGACCGTTCGCAATGGGGGCGTGGGGAAAAGGGTGCGCAAGGATATCCAGCGAGCGCTACGAGGCTTGGCCGCCGTGAGGCGACGAGCGACGGAGTGGCTGCGACGGGTAGAGGCCGAACGGCGGGCAGCATCGCTTTTGACGCGCGCGGAGCGGTCCTTGGAGGATTTTGTCGAACAACAGCCCCGACCGACAGGCCCTGCACTGGTGGCCTGGGTCCGGCGTCGCGGACGTCGTTTGGCAGCTGTCGAGCAGCGCTTGGATGCCCTGAGGAAAGCCCGTGCGAAGATTGAGGACGGCCAGGAAGAGGCCTGTGCGGATCAGCTGTCGGCCGCCGTGACAGAGTTGGAAGCCAGCAGCAAGGTGGCCCTGGATGGGTTAGACGCTCTGCTCGATGAAACGGGAGTCTCCGCAGAGCTGACTGCATCCACGCAGCAAGCCAGGCCTCGGCCTAAGCTTCACTGATAGGAATGAAAAGCCCCCGCTGTGGCGGGGGCTTTGGATGTTCAATGAAGCGTTGGCCGCTTGGTCGTTGGCGGCTTGGCCGGCGGGCTGATTCCCCGCCGATCGGCGAGCAGTTGGTCCAAGGGAGCCAGATCCTCTTTGACCTCCACGCGTTCCTTAGTTGTGGGGGCGGACCGTGGCTGGACGCGCGGTCCGTCGTGAATGAGATCGACTGGGTTTCCACCTGCTCTTTGGCGTAAAACCTCGGCGGCGATCTCCAAGGCCACTCGTACATCATCTGAGCGCTCTTTCTGAGTGCGCTGAGCCGCTCGTTCGATGGTGCCGCTTAAAACCAGCGCGGCGATTCGGGTTTGTGGATCAGTCATGGTTCCTCCGTCGTTGGTGCGTGCCCGTCGTCGGTTAACTGAGCATCGATGGGTTGGATCGGGCTTTTTCCTGAAGACCTGCCCAAGACGCGCTCCGCGAGCTTTAGAGCGGCTTGAATGTCTCTCAAGCGGTCTTCGCGAGTGCGATGGACGGTGGGATTGAAGCTGCCGCTCAGAAGTAGCGCGGTGATTTGGGTTCGTGGATCTAGCAATGTGCGTCTCGGTTGGTGTGTGCTCGTAGCCAACCAGTTAAGTGAAAATTAGCAAGGGCACTCAGCAGGGAATTGCGCACACAATTGCTACTTAGTCGAAAAGAATTTGCTGGTTCGGGACCGCCCCTTGAAAACCCGTCCGCCGTCGCGCAGCCGGTCCCTCAACACGGGCTGACTCGGCCGGTGCTTGGTGACCATAGGCCCAGCATAGCTCGCTAAAGAACTCCGCATCCGACGAGCTTTGACGGCAAGATCAGCCGCTACAGTTGCGAAGCCGATCTGACCGTCCCCTTTAACAATCCCAGACAGGACGTCTACAAGCTGCGGCTTGAATACACCTCCCAGGCAGTCAATGGACAGCACTTGGTCGAGGTCCAGGTACTTCCTGGAGATCTCATCGGCATTGGAGCGGCAATCAGCTCCAATGTTCGGACCCGAACACAAGCCATGGCTCCCGCAGCTGCGGCTCCAGTCGAAGAGTCACAGGCAATGGACGTTGATCCTGCTTATGATTCAGCGATCTCGACGAAGGTGGACGATTACCAACAGTCCAACTCGGACGAGCCGCTGGCCTATGCGGCGTCGACTGGGCCCAGCTTTGACTGTGGGAATCGCACGGCAACCCCCAGCAGCTAACGAGCGTGTATGGCCGTTGTCGGAACCTGATCGCAGCGCGTCCTACGGGGTGATCGGCATCAAGGGCGACACCGACTATCCGGTTTACGAGGAAACGCTGAGCGGCTAAGCAGTCGGCTGACCCTGCCACTGAGTCAACGATCTCTTCTAAGGGGGCTTCTAGCGATCGTTTACGGCGGAAAACGCACTCCACCAAGCCATCGCACGGTGCTTATTAGCGGAGTCTGGAAGGGTCTCTAGGAGCCTTTCGACCTCCGACAGTCTGGGATGCCCAATGGCAGCCATGCCTTTGACAAAATCGATGTCCTTGTCGCGGCCAGCACAGAGCTTGGAGATCAGCAGGTCCTCATACGAAAGCGCCATAAAGGTATCCCGTGCGACATCGCCTGATTGGTATGGGATGAGCCTATCGCGCCAACCAGGAGCTAGGATCGCTGTGGCGACTTCCACGCCATCTGCATGGTAGCCATAAGTCCGGTCAAAAATTGAGGCATCGCCGAAGTTCTTGTCGATGATGTCCGTAACGGCTTCTGACTCTCGTTGCGGTTCATCCAACAGGGCGATGTCGATTTCCCTGGAGAAGAACAAAACATCGGACGAAAAATATCTAGGATCGAGATGAGCCAAAATGGCTTGGCTGCCGATCAGTAGGAATCGGTGCTCATGCCCGGTTGCCTCATCGACTGCGCGCAGGACGTGGTCAAGCTGCTCTGGCTTCATTGTGCCTCAGCGCTCGAACTTCCCACTTGACCAAGTCAAACAATCGATTCCGCTCTTGCTCGGAAATCAAGGACAGGAAGGGGGCAGGGGAGCACGAGCGCAACACCTGGCCCTCATTGTCGTCTACAGAGGTGAGCACCTCCACGACTGCTGCTATACCTTGCTCAATGAGTTCTCGCCAGCGATGCAGGTATTGGGGCGAGCAGGCATGTTCGCCTGTTTCAAGAGCAATCTCCAAAAACGTCCTGGCCGTGGCCAAAACTTCCGGGTGGTGAGGCAAGCGGCGGCCCACCTCGCGCCAAAGCACGCGAGATTGGTACCAAGACACTGGCGGGAGCCAGGTGCCCGTGGAACAATCGGCAGGGGTCAGTAGGGGGCGCATATTCATACGATAAGCCAACTGCCTTGGAGGTCAAGCTAGGTCGGAGGGTGTCTCATTTAGTGCTGAGACTGAAGGCCCTAAAACGTTGCAGCCAAGAGGTATCAGGAACACAACGGTCTGTAGGTCCTGCTTCGAAGGCGCGCCCACACTGTGTTTGAGGACGAGACGTGGATGTCCCTCTCAGTGACGCTGGATGGGCGACTAAGTCGGTTGAGCAGACGCGAAGCCGGACAGTGCTTGTCAGCTGTGAAGGCTGCGATAGAAACGCATCTTAGGTCCGTCGACGATCTCGCTCTCGGATATTCTTCACATACTTGGCATCCTTGGCGGACTCCGCGGGAAGGTTCAACAGCACGTTCGCCAAGGTTGCGATCGATTCATCGGACAAGCGGAACGACGCAGGAAGCCCACTCAAGCCTGCGTGTTGATTCTCCGCGATCCCTTCTTCAATGGCTCGAACAAAGTCAGCCACGGACGGGCGTGAGGTCTGGGACATGGCCGCCGAGCGGGGGTCATGGGAGTGCACATTGGCATTCTCTGCGTCAGTCCCAATGGCCCGAATCATTTCCGAGAGGCTTGGCCAATACTTCAGGTCGAACTGACAGAGGTTTTCCAGCCTTTCCTTCAGGAAAGACTTGTAATGCCCATTACATTCGCTGGCCCGGTCGATGACTTCGACAGGGTGATACAAGGTGTCACTGCTGAACGGTCCGCGGTTGTTTATCTGTTCCCTTTCTTCCAGTAGTTCCGCCATGTGATCCGCCAGGCCAGCAATGGCCTCATTGACTTTGTCCAAGCGCTTGCGGGCTGAACGATCGGCGATGTTCTTCTCGGGCGTCCAATGCGCTCCAGTGGCGAGCACGCAGAACTCAAGAAATACCTTCCACTCAATGCCGTCAAAACCCAGGGACCGCTCAAGTTCCTGGTAGACCGAGCGAAGTTCCAGTCCTCGGCTGAGCATATTCCGAGCCACCTCACTTTCCGAAGGAACGATGTCTTCGGCCTCGTTTCGGCGGATCTGCTCCTGTAGAAAATCTTCACATTTGAGTTGGGCGTTGTTCAAAGACACTGCGGTGCTTCCTGGCTTCAAGTGGCTCCAACGATAGGGGGCATGTCGAAACCCGTCGACATCTGAAACGCGATTTCCGATCTGGCTTTGGGATCCTGACTCTGACTGCTGCCCGCGCGGGAGGGATGAACAGGTAGTCCAGCAGCCCCGCGAGCCACCAATGTAGGGTTCGCCTTGCCCCGCCGCTGGGGGTTCCGCCCGTTCTCATGGACAGTTAAAAGAAGGCCGACTCCGGCCATGAGGAGTGTTCATGTCAATACGTAGGAAGTTCAGTGCCGAGCTCAAGCGCGGTGCGGTGGAGGAGATGAGCCAACCGGGCATCAGCTACGCCTAGGTGGCCCGGGAGTTGGAACCCGCGACAGTCTGCTGACCCGCTGGAAGCGCGAGGCGTAGAACTCGGAATCGGCCGCCTTCGATGGCAGCGGAACGCCACGTGACGAAGAGTTGACTCGAATCAAGCGCGAGTTGGCGTGGGTAAAGCAGGAACGGGGTCTTTTGCGAGAAGCGGCGGCGTTCTTTGCAAAGGGATCATCCTGAGGTATCAGGTGATCGAACGTTGCCTCAACGAGTTCCCAGTCTGACTGATGGGCCGCTGCCTTAAGGTAACGACCAGCGGCTACTACGAGTGGAGTATGCGTACCTCGAGTGCCCGGAAGGTCATAAGTGAACGGATCTAATGAGTTGGCGCCGCTCGCTGTGGTTGTTCGCAGGAAGTCCGATGCTGTTCTCGTTTGCGACGGCTTCAAGTAGCCTGTCTACTTCACAAGAAAGGGTCAACAAGGAGCTCCACTTGGCTGGACTGTCAAAGATGAATCGCGTCCCATCCGGTACGAGTAAAAGCTTTGCGTAATCGGGACGATGATACAGGTCGTCAAGATGGCGCTGAGTCTCCGCTAAGACGGCGAGCTCATACGAATGTCCGGTCCGCAGAGCTGCCATGTCGGCGTGGAACATGATGGCAGCAAGGTCGAAGCTCGTGAGCATGATGTCCTGATCCGCGTCTGCCTTGATATTCTTGATGAGTCGAATGGCTTTCTTCAAAGAACCCATGGCAACAAGGTCTCGATCTGAAACTTCCTTGATGTGCTTAAATGGGTAGTTAGTCATCGTGGCATTGTTCTTCTTGTCCAAGATGATGACCCCCCGATCATGGAATGCTCCACTACGTTGGTAATCGGCAGAGTCATACCAATGGGAAGGCACAACATCAATTGAGCGGGGAAGAGAGCCGCCTGAGATCTTGATCGCTTTGCTCCCGCGCTTATCTACTGTCGCGGCTGGAAAGGCGCTTTCGAGCTCGGATTCTTCTTGTGCGCGCAGGTCTTTAAGTTGCTGCAATGAAGTTAGGGTTGTGGGGTAGTAGGCGCCTGATGTTCCTCGCGGACCGCTGGGGTCGTAGCTCAAAAATTGCGATGAGATAAGAGTAAGAAGATCTACATCGCTGACGCCACGAATGTGCACATTGAGTGGTACGGAGCCTTGTAGGTGAAACTCAAGCGTGAACCGTTCGATGCGGTTTCCTAGCTGCTTCGCTACACGCAGGGCGGTCTCTATGCTGATGCGCGTGTAGTCTGCGTCGACTTCCTGCATCGCACCCAAAACATAGCGAGTGTTGGGCTTGCTGGTTGCTTTTGTCTCCCAGGCCTCCTGCTTCCAAATCTTCTCTATGTACTTGGCCAGCGCAGCGCTATCCTGCGCCATGAGGTTAACTCGATCTTCGCCACTGCGTCGCGCTTTCAGTGCGGCAATACGCTGATCAACGGTTCTTGCCATTACTGCCTCCGAAGTTTGAGGGTGCCCGACGAGTGGCGGCCGTCACCGTTGAAATAGTCGCCCTTGCCAGTTTTAAGATCTTTAGCAAAGACCAGTTTTGCAAACCCCCGATGCGCATTGAGCTCTGTTCGGCCGGGCTTGGGGTCGTTGCGATAGCTGTAAAGCAGAACAAATCCTTCGATGGGGTCGGAAACGAGTCCGGCAACGTCGCTGTTGGACTTGGACAACCCAGCGTCGAGGTGGATGCGCACCTTGTCCCAATCTTGGGTGATCGTCATGGTTCCCTGCCAATCAACGGCCAGTGAGTCAGGACGTGGAAATGGATGGCCCTCACAGATCCAAGTTCCCGAGAGATCCGCAACCTTCAGCCACCCTGCGACGAGCGGCACACGCCACATCCAGCGGCGGAAGATCAGGTATAGAACGGTATAAACCGTGCCCGCACCAGCTAGAGAGAGGATAACGGGCGGCAGGTTTGCGCCAAGCCCAAGCCCCTTTGCGAGGTCTACGGCTTCGAGGAGCGCCCAGACCAAGATCCCTGAAACCACTGACGCGGTCCTGGCGAGATATTTTCCGATCTGCGCCCGATTGACACCGCCAAGCACCACATACTCGTGATCCATTTTGAGTCCCCTGTGTTCCATATGCGCACGATATCGGGAAATCGTCGCAAAAGGCGCGACTGGGTGCGTTTTAATTGAGGCCGATAAGAGGGGTGAGGGCGTGACCTGCGAATGAGCGGAGGTCACTTCCTTCCAGCTGCCACTGCACCTTAGCCGCTTTCCTCTGCAGTAGTAGGCGGAGGGCGAAGCTCCCCGCCTGGGATCGCCTCATCCAGGGTAATGCGGCGACAACCGATTCCAGTTGTCCACCACCCATGTCGTAACGGTTTGGCGTCCGGGTGCAGTGGACTTGAAGTGCTCTTTCAGCATCCACTCAACAATGAGACGGGTCTTGACAGGGAGGTCGACGCCATCTTTGCCGGTCAGGCTGTTGAGATAGAGCAGCATCTCATAGCCCTCATTGCGGCTGAGGTGATGGGCGTCGTCCGCTATCAGCTTAGGATTGTCGCCCTCAGAGACTCTCCAGCTGTATTCATAACGAAGTTCGGAACGCTTGATTGCAGGCATAGCATCGAGCTCCTAAAGATCCGGTTTGGATCAGGGGGGACTTGAGGCCGCCTGCAGCGGCAATCAAGGGGATGCGTCTGATGGTGTTGTCCTGGACGGCAAGCCGTCCACGCCACCAGTGGAGAGGGAGCCTGGCGTGGATTCATCTACCTGTTGCGGAATTGTTGCGACAGCCCTTCCTGCAACTCAACAACATTCGATTCCGTTGCTGCACAAAGGGATTTTCCCATAACATCTCGCTGCGCCCGTTCTGCTTCATCAGCGGGGTGTGTTCGGCGGACTTGTCTTTGGACATGGGACTCGTGGATCAGGGCATCCGGTCGCGCCGGAAGGCGGCGACGGCGGAGCAGGTACAGGGCCGTCCATGGTAACTGCTGGGGCTGGGGGACGCCGCTGCCGATGATGAGCCAGGTACGTGCGGGGCACGCAATCAGGCCGGGATGAGCGTGATCTGCCGATGGCTGGCGAATATCTCCATGACGATCTCGAAGTAGGTCTGGCCATCGCCCCGTTGCAGGGCCTCCAGCTGGTGGCTGATGGCCTGCGCATTGAAGTGACCCGGCCCGTCGAGTTTTGCCTGCAGCCAGCGGCGGGTGGCATCCACGCCCAAGGCCGCGCGGCTGTTTGCGATGTCGCGCCAGACGAGGGTGGCCTGATCGTGGCCAGCCAACGCGCCATAACCGCCATGCAACAGATCGTCCAGGGCATCCAGGCTCGGCCCGAGCTGCCAGTCCTCGCCGGCCATGAACACGCGGTTGAGTTCGGCATAGAGGCTGTCGATGTCCTGGATCGCGCCGCCTTCAATCTGCAGGGTAAGGGGCATGAAAGAATTCCTGGCGTGCGGAGTGAAAGATAATAATATTGAACATGAATTCGGGTTGAGGGGTATTTTTCACGCTTTCCCGCACAGTTGAAGATATTCACGAAGGTATATGCGGAAAAGCTCTTAAAGATTCTCCCGGTCGAGCCGCCACCGATCGTACGGCCACGATCAAGGGAATTGAGATGCTCGCCTTACGCAACCTCCGAGTGGGATCCCGGCTGGGTGCCGGGTTCGGTCTGCTGCTGCTGTTCATCGTGGCCATCGTTGGCCTCGTGCTGTATGGAAACCACCTGAAGTCCGCCCAGTTCGAGAAAGTGGTGGACGTCAACATGGTGAAGATGCGGCTGTTGAACGACATGGTGGATACCAACAACGCGGTGCTGATGCATCGCCGGCTGATGGTGATCAAGCGCGGCGAGGATTTCGACAAGGATTATCAGAAGGCGCAGGAGCTGTCCCAGACCTACGATCGTATCTGGGCCAAGTACATCAAGATTCCACGTGATGCCACCGGCGATACCCTGGTGGCGAAGATCGAGGCGGCGCGCAAAGCCACCGACGCTTCCACCGAGCACCTGCATGAGCGCATGAAGGCCGGCGATTTCGACGGCGCGGCCAAGGAACTGCTGGCCGAACATGGTCTGGCGACGGCCTGGAACGAGGCAATCTCGACCCTGCTGCGGCATCAGGAGGCACTGACAGCGCGCAGCCGCGAGGAATACCGCTCGACCGAATCGTGGACCGGCACGTTGTCGATCGTGTTCGGTGTGATGAGTCTTCTGCTCGGCTCGCTGGCGGCATGGGCGATCACCCGCAGCCTGACTCGTCCGCTGGCAGGGGCGGTGAAGCTGGCCGATGGTATTGCCGGTGGGCGCCTGGACAGCAGCATCGACGCGTCGGGCAACGATGAGGTCACCCAGTTGCTCCGATCGATGCAGCGCATGCAGGCACAGTTGCAGTCGGTGATGGCGGCACAGGGCGAACTGGCCCGCCAGCACGATGCCGGCAGCCTCAGCTACCGCATGGACGAGAGCGCCTTCCCGGGGGACTACGGCCGCATGGTGCATGACACCAATGCGCTGGTTGGCTCGCATGTGCAGGTGCAGAATCGCCTGATCGAGGTGATGAAGCACTATGCGCGCGGCGACCTGTCGGTGGACATGGACCGGCTGCCGGGTGAGAAGGCGGCGATCACCCAGGCGATGGACGAGACCAAGGCCAGCCTGGCGGCGATCAACAGCGAGATCCGCCGGCTGGCGACCGCGGCCGCCGCAGGGGACTTCAGCCTGCGCGGTGACGAAGATCGCTTCGCCTACGATTTCCGCGACATGGTGGCCGGGCTCAACCGGTTGATGCAGACCACCGACGAGAATCTGGTACAGGTATCGACCCTGTTGCAGGCGATCTCGCGCGGTGACCTGACCGTACGCATGCAGGGTGACTTCCACGGGGTCTTCGCCCGCATGCGCGATGACTGCAACGCCACGGTCGATCAACTCAAGCAGATCGTGGGTCGTATCCAGGCCAGTGCCTCCAGCATCACTCTGGCGGCAGGCGAGATCGCGTCGGGCAACACTGATCTGTCGCGGCGCACCGAGCAGCAGGCGGCCAACCTTGAAGAAACGGCCGCATCGATGGAGGAGCTGACGTCCACGGTGAAGCAGAACGCGGAGCACGCCCGGCAGGCCAACCAGCTCGCCATCGGCGCGCATGGCGTTGCATCGCAGGGCGGTGAGGTGGTCGGGCAGGTGGTGATCACCATGTCGGCGATCGAAGCGTCGTCGAGGAAGATTGCCGAGATCATCTCGGTCATCGACGGTATCGCCTTCCAGACCAACATCCTGGCGTTGAATGCCGCAGTGGAAGCCGCGCGTGCCGGCGAGCAGGGCAGGGGCTTTGCGGTGGTGGCCAGCGAAGTGCGCACGCTGGCGCAGCGTTCGGCAGGCGCGGCCAAGGAGATCAAGGGCCTGATCGAGGATTCGGTCGGCAAGGTGGCCGATGGCTCGGCGCTGGTCCGCCAGGCAGGCACGACCATGGGCGAGATCGTCGCCTCGGTGCAGCGCGTGACCGACATCATGGCCGACATCTCCGCAGCCTCGCAGGAACAGAGTTCCGGCATCGAGCAGGTCAACCAGGCGGTCGTGCAGATGGACGAGACCACCCAGCAGAACGCCGCACTGGTGGAAGAGGCGAGTGCCGCGGCCCGTTCCATGGAAGAGCAGGCCAACCTGTTGACCGAAGCGGTGTCGGTGTTCCGCACCGGCGCGGCCGCGGCGGCCGCGTCGGTTCCGCGGGCGCTTGCGGCAGTCGCAGCGTCGGTCACCCCGGTGAGGCGTCCGGCGGTGCTGTCACCGCGCATCGAGCCGACGCTGGCCGCCAATGCAGGTGGGTGGGAAGAGTTCTAACAGGTGAGCCTGCCGGCAGGGAGACGGCGCCCATCGCGATGGCTGGTCGCGATGGGCGCGATTTTTCCTGAACGCGCGATGGCCATTGAGGCGCCCGGCACGCGTATTTCACTTCCGGTTGCCAACCGCGGGAGGACACTGGCGCCATACCGGACCTCAGGAGATGGCCATGAAGACCTCGACCCGACTGCTTGTGCTGGGCACCCTGCTGGCGGCAACCTCTGTTGCCGGTGCGCAGACCTACGGGCCGCGCGACGAAGGACGCAAGTTCAATGACGGCAGCCGCGTGGTCTGCAAGAACGTGGAAGTACAGCGTAATTCGCGCGATCCCAACCGCATCGCCGGTACCGCCACTGGCGCCGTCATTGGTGGCCTGCTGGGCAACCAGGTGGGCGGTGGCAACGGCAAGAAGCTGGCCACCGTGGCCGGTGCCGTAGCGGGCGGCGCTGCCGGCCGCCAGATCCAGGGCAACAGCCAGCAGAAGAACGGCGACCGCGTGGTCGAGCGCCGCTGCGAGCGCGTTTACCGCTGACCGATGGTGCCAACTGCGTAGTCCGCCTTCCGCAACGCAGTATCTCGGAACGCCGGCCTCGTGCCGGCGTTCCTCGTTGTGGGGCCCCGTATCGCCGGCCGGTGTGTCGCGCCTATACTGCGCCGACCTCCAAGGATGAATGCCCTGTGAACGAATTGCCCGTCGCAGAGTCGCACGTTCCGGTTGCCGACCGCGAGCCCGGACCCGAGGCGAGCACGCGCTTCGGTCGGCTGCGCGAGCGTACCGATGAGTTGGAACTGTTCATTTCCGGCCTGCTGGCGTTCGCCCTGTTGGCGGTGCCTGGCTACCTGTTCGATGCGTGGGCGCGCAGCAGCCTGCACACGGAAGGCATGTACTTCCAGGTGCTGTGGTTTGGTTTCAGCATCAGCGTGGGCATGTGTTACGTGCTGGCGGTAGCGCTGATCGCGCATCTGACCGTGCGCGGGTACTGGATAGGCCTGATCGGGCTGAAATCGCACTTTCCCAAGGGCATCGACTGGGAACGGCTGCCGCAGATGGGCCCGGTATCGCGCGCTTTCCTCAAGGCGCGCGACGGTGGCCTGGACGGCAGCATCGAACGCGCTGATCGTTTGGCCACCATGCTCTTCTCCACCACGCTGCTGGCGGTACAGACGCTGGCCGGTACTCTGGTGGTGGCCGTGCTGACGTTGTGCGCGGCGATGGCGATCAGTGCGCTTGCCGGCGGTTCCGATCGTGTGGCCATGATCGTGGTCGGTACCGTGCTGGCCAGCCTGCTTGTACTCGCACTGGTTCCTGCACTGCTGGAGCGTGTCATTGTGCGCCGGCAGCGGCGCGACCGGCCCTATGACGGCCTGCAGCGGTGGCTGCAGCGCTTCCTGGCAGGCCTGCAACGGATTCCCCTGCTGCGCCTGATGCAGACCATGCAGTTGACCCTGCAGAGCAACCTGCGCTCGCGTTCGTTCATGGCGGTCTATCTGCTGGCGGTGATGGTGGCCATGGTGCTGGGCGGGGTGCAGGTGCTGGGTTCAGTGAAGTTCTCGCTGTTCAACCGCTACCAGGTGATGACCGACGAGGCCGTCGAACACGGCATGTTGAGCGCGCATTACGAATCGATGCGTTCGGCGCACGATCAGCTGCTGCCGTAGCCGATGATCCCGTCGGACACTATCAGTGGTTCACGCCTGCGTGTGTTCATTCCACACCGCCCCCAGCGCGACAACCCGCTGGCGCGCCAGCACTGCACCGCCTTGCCCGCCGCACGCAATGAAGCGACTGGCGCAAAGGCTGCCAGCGCAGCGGTGGAGTGCCTGTCCCGGTTGTGGCAGGTGCAGCTGGATGGCACGCCGGTTGACCTGCACGACTTCATGCCGATGGAGCGCCGCGATCTCGACATGCGTGGACTGGTGGGCTATCTGCCCATGGCGACGCTGGCACCCGGTCGCCATGACCTGAGCCTGGTCTGGAATGCCGAAGGGGGCGAACGCGGCCCGGAGCGACGCCGCGAGTACCGCATCCCGTTCTGGTACGCGCCCGACCCCTGAAAAGGGCGCGGAGGGGATTGAGTCGCAATCCCCCGACCTTGCCGTTTACGACTTAATCCCGTCCGTCCCCTTTCTTTCGAGGAGGCGCCAGGCGGCGAGGCTGCCGTAGAGCAGCAGCAGGACGGTGAGGGTGATCAGTTCGTGGCCGACTTCAGCCAGGCGGGCGTCCATCTGGTTCAGGCGCACCATCAGGTTGATGCCCGAGGTGGTCGGCAGCAGCTGCGCCAGCCAGACCAGCGGTTGCGGCGTCATCACCGCCGGCCACGACAGGTTGGCCAGGAAGAACAGCGGGATCGAGGTAGCGATGATGTATTGGAAGGCGCGTTCGCGGGTGCGGAAGAAGCTGCCGACGAACAGGCCGAACGCCACCGTGGCGGCGATGAACAAGGTGCCACCCAGCAGTTGCCCCAGCGGATTGCCGCCGCGCGGATAGTCCTGCACCCACGCGGTGAAACCGGCGTAGTAGAACAGGCCGAACAGGCCGATCAGGCTGAAGCCCAATGCCATGCCCGCCAGCGTTGGCGGGTCAAAGCGCAGGCGCCGGCCCAGCGCGAGCCGGCGGCCACCGAGCAGCACGCCGATGCCCATCAACAGGGTCTGGTGAACGATCAGCTCGGCCACGCCGGGCACGATGGCGCTGCCATAGCCTTCCTGGGTGTTGTACAGCGGGCGCTGCACCAGGGTGACGGGCGGCGCCTGCGGCGCGCCCATGAAGGCGGCCTGGCCGACCACCGCGTCACGTCCGAACGCGCCCAGCGCGTCGGCCACGCTGCCCAGCACCCAGCTGGCGCGGCCCAGGTAGGCGCCGTTGCCGAGCAGTACCAGCTTGGCCGGGTGCCCGCGCAGGATGTCGCGCTCCAGGTTGGCCGGAATCAGCACGATGCCCTCGGCATGGCCGGCTTCCAGCTGCTGGCGCGCGCTGTCGGTATCCGCTGGTTGCCCGACCACGCGTGCGACCCGCAGTGCATCGAGCTTGCGCAGCAGTTCGCGGCTGGTGGCGCTGTGGTCTTCGTCCACCACCAGCACCGGCAGGTTGCCGGCTACCTGGTGGCGGTACGCGGCGGGGTAGAAGAACGAGTACAGGATCACCGCGCCGACCATCACCACGATCGCGTAGCGGTCGCACAGGACCGCCATCAGGGTCTGCCGGAGGCTGCGCCACAGTGCGCTCATGCGTCGCCCCCCGCCGGCTGTGCGGCTTCTGGGGTACGCGCGAAGGCGATCAGGCGCAGGCCGCCGATGCCGCCAGCCACCACTGCCATCAGCAGCAGCGTGGCCAGTGGCCACAGCGAGACCAGCAGCGGCGAGCCGATGAACTGCTGCTGGGTCTGCAGCTTGATATAGGCGCTGAGCGGCAGCAGCTGGTGCCAGACACGGGTGAACAACGGCCCGTCCAGCACCGGGAATGTGGCGCTGGAGAACGCCAGTGCGGTGCCGATGCTGAGGCCCACCGCGGACAGTGCGGTGCCCATGTCGCGGGTGACGCCAACGAAGAACAGCGCGTAGGCGGCGGTGGCCAGGTAGAACAAAGGCTGCGCGAGCAGCAGCAGAAGTACGCTGCCGGCCACGCCATCACCGCGCAGCCAGGCGAGGTAGCCCAGCCCGAGCGCGCCATACAGCGAGAACAGCAGGATGTACGGCGCAATCTTGCCGGCAATGGCAGTCCACGGTGTGCGGCCCAGCGAGGCGGGCAGGGTGCCGTCGCGGATTTCGCGGCCGAGGCTGCCGGCCACGGCCAGTGCCAGCACCAGTGACAGCACCGCCGGGAAGATCAGCGGCAGCAGGAACAATTCGTAGCTGCGCGCCGGGTTGTAGAGGATGTCCGACTGCACTGCGATCGGGGCTGCACGCAGCTTGCCCGGGCCGACCTGCAGGCCGATGCGCTCGCGCAGCAGGCGTGCATTCCAGGCCGAGACTGCATCGCCGATGTCCCGCGCGGCGGACTGGCCGGTGGTCATGTAGGTGGCGTTGTAATAGGCGAACACCGTGCCCTGGCGGCCGCGCAGCGCCTGGCGGGTGACGTCGCGCGGCACCAGCACGATGGCGAATACATCCAGGCGGCGCAGCTGCGAACGTGCCTCTTCCATGTCCGCAGGCTGGCTGGCGATGCGCACGCCGGGGCTGGCATCGAGCATGCGCAGCAGCAGGCGGCTGTCACTGCTGTGGTCCAGGTCGACCACAGCAATGGGGATATCGCGCATCACCGACGGGGTGAACATCCACGCCATCACCGCCAGCATCAGCAGCGGCAGCAGGGTCACCAGCATCAGGTCGGCGCGGTTGCCGCGCAGCGCCTGCAGTTCGCGCCGCCACGAGGCGCCGAAACCGCCAGTATCCGGGCTCAGTGCTGGGGCCATGCGAACAGCACGCTCATGCCGGGGCGGAAGCCCTCGATGCGGCGTACCGGGCGCACCCGCACCTCGAAGCTGCGGACGTCGTAGCCGGACGACTGGCGGGTGGTACGCCAGGTCGCGTAGTCGCCGGCCGGGTTGATGAAATAGACCTCGAATTCGCCGTCCAGGCCGAGGGCTGGCACGCTGCCCTTCAGCTTGCTGCCGACCTTCAGGCCCTGCATCTGCGATTCGCGCAGGTTCATCGCCACCCACATGCGATCGATGTCGACCAGGGTGAACACCGGGTAGCCGGCCGGCACCAGTTCACCCGGGTCAGCCATGCGCTTGTTGATCTCGCCCGCTACCGGCGCGCGCCCTTCCACTTCGGCACGCGCGGCGTTGACCTCGGCCACGGCGCCCTGTGCCTGCTGCACCTGGCCCTGAGCGGCGCGCTTGTCCTGCTCGCGGGCGCCTGCCAATGCCATGTCGTACTGCGCGCGGGCGGCACGCGCCAGTTCGCGCGAGCTGGTGGCCTGGGCATGCGCTTCATCGCGCTTCTGCCGGGTCATCACCCCTTCGTTGAACAGGTTCTGCACGCGCCGGTAGGTGGCCTCGGCCAGCGTCGCACCGGCTTCGGCGCGCTTCCAGTTCGCTTCGGCGGCGCGGATGTCCTCGCTGCGCGCGCCCTCGTCGGCCTTGTCGGCCACCGCCTGCGCGGCCGCCAGTGCGCCATGGGCCTGCTGTTCCTTGGCGGCCACTTCGGGGCTGTCGAGCAGGAACAGCACCTGCCCGGGCTGCACGCGGTCCCCCTCGCGCACCTTCAGTTCGGCCACGCGCGCGGTGATCTTGGCGGCCACGTTGATCGTGTCTGCATCGGCCATGCCCTGGATCTGGTCGGCGGGGCTGCGCCAGGCTAGCCATAGGCCCAGCACCACCACGACCAGCAGCACCACTACCAGGATCGGACCCAGGCGGCGTTTGCCCGGGGGCGTTTTCGCTTCGTCGTGCAGCACATCACTCATGGTCGATCACCTCGTCCGCACGGCGCCGGTATTCTTCAAAACGGTCCATCTGTCCACTGACCTCCAGCAACTGCGCCAGCGCAATATCGTATTGGTAGGCGGCCTGCGCGCGCTCGACACGGGCGCCACCCAGGCCGAGCCGCGCGTCGATCACATCCAGTGACGTCGCCTGGCCTTCGCGGAACGCCAGCTCCTGCAGGCGCAGGTTTTCCTGTGCCTGGGCGATGCTGCTGTCGAGCAGTACGAACTGCTGCCGGGCGATTTCCAGTTCGTTCCAGGCCTTGCGCACGCCCAGCGCGACCTGGTTCTCGGCCTCGCGCAGGCCGGCTTCGGCCTGCTCCTGCTGCGCGCGCGCAGCGCTGATCTGCGCCGGCCGCGAGTTCGGCGACAGGAAGGTGTACTTCAGGCCGATGCCGAATGCCCAGTCCGGGTCGGTCAGCATTTCGTCGCGGCGGCGGAAGTCGTACTGGCCGAAGGCGAAGATCTGCGGTTTCAGTTTGGCCTGCTGCACGCGCACGCCCTGTTCGGCCTGTGCCACCATCGCCCGCAGGCGTGCGATCTGTGGCTGGCGCGCCTGCGCGGTGCGCTCGAAGCTGGCCACCGGTTCCAGTGGCACGCGCTGCACGAACAGCGGCGACACCGGCTGCACCTCGCCGCCACTGCGCAGCAGCGTGGACAGCGCGGCCTTCAGCGTGGCCAAGTCGTTCACCGTCTTCTGGTACTCGCGCTCGGCCTTGTCACGGGCCACGGTGGCCTGCAGGCGCTGGGCACGGGTGGCGAAGCCCTCGCGTTCCAGCTTTTCCGCATCGGACAGATGTTGGTTGAGGCCATCGCGCACGTCGCGGCGTACGTCCACTGCCTGCTCGGCCAGGCGCTGGCCAAAGTAGGCCTGGGCCAGTTGCACGGTCAGCGATTGGCGCTGTGCTTCGCGTTCGGCACTGGCCTGTTCGTGGGCGGCACTGGCGGCACGTTGTGCGGCCGGAATCACGCCGCCCGTGTACAGGGGTAGCACAGCCGTCACCACCGGGCGCGTTCTCCAGTCGCGCTCGGTGAACGACAGCGGCGAATCGATGCCGAAGGCTTCAGCCACGGGGGCCAGCGAGCCCAGTGGCAGGGTGAGGGTCTTCTGGAACTGCAGGCGGCGCACTTCGCCGGTGATCTCCGGCAGGCGCAGAAGGCGGGTGGCGTCCTGCAGGTCCTGCTTGTTGCGTACCGCTGCGTCAGCGGCCGCCAGTGCATCGGAGACCTGCTCCAGGCGCTGCCGCGCCTGTTCCCAGTCCAATGCAGGTACGTCGGTGTTGTTCTGCGCGGACGCAGCGAATGGCAGGCAGGTCGCCAGCGCCAACGCCAGCGCGGGCTTCGCGCGGTGCATCCTTGTACGTCGGCCGATCACGCCCATGCCGTCCCAGTGGTAAAGAAGTGCGCAAACGGTAGTGCGCGCGGCGTGAAGCCCGGGTCTGCGGTCATCGGATTGTCCTCAACGAAGGGTGCCGCTGGCCGCAGTGCGCAGCGCCTGGGTGATGTGCTGCAGCGTACTTGAGCGCACCGCGGCATGCTGCCAGTACAGCGGCACATCGAGCCAGCGACGGGGTTCCAGTACCACTACGCGGCCGGCGCGCACCGCAGGTGCGGCCAGCGTTTCCGGGGCCATGCCCCAGCCGAGTCCGCACGCGGCGGCTTCGACGAAACCGGTGGAAGAGGGCAGGTAGTGTAGCGACGGCTGCAGGCGTGCGCGGGTCAGGCGTCGTACGAAGCGCCACTGCAGTTCATCTTTGCGGTTGAACACCAGCATCGGCGCGCGTGCCAGTGCCGTGGCCTGCATGCCGTCGCTGAAGTACTGGCGGGCGAAGCCCGGTGAGGCGATGGCGTGGTAGCGCATGGCACCCAGCGGATGCACGTTGCAGCCCTTCACCGGTTGGCTTTCGGCGGTGACCGCACCCAGCACGCTGCCATCGCGCAGCAGCTGCAGGGTGTGGTCCTGGTCATCCATGCGCAGGTCGAACAGGTAGCCATGGCGCTGGTGCAGGTCGGCGATGGCCGGCACGAACCACGTATCGAGCGAATCATCATTGACCGCCAGCGGGATCGGCGTACGCACGGCGTCACGGCCACGTTCGGGCAGCAGCTCGGCCAATGCCTCGACTTCGAGCGCCTGCATCGGCCGTACCCGACGCAGCAGCGCCTCACCGGCGGCGGTAGGGCGGCACGGCGCCTGGCGTACCAGCAGCACCTGCCCGAGCCGGTCCTCCAGTGCCTTGATCCGCTGCGACAGCGCCGACGGGCTGATCGACAGGCGGCGTGCGGCGGCCTCGAAGCTGCCTTCCTCCAGCACGGCAGCGAACGCGGCCAGTTGTGGATGTACCAGGTCCATGCGGGGCCTCTTCAGTTTTTCTGCACAGGATAAAGAAAAACCAGATTGTCTTAATCGTCCGTTGACCGCACCCTGCGCGTCCCTTGGCTGACTGGCTTGTCCTGATGTGGATCGCCGCTACCGTCGCCGGCCTGTTCGCGGGCGCCGGCCTGATCATCGCCATCGGCGCACAGAATGCCTTCGTGCTGCGCCAGGGCCTGCAGCAACGTCACGTGGGAACGGTGGTGGCCGCCTGCGCCGGCGCCGACATCGCGCTGATCCTGGCGGGCGTGGGCGGCATGGGCGCGCTGGTGCTGCAGTGGCCGTTGCTGCTGCAGGTGCTGCGCTTCGGTGCTGCAGCGTTCCTGCTCTGGTATGGCCTGCAGGCAGGGCTGCGCGCGTGGCGCGGTGGCAGTGCGCTGGCAGCGGGCGAGGTGGAGGGTGGCAATCGACGGCAGGTGCTGCTGACCTGCTTGGCGTTCACCCTGCTCAATCCGCACGTCTACCTGGATACCGTGGTGCTGCTGGGCAGCCTGTCCACGCGCTATCCGTGCGATCTGCGCTGGGCGTTTGCTGCCGGCGCCTGCGCAGCCAGCGTGATCTGGTTCTGTGCGCTGGGCTATGGCGCGCGGCTGCTGCAGCCGGTGTTCCGCAGGCCGGCTGCGTGGCGGGTGATGGACGCTGGCGTGGCGATCTTCATGTTCTGCCTCGCCACCCTGCTGCTGTTGCGCCCGCTCTAGGCCGTTTCCACCGCGCACAACGGCGTTTCCCCCGGACGCAGAGTCAGCACGCGCACGCCGTTGCGGGTGACCGCGACGGTGTGTTCGAACTGCGCCGACAGCTTGCCGTCGCGGGTGTAGACCGGCCATTCGTCCGGCTGCTGGCGGATGGCCGGCTTGCCCTGGTTGAGCATCGGCTCGATGGTGAACACCATGCCTTCCTCCAGCACCATGCCGGTATTGGGGTGGCCGTAGTGCAGGATCTGCGGTTCCTCGTGCATCTCCTGGCCGATGCCGTGCCCGCAGTATTCCTTCACCACGCTGTAGCCGTGGATGCGCGCGTGGCGGGCGATGGCGTGGCCGATGTCGCCCAGGCGCGCGCCGGGGCGCACTGTGGCGATGCCTTTCCACATCGCCTGGTAGGCGGTCTGCACCAGCCGGCGCGCGGTGTAGTCGACCTCGCCCACCAGGTAGGTGGTGCTGGAATCAGCGATGTAGCCGTTCTTTTCCAGGGTGATGTCGAGGTTGACGATCTGGCCGTTGCGCAGCACGTCGGTGGTGCTGGGCACCCCGTGGCAGATGACGTTGTCGATCGAGGTGTTGAGCACGTACGGGAAGCCGTACTGGCCCTTGCTGGCCGGCCGCGCCTGCAGCTCGTCGACGATCATTCGCTCGACGAAGTCGTTGATCTGCATCGTGCTGCGGCCCTGAAGCGGCAGCTGGTCGAGCGCAGCGAATACCTGTGCCAGCAGGCGCCCGGATTCGGCCATCAGCGCGATCTCGTGCGGCTGCTTGATCATCGCCATGTCAGGCCCGCCCGGGCGCCAGCGCCTGCGGCTGTACCCCGGCCGCGCGCAGTTCGCTGGCGACGATGTCCTGGAAGCTCAGCGTGGGGTTCATCTCGCACAACATGCCGACCCGGATCCAGAAGTTGGCCTGGGCGTTGATCGAGCGACTGGAGACAGTGCAGGCACGGCGCAGCTGGTCGTGCAGGGTGTCATCGATGTTGACGATGCCCATGGGCGGTTCTCGAGGAGTGGATATACGAAGCGTATATGGTTCGTATATCCATCTCAAGCCGGTGCCGTTCAGTCCACGTGGGTGGCGAAGCGCAGTCGGTTGCCGTCAGGGTCGCGCAGCAGCATCTCGCGGCTGCCCCACTCGGTGTCATGCGGCGGCTGTTCGATCGGCACGTTTGCGGCGCTGAAGGCACGGTGCAGGGCGTCGACATCCTCGACGATGAAGTACACCGCGCCGCCGACTTCACAGTCGCCGCTGTGCTCGGTGAGGAAGATCGTCTGGCCATCACGGGTGAGCTGGGCGAACAGCGGGAAGCCGGGTTCGAAGCGGTGTTCCCAGTCGACCACGAAACCCAGCCCCTGCACGTAGAACGGCAGGGTGGTGTCGGCGTGGCGCATGCGCAGTTGCGGGATGACGGTCTGGGGCATGGCGAGGGCTCCGGGGTGGGAACCCAGTGTAGAGCCGAGCCATGCTCGGCTGCTGTTCGCGGTCCCCTCAGTCGAGCATGGCTCGACTCTACAGAAGGCGCCAGCCGAGCGTGGGCTCGGCTCTACCCGGCTCTGGTAGTTGCCAACCTTGGTTGGCATTGCCGGCCAGCGGTCAGCAGGCCATCGGGACCGAAGCCATCGCGGCCAGCAGTTCGCGGTTCACCTGCTGGTGCCGGGCCTGCCAGGCAGGAAGATCGTCGGCGCTGATGTCCGGCTGGCCATCCAGCGACGACAGCCAGCGCTTGAAGCGGCTGCGGTAGTTGGCCAGCGACACTTCGCCGGTGATGTCACTGCCAACCAGGCCGCCGGCGCGCAGCGCCTCGATCACCACCAGTGCGTCCTCCAGCTGGAAGCGGCCCTGATCCCAGTTGCTGCGCGCCACGTCTTCGGCAAACACGTCCTTGTCGATGGACAGGTAGGTGGGTTGTGGCGACTTGGCCTGTTCGGCAGCGAACGCAGCCACCAGCGCTTCAGGGTGCTCGAAGCGGCGGAACGCGTGGCCCATGCCGAGGCGATGGCCCCAGCCGACATCCACGTCCATGCACCAGTACGTCAGGCGGCCACCCAGCAACGGGCGCCAGTGGTTCTCCCAGGCATGGCCGAGGCCGATGTCGCTGGAGGTGATGCCGAGCACATGGATGTGCGAGATCTGCGGCAGCTTGCTGGCGGCATTCACCCATGAGCCGCAGTGCATGCCGAACGGAAAACGCATGTTGTCCGGATGGTTGTCCAGTACCACCAGCTGGAACGGCGCCTGTGCGCGCATGCGGCGCAGCAGCGGCAGGCTGAGGTGATGGAAGTCACCACTGCCGAGCATCACCGTGCCGGGTTGCGCAGGCAGCGATGCCAGTACTTCAACGCCGAAGCGATCCAGGGTGGCGTTGCTGCAGGCGAAGCGCAGTGGATCGTGCCACTGCGGCAGCGCCAGGGTCTGTGCCTGCGGCAGTGGCAGCACGCCACCGTCCAGGTCGAGGATCAGTGGGGAACGCACAAGCATCGCTCAGCCGCCTCCATCAGGTTCGCCCTGCAGGTAGGGGGCCAGCCGGCGCAGGGCGGCACGCAGCAGCGGGGAACGTGCGTGGATCGCATGCCGGGTGGAGGTGAAGCGGGCGCCCAGCTCGGCCTTGATGCGCGAGTCGGTCCAGCCGGCCACATAGTGGCTCAGGCCGTGCTGCAAGGCGTACTCGAGGTTGTGCATCCAGCTGACGGCGTACAGGTTGTGCTCGCGCGACTGCGGGTAGGCCAGGCCGATGTACTTGTCCACGAGCTTGCCGGCATGCACGTAGCACAGGTTCCAGCCGATCAGCCGGCCCTGGTGGCGGTACAGGAACATGCGTCCCTGGCCCAGGCTGTCGGCCAGCAGGTGCTGGAAGTAGGGCAGGTCGAGCTGGTCGAAATGCACCGCGCTCTGCGCATACACGCCCAGGTACAGCGCATGCAGTTCGGCCTGCAGCTGCGGGTCGGCCAGGGCCGGATCACCGGTGGCGATGCAGTCGATCTGCAGCTCATCGCGCGAACGCAGCTTGCGCCGGATGTTCTTGCGGCGCGAGGACGACAGGCGGCCGAGATAGCCGTCGAGCGAATCGAAATCGATCGCCACCCAGGCCAGCGGCATGCCTTCCAGTTCGACGAAGCCGCGTGCCAGCAGCGCCTGTAGGAAGGCACCGCTGTGTGCATTGGCTGCATCATCCAGCAGCGGTGAATCGATGGCCAGGTCCTTGACCACCAGCAGCCGGGTATCGCCGATCGCGTGACGCGTCACGTCCTCGGCCAGCGCCTCCGGCGCGACGTGTGCCGGCAGCGGGGTGTACTCGGTGCTGGTGGCACCGACGAAGCGGGTCTTCCAGGTGATCCATGGCCGCCACAGGCGCGACAGCGGCAGGCCGAGCAGCCTGCCGCGCAGTTCGTCGTCCATCGTGGTGGTCAGGTCCAGCGGCGCACGGAAGGTCGGCAGGCCGCTGGGAAGCCGGCCTGCCTCGAATCCGAGCGGCGGGTGGGCCAGGAAGCCCTCCAGCAGCGCGGCCGGTTCCAGCGCGGTGCTGGAGGCACGTGACGTCATTTCCATCGGCACGGGAACCGGCAGCGCATCCAACCTCAGCCCTTGGCCTTGGTCAGCGCCTGGTCGAGCAGGGTGATCGCCAGGTCGATCTCTTCGTAGCTGATGTCCAGCGACGGCGCGAAGGTGATCACGTTCTTGTACCAGCCACCCACGTCGAGCACGAGGCCCATGCGCTTGCCGTCGTGCAGCAGGTCACCAGCCAGGCCGATGTCGACCATGCGGTCCAGCAGTTCC
Organism: Stenotrophomonas sp. 57; assembly: GCF_030291075.1. Classification (NCBI taxonomy): domain Bacteria; kingdom Pseudomonadati; phylum Pseudomonadota; class Gammaproteobacteria; order Lysobacterales; family Lysobacteraceae; genus Stenotrophomonas; species Stenotrophomonas sp. 57. The sequence continues at coordinate 1,352,585 of NZ_CP127407.1, forward strand.
TTGTTCGGGGTGTAGCCGTCGGCCTGGCAGATCTCGGCGCGCAGGGCCAGGCCGAGGCCGTCGACGTCGCCGATTTCCGGGTGGCGCTTCTGCAGGCCACGCAGGCCGTCGAGGAAGTACGCGCCCTTTTCCGGCACGGTGCGCTCGTAGTCCATTTCCTTGCCCAGCTTCAGCACTTCCAGGCCCAGGCGGGTGCCCAGCGGGTTGGAGTTGAAGGTGGAATGGGTGGAGCCCGGCGGGAACACGGTCGGGTTGATCAGCTCTTCGCGTGCCCACAGGCCCGACAGCGGGTTCAGGCCGTTGGTCAGCGCCTTGCCGAACACCAGGACGTCCGGGGTGACACCGAAGTGCTCGATCGACCACAGCTTGCCGGTGCGCCAGAAGCCCATCTGGATTTCATCGACGACCATCAGGATGCCGTACTTGTCCAGCACGCGCTTGAGGCCGGTGAAGAAGTTGCGCGGCGGAATGACGTAGCCGCCGGTGCCCTGGATCGGCTCGACGTAGAACGCGGCGTACTCGGCCTGGCCGACCTTGGGATCCCACACGCCGTTGTACTCGCTTTCGAACAGGCGCTCGAACTGCCACACGCAGTGGTCGGAATACTCGTCCGGGGTCATGCCCTTCGGGCGACGGAAGGGATACGGGAACGGGATGAACATCGCACGCTCGCCGAAGTGGCCGTAGCGGCGGCGGTAGCGGTAGCTGGAGGTGATCGACGAGGCACCGAGGGTACGGCCGTGGTAGCCACCTTCAAAGGCGAACATCAGGCTCTTGCCGCCGCGCGCGTTGCGCACGATCTTCAGCGAATCCTCGATGGCCTGCGCGCCGCCGACGTTGAAGTGCACGCGGCCATCGAGGCCGAACTTCTCGTGCATGTCCACGGCAATGGTCTTGGCCAGCTGCACGCGGGTCGGGTGCAGGTACTGGCTGGCAACCTGCGGCAGGGTGTCGATCTGGTCCTTCAGTGCATCGTTCAGGCGCTTGTTGCTGTAGCCGAAGTTGCAGGCCGAGTACCACATCTGCAGGTCGAGGTAGGGCACGCCCGCACCGTCGAACATGTAGCTGCCTTCGCCGCGCTGGAAAATCTTGGGCGGGTCGACGTAGTGGACGGTGTCGCCGAAGGAGCTGTAGCGGACTTCGTCGGCCAGCAGCTGCGCGTCGGAGGCAGCGGCGTCGGCGTTCTTGTCAAAAATGTTCATGCAGTTCGGTTCCGTGAAGGACGTTCGAAAGGGAGCAACGGGGGAGCGCGGCTGGAAGGGAGTGCTCAGGCGGTGGCCAGCAGCAGGGGCAGTGCGGCGGGCTGCGGGCTGGCGTCGATGCGACGTGGCTGCAGCAGGCTGCCATCGAGCAGGCGCGGCAACAGCGCGACTGCATCGTGGAAGGTATCGATGGCGGCATGCTCGATGCCGGCATTCGTGCAATGGGTGATCAGGCGGCGCTTGGCGAACACGAAGTCGGCGTCTTCGGACACGCAGAAATCCGAGCTGCCGTCGCCGATCATCAGCACGCGCGGTGCTTCATTGGCGCGCGCCTGCGCGGCGCAGGTGCATTTGCAGGTGCCACTGCGGCAGCCTTCGGCCTGGTAGGGCGATTCCAGTTCCCAGTGGTCCCCGCACCAGCGCAGGTGGTTGGCCACCACCGGCAGTCGCGACAGGCCATGGTTGGCGAGGATGCGGTGGATCGCATAGTCCAGGCCGTCACTGACGATGCGCAGCGGCACGCCCAGCTGTTCGGCACGGCTGACAAAGGCGGCGAAGCCCGGATCGATCTGCACCTGGTCCAGGTGCGCATCGAGCGTGGCCGGGTCCAGCTTCAGCAGCCGCACCTGGCCCTGCATGCATTCGCGCGAGCCGATCTTTCCGGCCTTCCACTGGTCTTCCAGCGCCTGCCAGCCCGGCTGGCCGTACTTCTCCAGCAGCGAGTCGATGACATCTTCGAGGCTGATGGTGCCGTCGAAGTCACACAGGATGCTCCAGTGCATGGGCAGGTCCGTCGATGAAAGAAATGCCCGGCCCGATGCCGGGGCAGGCTCAATGTAGGCAGGCCGCCTTTCTCGTTCCTTTCCTGTTGAAAGGCTCTTCTGACGGGCTGGGAAAGCATTCAGGAAGGTGCATGGTTGAATGCGCGGAGGGCAGGCCACGCCTGCGCGTGCGGGTCAGGCGCGGGCCAGGGCCTGCAGTATTTCGGCCGTCTCTTCACGGGTTTGCCAGGCGCTGTTGCCAAGGGTCAGCATGCGTGCGGCGAAGTCGCGCGCGTTGGACACTTCGGCGGCCGGCACGATGCCGCGAAGGTAGGCGTAGTCGGGCAGGGCATGGATGAACATGCGGCTGGCGCCGAGACCGCGTGGCCAAAGGTCTTTCAGCACGGCATCGCGGGCTTCCTGGCTGGGCAGCAGCAGCATCAGCATCGGCCAGGTGCCGCCGGTACCCGGCATTCCGTCGACCACCTCGACCGCCGGCAGCTGTGCCAGCTGCACGCGCAGCTGCAATGCACGCAGGCGACCTGCCTGCAGGAAGGCAGGCAACCGCCGCGCGGCATGGGCACCGATGTTCTGCCGCCACTGGCTGACCCGGTGCTGCGGAATCTCCAGCGGGAAGATGTCACCGACCGCTTCTTCCAGGTCGCCACGCTGCAACGCGCCGCGCAGCGGATTTCCGTACACCAGCGATAGGAGCGATGGCCGATAACAGGCGGCCAGGCCGAGCAGTTGCACACTGCGCAGCAGTTCCCAGCGCAGGCTGAAGGGCACCTGTTCGGCGGCATGTGCGGCCAGCGCGGCACGCAGCTCGTCATCGCGGCTGATCAGCAGGCCGCCTTCGTGCAGGCTCAGGCCCTTGCCGGCGGCCAGACTGAAGAAACCGATATCGCCGCGCAGGCCGACACTGGTGTTGCCGACCCGTGCGCCGAGCGCCTGCGCGGCATCCTCGATCACCCAGGCACCGGCGCCGCGTGCAACCTCGCAGGCCCGCTCGACATCGGCGATGCGACCGCCCAGATGGGTGGGCAGGATCGCCAGCGTGCGTGCATCGGCCAGGCGGCTGAGCTGACCGGGATCGAAGTCGAAGTGGCCGGGGCGGGTATCGCACAACTGCACGCGCAAGCCCAGGCTGTGGACCGCGATTGGCACCAGCGGGCAGGTGTAGGCCGGCAGGATCACGGTGTCGCGCTTGGGTGCGCGCTTGCGCAGGGTGCGCAGGGCGATCAGCAGCGCGTGCGTGCCGGAACAGGTCAACTGCAGCGGCGGCGTGCCGAGCTGGCTGGCCAGGATCGCGCGCAGGTCGCCACCGCCGGGAAGGAAGTCGCTGGCCTGCATCGGCAGGCCGGCGGTGGGCGGCAGCTCGCGCGCGAACAGGTTCATCGCAACGCGCTCATGCAGTACTTTCGGCAGGACTGTGCGGATCGTCCGCTTCGGCGCGCCCCAGGCAGACGATGCCGGCCACGATCAGGACCGCGCCGACCAGGTGATGCAGGGTCAGCGGTTCGTTCAACAGCCAGGCCGACAGCAGCAGCACGCTGATCACTTCCAGGTGCGAGGCCGCGAACGCGGGGCCGATCGGCGCATGCCGCAGCAGGCTCATCCAGGTGAAGAATGCACCGACGTAGCCGAGGATGGCGCCGTACACCCACGGCTGCGACAGTACGCGCAGCAGCCATGCGGTGTTGGCCTCGACCGGCAACGCGGCATCACCGGCGTACTTGAAGCACAGCTGCGCCAATGTGTCGAAGGCCATCAGCAGCGGGAAGCCGATCACATACAGGCGCCTCATGAGCCGGCCCCAACCACCGCCACGCCTGCGGTGACCAGCAGCATGCCGGTCACCCGCAACGGCGTGAGTTTTTCGCGGAACAGAATGCGGCCGGCGATCATCAGCGCGACGATGTTGATCGAGCCCAGCAGCACGCCCTTGGACAGCGGCACCAGCGACAGGAACGCGATCCAGGCGACGAACTCAAGCACGTAGCAGGCGATGCCGATCCACAGCCACGGCCGGCTGAGCATGTGTTTCCAGCGCTGCAGCCCTTCGCCGTCCTGCGGGTCGCTGGCCGCGGCCTTGAAAGCAAGCTGGCCACCGGTATCGAGCACGACATTGGCCAGCCACAGCAGCGTGGCGAGCGCCCCCATTTCAGGCCACCGCCTTGAGCACGCCGTTGCGTTCGCCGATCTCGGTGAAGAAGCGTGCGCTGCGGCGGATCACGTCGCGGCGTTCGCGGTCGATGGTGATCATGTGGTAGCTGTCTTCCAGCACCACCAGTTCCTTCGGGCCGCTGACCCGCGACATCACCAGTTCGGCATTGCCGATGCTGGCCACGTCGTCCTCGCGGGCGTGCATCACAAGGCAGGGCGCGGTGACCTGGTGCAGGTGGCGGCGGGTCCAGTGGCTCAGCGCACGCATTTCGGCCAGTGCGTGCCAGGGGTTGCCCGGCAGGCCAGCGGCGGCGCTGTCGCCGGAGAGCATGGCGGCGCTGACCTGCGCACGCAGGCGCTCGTCACGCAGGCCGTACGGCGGTTCTTCCATGAACATGCGGTCGCGGCCGATGTTGAAGCGCTTGAACCATGGCAGCAGGAACGACAGGCGGGCCACGGCCGGGATGTTCCAGCCGTCGTAGCGGAACGTGGCGCCATACACGCCGACGCCGGACACCCATTCCGGGCGTCGTGCGGCCAACGCCAGCGACAGCACCGCGCCCATCGACAGGCCGCCCACGAACAGCTGGTCGACCTTGCCGCGCAGGCTGGCCGCCGCATCTTCCACGCCCTGGTACCACTGTTCCCAGGTGGTCGCCAGCAGGTCATCCACGGTGCCGCAGTGGCCGGGCAGCTGCACACCGTGCACGGTGAAACCCGCGTTGTTCAACCCCTTGCCCAGCATGCGCATTTCCGCCGGGGTGCCGGTCAGGCCATGGACCAGCAGCACGCCCTGCGGGCCACCGGGGAGGAAGAAGTCGTGCGATTCGATCACCTGGCGGCTCCGGGACGGCAGTGGGAATGGCAGGATCGCAAGCGCGATTTTCACCAGCCTTTCAGCGCCCCGGGCCGGGTCAGGGGCCCTTCAGCAGCGGCAGCGTGATGGCGACCTTCAGCCCACCGCCGGGGCGGTTGAGGAAGCTCAGGCGACCGCCGAAGTGCTCCACTGCCTCATGCGCGATGGCCAGGCCGAGGCCGGTGCCGCTGGCAGCGGTGCCCGGCGCCCGGAAGAAGCGCTCGCCCAGTCGTGGCATCACGTCGTCGGGCACGCCGGGACCGTTGTCTTCCACATACAGTTCGACATCATTGTCGTCCAGCGCATGCACGCCCACCGTGACAGTCGCATTGGGGCCGGCATAACGAAGGGCGTTGTCGATCAGGTTGTCCAGCGCCTCCTGCAGCATGGCGCCGTTGCCGAGTACACGCAGCGGATCGGGGCTGCCGCGGTAGCCCAGATCGATGCCATCACGGATCGCTTCCGGTACCCGCATGCCGACCCACTGCGGTACCAGAACGCCCAGATCCAATGCCTCGACCGTTTCCGGCACGGTCTGTGCCCGGCTCAGCGCCAGCAGCTGGGTGCTGACCCGCGCGGTGCGCTGGTTGAGCCGGCGGATATGCTGCAGCGCTTCGCGCACCGTGTCCGGGTCGCCGTGCGCCAGCGCCTGGTCCACGTGCAGGGCCATGCCCGCCAATGGCGAACGCAGCTGGTGCGCCGCATCGGCGATGAAGCGGTTCTGCAGGGTGATCATTTCCGCCTGGCGCGCGAACAGATCGTCGATGGTGCTGATCAGCGGCTGGATCTCCTCCGGCACGTCGGCATCGGAGATCGGCGCCAGTTCGCCGCGGCGCTGCGCCAGGCGGGTCCTCAGCGGGGTCAGGATGCGCAGGCCGTAGGTCACGCCGAACCAGACCAGCGCGGCGGTGCCCAGCGCCAGCATGGTCATCAGCGGGATGATGATCATCAGGATCTCACGCGCACGCTGGCGGCGGTCGGCCATGCTCTCGGCCACGGTCACCGCCAGCTGGTCCTGCGGATCGTTCATCGCCTGGGTGCAGACCGTGGCCATGCGGACCTGCTGGCCGTTGAGGGTTCCGTCGTACAGCGCAGGGTGAACGCCGGTGCAGTCCTGCGAGGGCGCGTAGGGGCTGAAGTCGGCATTGCCGCTGAGGGTGCCCTTGCGGCTGCTGTCGACGTTGAAATAACGATGGCCGTCGGGGTCGTACTCAATGAGGAAGCGCGCTTGCGGAGACAGGTCGCTGGTCACCGGCATGGTGCTGAGCATCTGCGCGAACGAGTGCGTGTCGTCGACCAGGTTGCGGTCGTGGATGCGGTTGGAATAGTCCAACGCAACGTAGTAGGCCAGGATCGTGTTGAAGATGAGCAGGCCCAGCATCGGCAGCGCCAGGAAGGCGAGCAGGCGCCGGCGCAGGCTGGGCGGTCCACTGATCACGGGGTGCTGTCGTCCTGCGCGTCTTCCAGCATGTAGCCCAGCCCGCGCACGGTGCGGATGCCCATCCCGCCGGGCTGCAGCTTGCGGCGCAGGCGGTGGAGGGCGATGTCCAGGCCGTTGTCGGTCAGGTCCTGGCCCCAGTCGCACAGTGCTTCCACCAGTTGCGCGCGCGACACGATGCGCTCGGCGCGTACCGCCAGCGCCGACAGCAGGCCGAACTCGCGCGCGGTCAGTTCCAGCGACTGGTCGTCGATCCACACCCGATGCCCGGCCAGGTCGATGCGCAGGCGGCCGATGCGCAGGTCCGGGTTGCCATTGCTGGTAACCCGGCGCAGCTGGGCGCGCACGCGCGCTTCGAATTCGTCCAGTGCGAACGGCTTGACCAGGTAGTCGTCGGCCCCCAGGTCGAGCACGCGCACGCGTTCGGCCAGGCCGTCGCGGGCGGTCACCACCAGCACGGCCAGGCCATCACCGCGCTGGCGCAGGCGCTGCAGCACGTCGCGGCCATCCAGCTGCGGCAGGCCCAGGTCCAGCACCAGCAGTGCGTACTGGGTCGAGCCCAGCGCGGCGTCGGCGTGCGCGCCATTGTCGACGTGGTCGACCACGTGTCCCTGCCGGCGCAGCGAGGCGCACAGGCCGGAGGCAATGTCCGGGTCGTCTTCAGCAATCAGAACGCGCATGCGCGGGGTCTCCTGTCACGGTCAGGCCCACCGGATGGACGCGGTGGGCCTCTCGGCTGCCGAGGGTAGCCGCAAACCGGGTGAAGGTGGAGCGCGGCGGCGTTGCCGGGTGCGGTCGCGCTGTCCCTCCATTCAGTCCTGCAGGCCGGGCTCGCCCTGCGCCAGCGGTACCCGCGAACCGTCCAGCAGGCCACGGCTGAGCGTGCCATGCTCGATGAACAGCAGTTCGCCGTTCTCGCCGTTCTTGATGCTGCTGTCGATGGCGATCACGCGGTCGCCATGGAGGCTGCTGACGTGCGGCATCGAGGTGTGGCCGACCACGATGCGCGTGAGCTGCAGGCGGTCGAGCACGCTCTGCACCCCGGCGGTGTCGAGGCGGCCATCGAAGTAGCCGCGGTACCAGATCGGGCTGGTTTTGCCGTCATACAGCGGTGCGGTGGCCGGGTCGGCCTTCACTTCGGCCTTGGGCAGGCCCAGCGACGCCTGGTAGGCCGCGTTGGTGCGTGCAGGGTCCAGCGCCAGCTCGACGGCTTCGGGCGAGATGCCGCCGTGCAGGAACAGGGTGTCACCGATCTTCAGCAGTACCGGGCGGGTACGCAGCCACTGGCCGATCACCGAATCGGGACCGTACAGCTGCGGGTAGCTGCGGCCGAGCAGCTGGGCGCTGCGCAGGTACTTCGGGTTGACATAGCGCAGGTCGTCGTACAGCACCATGGTTTCGTGGTTGCCGAGCACGAAGTGCACCGCGCCACCGACGGCCGCCGCCTGCTGCTGCAGGCCGTACAGCAGCCAGAACGCTTCGGTCACCTGTGGGCCGCGGTCGAACACATCGCCGGCGATGACCAGGGTGTCCTTGCCCAGCGCCCAGCGGTCCTGTGCGTCGATCACCTTGTTGGCGCGCAGCAGGCGCACCAGCAGCCCGTACTGGCCGTGGATGTCGGACAGCGCGACGATGCGAGGGACCGCCGGCAGTACGGAGACCGCGGCGGCATTGGGTGCGGCCACGTGCACAGTGTGCTCATAGCCGCAGCGTGCTGCGATGTCGGTCCCCGCCGTGCTGATGGGCAGGGTGCGCGACTCGACCTTGTCCGCACAGATCCACTTCGCCTGCAACTGCTCGCCGTTGCGGAACACATAGGGGCCATCGGCCTGTACGTGGTCAGCCGGTGCAGCGACCTCGCGGGCCTGTGTGGTTCCGGCCGCGCAGGCCAACAGTGGCAGCAGCAGGGCGGTCAGCAGGGAAGGGTGACAGCGCGACATCGGCGGCCTCCGGCAGCGGAAAGATCCGATGCTACCGGGCGCTGGCGTTCACGGGTGTGCGCGAATGGGCGGGTCAGGCCCCGCCGCCAGCATCCTTGAGCTTGCGCACGTGGGTGTGGATGGCCTGCAGCGGCTCGCCGTTTCGGCCGTGCGGCTGCATGTAGGGCACGGGCCGCCGCGTACCCGATTCGATCAGTTGTGAATGGGGCTCACCGGCCTCGAAGCAATGGCGCTCGCCCCACTGGCGCAGCGCGACCAGCAGCGGAAACAGTTCCAGTCCGGCGGCGGTGAGCACGTATTCCTGGTAGGCCGAGCCGTCGGAGGCCGGTTGCAGCTGCAGGATGCCGGCCTCGACCAGCCTGCGCAGGCGATCGCTGAGGATGTTGCGCGCTGCGCCGAGGCTGCGCTGGAAGTCCCCGAAACGGGTGACGCCGTCGAACGCGTCGCGGATCACCAGCAAGGCCCAGCGATCACCGAGCAGGTCGGCGCTGCGGGCGACAGGGCAGGGGCTGTTGTCGTACATGGCAGGTTCCGCTGAATGTGGTTGCAGTTTAAAACCAATGTCACTAACCTGCACCAAGTTGCAAAATGAAACCACATTCATGGGCGCCATCCCCGTTCCCCGTTCCCTGCAGGTGCTGCTCGCGGTTGCCGCCGGTGCCAGTGTTGCCAACGTCTATTACGCACAGCCACTGCTGGATCAGCTGGCGCAGGCCTTCGCACTGGATCGGGCTGCGGCGGGCGCGGTGGTGGCGGCGACCCAGGCCGGCAGCGTGCTGGCCTTGCTGGGATTGCTGCCATTGGCCGACCGCGGTGATCGTCGCCGCCTGCTGCGGTTGCAGCTGCTGGCGCTGGTGGCGGCGGTGCTGTGGCTGGCGGCTGCGCGCACTGCCGGCTGGCTGCTGTCGGGCATGCTGCTGGCCGGCTTGCTTGGCACTGCACTCACCCAGGGCCTGATTGCGTACACCGCGACGTTGGCGCCGGTCGAGCAGCGCGGGCGCGTGGTCGGCGCCGTGCAGGGCGGGGTGTTCATCGGCCTGCTGCTGGCACGCGTTGTATCGGGTGGGGTGGCCTCCGCGCTGGGCTGGCGCGCCGTCTATCTGCTGTCTGCCAGCGTGACAGCGGTGCTGGCGCTGCTGCTGTGGCGGCGCCTGCCCGCGCTGCCGGTGCCAGCGCTTCCGCCGCGCTGGCGCGATCTGCTGGGCTCGATGTGGGGCATGTTGCGTACTGATCGCACGCTGCGCGAGCGTGGACCGCTGGCACTGCTGTTGTTTGCCGGCCTCAATGTGTTCTGGGCGGCGGCACCGCTGCCTTTGTCGTCACCGCCATTGCACTGGTCGACCGCGGCCATCGGTGCACTGGGTCTGGCGGGCGTGGTGGGTGCACTGCTTGCGGCGCGGGTCGGGCATTGGATGGACCGTGGATTTGCACATCGCGTCAGTCTCGGCGCGCTGCTGCTGATGTTTGCCGCGTGGTGGCCGCTGCTGGGCCTGCCGCAGTCGCTGGCGCTATTGCTGCTGGGCGTGGTGGTGCTGGATCTTGGTGGGCAGGCGCTGCATGTAGCGAACCAGGCCCTGCTGCTGCGCGCGCCGGGCGAACAGCATGGTCGCCTGGTGGCGCTGTACATGCTGTTCTATGCCGTGGGCAGCGGTGCAGGCGCGGCGGCCGGGCCCTGGATGCAGGCGCGCCATGGCTGGTCGGCGGTCTGCATGCTGGGGGCCGGCATCGCGCTGTTGGCAGTGCTGTGGTGGGGGGCGTGGCGAGTGGCGGCGTTCACTGCATCGGCCGCGGTGCGAAGCGGCAGAGTCGACTGTCGGTAGAGTCGACTGTTGGTAGCGTCGGCTGTCGGTAGAGTCGACTGTTGGTAGAGTCGACTGTTAGTCGACTGTTTTTCCGCCAGCCCGCAAAAAACCCCGCTCTGCGCGGTAGTCGACCAACCGTCGAATCCACCACCATCGGGAATTTGCATTTCCGTCGGTTCACCGCTGCAATGCCCGCCGCCCCGGAGCGTCCTGCAACGCGTCGCTGGCCACCACCACGCGGTTGCGGCCGCTGCGCTTGGCCTCGTACATCGCGGCATCGGCACGCGCCATCAACCGCTCGTAATCCGGATGACCATCGTGACCGGCCACACCGATGCTGGCAGTCAAGGCCAATACCTGCCCGTTGGCCAGCGCCACCGGCGACTGCGCGATCTGCCGGCGCAGGCTTTCGGCAATCACTCCCGCCTGGGATTCACTGGCCGCGACCAGCACCACCACGAACTCCTCACCGCCATAGCGGAACAGGTAATCACTGCCGCGTGTCAGCTGCCCCAGCAGGCCGGCCACGTGCTGCAACGCGCGATCGCCGGCATCGTGGCCGTAGCCGTCGTTGATCGCCTTGAAATGGTCCAGATCGAGCAGCAGCAGCGAGAACGGCGTGCGGTTGCGCGTGGCCAGCTCGATTTCCCGGCGCAGCACGGTGGGCAGGAAGCGCCGGTTGAGCAGGTTGGTCAGGGCATCGCTGCCGGCGTCGAGTTCGCCGATGCGTTCGAACAGCAGCGTCATCAAGGTACGGATCGCGGCCAGGTCCTCGCGGATGGCCGGCAGCACCGCCAGTCGTTGCGCCGGAGCATCGCCGCTCGCGCGCAGCAGGTGCCCGTCAATGCGGGCCATCAACTGGCCCACCTGCTGCGTTTCGCTGCTTTCGCCGAAGCTGGGGATGCCCTTGTGGGTGAACCACAGGCCGAACTCGGAGGTGGCCAGGCTGGCGCTGTCGCTGCCCTGCACATGGCCGGCCAGCGCGTAGAGCAGGGCGTTTTCCCAGTCCAGCAGCAACGCGCGCTGGCGCTCGCGTTCGGTGCTGACGTTCTGCACCAGCGAGAACAGCCGGTACGCCGCATCGGCACGGCTGGAGCGTTCGCGTGCGTGCGTGTAGGCCAGGGTCATGCCTTCCATGGCGATGTCCATGATCGCACTGAGGCAGTCGATGGCGGCGAAGGCAGTGGCGCTGTCCGGTGCATCGTCGCGCAGGCGGACGAACAGCTCGTGCTTGAGCACGCGCGCGCCACGGGTCACCAGATCGACCGGGATGCCAACCCGCGCATGCACGTCGCCGATCACCCGCTGTGAGGCGACGGTGGCGGCGATGCCGGCGGCGTCGGTAGTCAGCAGCTGCACCAGCCAGCGCTGCATGGCCGGTTGCAGGCGTTGCTTGACCTGCTCGTGGGACAGGAAGCGGCGTGCGCGGCCATCCTGCAGCAGGACTTCATAGAAGCGCTGGGCCAGCGCCGGTGGTGCGTCCGCGGCGGCCGCGCGCAGCTGGGCGGTGGCGGCAGGGCCGGCCTGCTGCAGGCAGTGCTGCCACGCCTCGGCCAGCGGCTGGCTGGCTTCATCCAGTTGGGGTGTTTCCACGTCGATCTCTGACTGCGTACGGCAAACCACGGGTATCGGCCGCGGTGGCGTGCGGTTGATGGCGGGGTAGCCGGGCAGTTTACGCGCGGTGCAGGGTTGCACGGTGCGCGAAGCACACGTGCGCCGCTGCGGCAATGAGTGAACGCATTTGAGAATCACTCGCATTGATGGGAGAATGCACGCACGGATCGGGCCGCAGGCGCCCTGCAGCGACGGTCCGCCTCCCCCTCGTCGTTGCCTCAAGCCCTTTGCCAGAGGCCCCGTTGCCCTGCCAGAAGGTCCAGATCATGTCTCCTGCCGTTGTCCTTTCGCCGCGCCCGCTGGCGCTCGCCGTTGCCGCCCTGCTGGCGGGCAGCGCCCTGGCCGCCCGGGCCGAGACCGACGCCACCGATATCGACACGGTGCACGTCACCGCCTCGCAGATCGCGCGCCAGGCGCTGGGTACCTCGACCATCACCGCCGAGGATATCGCCAAGCGCCCGCCGGCCAACGACATCGCCGAGCTGCTGCGCACCATGCCGGGCGTCAACCTGACCGGCAACAGCGCTTCCGGCCAGTACGGCAACAACCGCCAGATCGATCTGCGTGGCATGGGGCCGGAAAACACCCTGATCCTGGTCGATGGCAAACGCATCGGCGCACGTGACGCCGTGCGCATGGGCCGCAGCGGCGAGCGCAACACGCGCGGTGACACCAACTGGGTGCCGGCGGAGATGATCGAGCGCATCGAAGTGCTGCGCGGTCCGGCGGCAGCACGCTACGGCTCCGGTGCCTCGGGCGGCGTGGTGAACATCATCACCAAGCGCCCGACCGGTGACCTGACCGGTGCAGTCGATCTGTACGGCCTGGTGCCCGAGCACAGTGCCGAAGGCGGCAGCGAGCGCGTCGGCCTGCAGTTGAGTGGCCCGATGACCGACACCCTGTCGTTCCGCCTGTACGGCAACCTCAACAAGACCGACGCCGATTCGCTGGACCTCAACCGCCAGTACGCCACCAACCCGAGCGCGGTGCCGCCGGCCGGCCGCGAGGGCGTCAAGAACCGCGACGTCAACGCGCTGCTGCGCTGGGACGTGACCGCCAACCAGGTGGTCGAGTTCGAGGCGGGCACCAGCCGCCAGGGCAACATCTACGCCGGCGACCGCGCGGTCAGCACCACCGGCACCTCCACCGGCGTCGACCTCGCGGCGCTGGCCGAAGGTGAGGCGGAGACCAACCGCATGTACCGCAACACCGGCGCGATCACCCATCGTGGCCGCTGGGGCGACGTGACCTCGCGGGTGACGGCTGCGGTGGAAGCGGTGAACAACTCGCGCATCAATGAAGGCCTGGCAGGTGGCCCGGAGGGCAGCTTCAACGGCACCGACTGGTCAACCTCGCGCCTGCGCAATTACCAGCTGGACGGTGAAGTCAGCTTCCCGACCACGCTGGGCGGTGCCGAGAACATCTGGACGCTGGGCTTTGAATACCTCGACAGCCGCCTGACCGATCCGTACTCGATGAGCCAGTCCAGCAGCAGCGGGGGCGGCTTCCCGGGCCTGTCGGCGGATCGCGCGCGGGGCAAGGCCGATGCGCAGACCACCGCGGTGTTCGTGGAAGACAACATCTACATTGGCGAGCGCTGGATCGTGACCCCGGGCCTGCGCTTCGACCATCACAGCCAGTTCGGCAACAACACCAGCCCCAGCCTCAACGCGCAGTTCCGCATCAACAGCGACTGGGTGGTGAAGGGCGGTATCGCGCGTGCGTTCAAGGCACCGAACCTGTACCAGTCGAATCCGGATTATCTGTACTACACCCGCGGCAACGGTTGCCCGAATGCACTGCCGAGCCTGGGTGCCGGCTGCTACATGCGCGGCAATGCGGACCTGAAGGCGGAAACCAGCCTGAACAAGGAACTGGGCATCGAGTGGGCGCCGCAGAGTGGCTGGCAGGCGTCGCTGACCTACTTCCACAACGACTACAAGGACAAGATCCAGGCCGGCTACGACCAGATCGGCCTGACTGCCGATGGCCGCGGCCGCATCTTCCGCTGGGAGAACGCGCCGAAGGCGATCGTGCAGGGGCTGGAAGGCAACCTGGTGATCCCGCTGCTGGGCGAGCAGGGCAGCCGCCTGAAGTGGAGCAACAACTTCACCTACATGGTCGAGAACGAGAACAAGACCACGCGCCAGCCGCTGTCGGTGATCCCGAAGTACACCATCAACACCATGCTGGACTGGCAGGCCACCGACAAGCTGTCGCTGCTGCTGACCGGTACGTTCTACGGCAAGCAGGAACCGGCTACCACCAACATCAACAACGACCCGCGCTGCACCGGCACGTGCGATCCGTCGGTGGCGCTGCAGGATCGCGGCGCCTACAACATCTGGGGCGTGAGCGCGCGCTACAAGGTGACCGACACGGTCAGCTTCGGCTTCGGTGTGAACAACCTGGCCGACAAGCGCCTGTTCCGCGAGGCCAACAGCAGTGATGCTGGTGCGGCGACCTACAACGAGCCGGGCCGCGCGTACTGGGCCAGCCTGCGCTTCGGGTTCTGACCCCAGGCCGGCATCGTTCCGCTGCGCTCGCCAGGCATGGCCTGGCGCTACCCCGGTAGCGCCGGGCCATGCCCGGCGTCATCGGTGGGTCGTGGATTCTGCAATGTTATAAACACCGTGATAGTTTCCCCACGAGCGCCAGCGTAGCCTGCCTCCATCGCAAAGGAGCTGTTGCCATGGGCCACGACCACGATCACCTGCCATCCGAGATCCGCCATGAGAAACCCTTGTGGTGGGCGCTCGGCCTGACCTCCACCTTCCTCGTTGTCGAGGTGGTGGGCGCGTTCTGGACCAACAGCCTGGCGCTGCTGTCCGACGCGGCGCACATGGCCACCGATGCACTGGCGCTGATGATCGCGCTGGTCGCGGTACGGCTGAGCCGGCGCCCGCCGGATGCGCGCCGCACCTATGGCTATGCGCGCCTGGAAGCGCTGGGCGCGATGATCAACGGCGCGATGCTGTTTGTGGTTGCCGGCTACATCCAGTGGGAAGCCGTCGGGCGCTTCAGCAAGCCGCAGGAGATCGCCTCCACCGGCATGCTGGTGATCGCCTCGGCCGGCTTGGTCATCAACCTGATCTCGATGCGCCTGCTGCAGGCCGGCAGCGGCGAGAGCCTCAACGTGAAGGGCGCCTACCTGGAAGTGTGGGCGGACATGCTGGGCTCGGTGGCGGTGATCGCCGGTGCGGTGCTGATCCAGTTCACCGGCTGGAAGCCGATCGACCCGATCCTGGCGGTGCTGATCGGCCTGTGGGTGCTGCCGCGTACCTGGGTACTGATGCGCGAAGCGATCAACGTGCTGCTGGAAGGCGTGCCCAAGGGCATGGACGTGGCCAAGGTGCGCGACAGCCTGTCGGGGCACGACGCGGTACTCGATGTGCATGACCTGCATGTGTGGGCGCTGGCGTCCAGCACCCCTGCGCTGACCGCGCACATCGTGATGCGCGACGGCACCGACGCCGATGCGCTGCGCCGTGAACTGGGTGGTCGCCTGCATGATGATTTCGGCATCGAGCATGTGACGTTGCAGATCGAGGCCGACCACTGCGGCGAAGCCTGCGGTGAGCCGGCGCCGGTCAAGGGCGGTGAGCACGAAGGCCATGAGGGTCACGACCACGGCGAGGATGCGCAGGGCCATCGCGGTCACGTGCATCGTTGAATGGGAAGTGCGGCCCGTGGTTCGAGCGAAGGCTGACGGGCGAAACCGATCGGGTGAAACCGCTTGGACGAAACCGGACGGGCGAATCCGCCTGGGTAGAGTCGACTGTTAGTCGACTGCTCTTCCGCGAAGTCGCGACAAGGCCCGCGCTGCGCGCGAGAGTCGACTGACAGTCGACTCTACCCTGTCGCGAGGCCAACTGGGTCGGTTCCGGCAGGAGGCGGCCATGCAGAGTCTGCTACGAAACCGGACGGGCGAATCCGCCTGGGTAGAGTCGACTGTTAGTCGACTGCTCTTCCGCGAAGTCGGGACAAAGCCCGTGCTGCGCGCGTGAGTCAACTGACAGTCGACGCTACCCAATCGTCCCGACGCGACCCCTCAGGCTGCATCCGTCCAGGCCGGCAGCGGTCATTCGTCCCGACGTGAAGCCAGCCGATCCGCCAGCCGGGTCGGCTCCGGCAGCCGATAGCCACGCAGCGTGCGCTGAACCCAATCCAGCGCGGAATCGGCACTGACCCGATGGCCACCGGCCACGAACAGCGGCTTGCAGCGCACCTTGCTGCGCAGCACCCAGCCCAGCTGCTCATCGCCGTCCAGCAGTGGCGTATGCGCGCCCACTTCGGCGCCCGGCTCGATGAACTGGCCCACCAGCTTCGACTTGGCTACACCGATGCTCGGCAGGTTGGTGACAACACCCAGATGCGCGGCCACGCCCAGCCGGCGCGGATGGCTGATGCCGTGGCCGTCGACGAACACCAGATCCGGTGTGCGTGGCAGCAGTGCCAGCGCGGCCAACAACGCTGGCAGCTCGCGGAAGCTGAGCAGGCCGGGGATGTACGGCATCACCGTGGGAACGCGCGCTATTTCCTGCGCCAGGGGCTGCAATGTCTTCGCATCCAGCATGACCGCTGCGGCGCGGGTGGTGGCACCGTTGTCCTCGAAGCCCACATCCAGGCCGGCCAGCCAGCGCACGTCTTTGGGCAGGCGGTCCTGGCGCTCCACGCGGCTGGCAAGCTGGGTCTGCTGCGCGCGGGCAGCGGCGACGCTGCCTTCCCAGCGCCCGGGGTCGATCACCGTATTCATTGGCTGCAGCATCGCATGCGCGGCGCCACGGCCCGGTGAGCGGCAGCCGGGGCTACAATGGCGGCCTGCCTTTCCTCGCGTTGGAGACCCTGCAGTGACCCGTAAACTCGTACTGTTGCGCCATGGCCAGAGCCAGTGGAACCTGGACAACCGCTTCACCGGCTGGGTCGATGTCGACCTGACCGAGCAGGGGCGCCGGGAAGCGGCCGCCGCCGGTCGCCTGATGCGCGAGGAAGGCCTGCAGTTCGACGTCGCCCATACCTCCGTACTGAAGCGCGCCATCCACACCCTGCAGGGTGCGCTGGCCGAGCTGGAGCAGGACTGGCTGCCGGTGAACAAGTCCTGGCGCCTCAATGAGCGCCACTACGGCGGCCTGCAGGGCCTGGACAAGGCCGAGACCGCCGCCAAGCACGGCGAGGAGCAGGTCAAGGTGTGGCGCCGTTCGTACGACATCCCGCCGCCGCCGATGGAGCTGGAAGATCCGGGCCACCCGATCCATGACCGCCGCTACGCCGGCCTGGACCGCAACGCGCTGCCGGGTACCGAATCGCTGGCCACCACTCTGGATCGCGTGCTGCCGTACTGGCACGACGCGATCGCGCCGCAGTTGAAGGACGGCAAGACCGTGCTGGTCACCGCCCACGGCAACTCGCTGCGCGCGCTGTACAAGTACCTCAACAATGTCTCGCGCGAGGAAATCCTCGAGCTGAACATCCCGACCGGCATCCCGCTGCTGTTCGAACTGAACGACGACCTGACGGTGCAGTCGTTCCGCTACCTGGGCGACCCGGAAGCGGCGCGCAAGGCCGCCGAAGCCGTGGCCAACCAGGGCAAGGCGAAGTAAGAAGCAGAAGGCCGGCGCATGCCGGCCTTCGCTTTTTGTAGAGTTGAGCATGGCTAGACGCTACAGGGCAGGTCCCTGTGACCTTTGGCCGGTCCCCAGCGTCGCTCCCCCGGCTACCCTGTGAAATTACCTGCTGGAGAGCCTCATGAACGTCCGCAACCTGGTCCCGCTGGGCCTGACCATCGCCATCGCTGCCTCACTGGCGGCCTGTGGCAAGAACGAAACCGCCCCGGCGGCCAGTGCCGACGCCAAGCCGGCCTTCGACCTGTCGCAGATCAAGACCCCGCTGATTTCGCTCAACAGCGCCGACCTCGATCCCGCCATTTCGGCCTGTACCGACCTCAATGGCTTCGTCAACAGCAAGTGGCTGAAGGCCAACCCGGTGCCGGGCGATCAGACCACCTGGGGCAGCTTCGAAATCCTGCGCGAGCGCTCGCTGGAAGTGCAGCACGCGCTGGTGCAGCAGGCCGCGGCCAGCCAGGCCAAGACCGGCTCGGTGGAAGCCAAGATCGGTGACATCTGGAAGACCGGCAACGACGAAGCCAAGATCGAAGCCGCCGGCCTGGCGCCGCTGCAGCCGCAGCTGGACAAGATCACCGCGCTGAACGATACCGCCGCCATCACCCAGTACCTGCGCGACAGCCAGGCCGAGGGCAAGGGCGTGCTGTTCTCGCTGTTCGCCAATGCTGATTACAAGGATTCGGCCAACGTCATCGCCTACGTCGGCCAGGGCGGCCTGGGCCTGCCGGAGAAGGGCTACTACTTCGACGACGCGCAGGCCAAGATCCGCGATGCCTACGTGGCCTACATCGCCCAGGTGCTGACCCTGTCCGGCGTGGACGCTGCACAGGCCGCCGAGCAGGCCAAGGCTGTGATGGCCTTTGAAACCCGCCTGGCCAAGGCCTCGATGTCGCGCATCGAAATGCGTGACCCGGCCAAGCGCTACAACCCGCTCAGCGCCGCAGACGCCGACAAGCTGACCCCGAACTTCAGCTGGACTGCGCTGTTCGACACCCTGAAGGTGCCGGCCGCGCAGAAGTTCTCGCTGGCGCAGCCGGGCTTCTTCGGTGAAATGGACAAGATGCTCGCCGATGTGCCGGCCAGCACTTGGCAGGCGTACCTGCGCTTCCACACCATCGACGATGCCTCGCCGTACCTGAGCAGCCAGTTCGAGAAGGCCAACTTCGATTTCTACGGCACCACCCTGCGTGGCCAGAAGGAAATGCAGCCGCGCTGGAAGCGCGTGCTGGAGTCGGTCAACGGCGGCATGGGTGAAGCCCTGGGCCAGCTGTACGTCGACGCCGTGTTCCCGGCCGAATCCAAGGTGGCCATGCAGCACCTGGTGGAAAACCTGTCGCAGGCGCTGAAGGTGCGTCTGGAGCAGCTGCCGTGGATGGGCGAAGAAACCAAGAAGAAGGCACTGGAAAAGTGGGCCAGCTTCACCCCGAAGATCGGTTACCCGGACAAGTGGCGTGACTGGGCGGGCCTGCAGACCAACGGTGACAGCTACCTGGGCAACATGCAGGCGGCGCGTGCGTTCAACTACCGCTACATGCTGGACAAGATCGGCAAGCCGGTGGACAAGACCGAGTGGGGCATGACCCCGCAGACCGTCAACGCGTACTACAACGCCACCAAGAACGAGATCGTGTTCCCTGCGGCGATCCTGCAGGCACCGTTCTTCGACGCCAAGGCCGACCCGGCGCTGAACTACGGCGGCATCGGCGCGGTGATCGGCCACGAGATGATGCACGGCTACGACGACTCGGGCAGCCAGTTCGCCGCCAACGGCAACTTCGACAACTGGTGGACCGACGCCGACCGCAAGGCCTTCACCGAGCGTACCGACCAGCTGGTCGCACAGTTCGACGGCTACGAGTCGGTGCCGGGCGTGTTCGTGAAGGGCAAGCTGACCCTGGGCGAGAACATCGGTGACCTGGGCGGGCTGACTGTGGCCTACGATGCGCTGCAGATGGCGCTGAAGGAAGACCCGAAGGCGAATGTCGAAGTCGATGGCCATACCCAGGACCAGCGCTTCTTCATGAACTGGGCCACCGTGTGGCGCCGCAATTTCACCGATGGTGAGCTGCGCGTGCGCCTGAACACCGACCCGCACGCCCCGGCCAACTTCCGTGCCAACGG
Organism: Stenotrophomonas sp. 57; assembly: GCF_030291075.1. Lineage (NCBI taxonomy): Bacteria > Pseudomonadati > Pseudomonadota > Gammaproteobacteria > Lysobacterales > Lysobacteraceae > Stenotrophomonas > Stenotrophomonas sp. 57. The sequence continues at coordinate 1,372,106 of NZ_CP127407.1, forward strand.
CGCGCCGTCGAACATGCCGTCCTACGCCGCTGCATTCCAGTGCAAGGCCGGCGACGCGATGGTGCGTGCCGACGACAAGCGCGTGGTGATCTGGTAATCGATCGCACGTGATGCGTGATGCAGAAGGCCCGGCGAACGCCGGGTCTTCTGCTTGCCGGCACGATGGCGCCAGGTCGGTAGAGTCGACTGTTAGTCGACTATCGCGCGTAGCGCGGGATTTTGAGAGATGACGGAAGAGCAGTCGACTAACAGTCGACTCTACCGGCAAGTCGGTCGGCGCCTCAGCCGCCGTGTCCGCCAGCAAGTCGGTCGGCACATCAGCCGACGCGTCACCTCACGTCCAGGAAAAACTCACGCCAGTGCCGGTTCCCGCGCCAGCATGCTATGAAAGCGCTGCAGCACGTATGGGTCGATCAGTCCACCCGACTGATCTTCGATGATGCGCATCGCAGTATCGTGTTCCATTGCGGCGCGGTAGGGACGTACGCTGGTCATCGCGTCATAGGCATCGACGACGGTCAAGATGCGCGAACCCAACGGAATCGCGTCACCACGCAGCCCATCGGGATAGCCACTGCCATCGTACGCTTCATGATGGGCGCGGATCAGCTGCGCGACCGGTACGGCATCGCTGCGACCGGTGGCGAGGAAGATGTGCTCACCGCGCACCGGATGCTCTCGCATGATCGTGCGCTCTTCATCGGTGTGCCGGCGCGGCGTCAGCAGCACCTCGTCGGGAATGCCGATCTTGCCGATGTCGTGGAAACGCGCGGCCAGGCCGATCTGCGAACAGGCATCGTCGTCGAGATCGCAATAGGTGGCCAGACGCTGCGCGAGCAGGCCGACGCGGTCACAGTGGTGGCGGGTGTAGGCATCGCGCATCTGCAGCGACATCGAAAGGGCATCGATCAGGCAGGCCTGCGCGTGCAGCAGGTCGGGGGCGGGTACGGCGTCAGGAAACATGGTCATCGGCCCGCACCGGGTGGGGCCGGTGCGGGGTATTCGGGGGCGATCAACCCGGGGCGAGGGTGGTCAGAAGGGCGCGGGCCGCGTTGAAGCGGTCTTCCGGCAACGGCAGCGGATGCTTGATGCGCAGCTTGTCGGGCCCTTCCATGGCGTAGAGATTGGGTTGCTTCTGGATCAGCTGGATCACCGCCATCGGGTCGATGTTCGGCTTGGACTCGAACACGATGCGGCCACCGTTCTCGCCCAGGTCCAGCTTGCGGATGCCCAGCGTGTTGGCCTTTAGCTTCAGCTCGGCGATGGCGAACAGGTGCTTGGCGGCATCCGGCAGGAGGCCGAAGCGGTCGATCATCTCCACCTGCAGCTCGCGCAGCGCATCGCTGTCGCGCGCGCTGGAAATGCGCTTGTACAGGGTCAGGCGGGTGTGCACGTCCGGCAGGTAGTCTTCCGGGATCAGTGCCGGCACATGCAGTTCCACCTCGGCACCGCGCACCTCCTCGCCGGCATCCAGGTCGGGCAGCTTGCCCTGCTTGATGCTGCGCACCGCGCGTTCCAGCAGCTCGGTATACAGGCTGAAGCCGACCTCGGCCATCTGCCCGCTCTGGTCCTCGCCGAGCAGTTCACCGGCACCGCGGATCTCCAGATCGTGGGTGGCGAGGGTGAAGCCAGCGCCCAGTTCGTCCATCGAGGCGATTGCTTCCAGGCGCTTCTCGGCGTCGGGGGTGATCGCGCGGCGGTCAGGGGTGATCAGGTACGCGTAGGCACGGTGGTGCGAACGGCCCACGCGGCCACGCAGCTGGTGCAGCTGGGCCAGGCCGAAGCGGTCAGCGCGGTTGATGATGATGGTGTTGGCGTTGGGGATGTCGATGCCCGACTCGATGATCGTGGTCGACAGCAGCACGTTGAAGCGCTGCTTCTGGAAGTCCAGCATCACCTTTTCCAGCTCGCGCTCCGGCATCTGCCCGTGGGCGATGCCGATGCGTGCTTCCGGCACCAGCTCGAACAGATCGCGCTGCATACGGCCGATGCTCTCCACGTCGTTGTGCAGGAAGTACAGCTGGCCACCGCGCGCCAGCTCGCGCTGGAAGGCTTCGCGCAGCAGTGCGTTGTCCCACTGGGTGATGAAGGTCTGCACCGCCAGCCGGTTCGGCGGCGGCGTGGCAATGATCGACAGGTCGCGCAGGCCGGCCATGGCCATGTTGAGCGTGCGCGGGATCGGCGTGGCAGTCAGCGTCAGCAGGTGCACGTTGGCGCGCAGCGCCTTCAGTGCTTCCTTCTGGCGCACGCCGAAACGCTGTTCCTCGTCGACGATGACCATGCCCAGGTCCTTGAACTTCACGTCCGGCTGCAGCAGGCGGTGGGTACCGACGATGACGTCGATGGTGCCGGCGGCAACCTTCTCCAGTTCGGCCTTGATTTCCTTGGTGGTCTTGAAGCGCGACAGCACCTCGACCTTCAGCGGGTAATCGGCGAAGCGGTCGCGGAAGTTGCGGTAATGCTGTTCGGCCAGCAACGTGGTCGGCACCAGCACGGCCACCTGTTTGCCGGCACTGGCCGCAGCAAAGGCGGCGCGCACGGCCACTTCGGTCTTGCCGAAGCCGACGTCGCCGCAGACCACGCGGTCCATCGGCTGGCTGCTGGCCAGGTCGCGCAGGGTGGCGTCGATCGCGGCCAGCTGGTCGGGCGTTTCCTCGAACGGGAATCCGGCAGCGAACGGTTCGTACATCGCGCGGTCCACCTGCAGCGCCAGGCCGGCACGCGCCTGGCGACGGGCCTGGATCTCCAGCAGCTCGGCAGCGACGTCGCGTACCTTCTCGGCGGCCTTGCGCTTGGCCTTGCTCCACTGCTCGCCACCCAGCGAATGCAGCGGCGCGGTTTCCGCCGAGGCGCCCGAGTAGCGGCTGATCAGGTGCAGCTGGGCGACAGGCACGTACAGCCGGTCACCCTTGGCATATTCGATTTCGAGGAATTCGCCGGGCATGCCGCCGACGTCCATCGCGATCAGGCCCCGGTAGCGGCCGACGCCATGGTCCTCATGCACGATCGGTGCGCCCTCGGTCAGTTCGCCGAGGTCGCGGATGATCGCTTCCGGCTCACGGCCGGCACGGCGGGTGCGACGGGTGCTGCCGGCGCGCTCCGGGAACAGCTGGCGTTCGGTCAGCACCGCAATGCGCGGATCGTCCAGCGCGAAGCCATCCTCCAGCGGCGCCACCGCGATCGCAAAGCGCGCATCGTCGGCGAGGAACGCGGGCAGGTCGGCCACCACCGGCGGTTTCAGCTCGGCGGCCTGCAGCACTTCCAGCAGGGCTTCGCGGCGGCCGGGCGAATCGGCGGCGATCAGCACGCGGCCCGGGTAGTGGCCGAGGAAGGATTTCAGTGCATCGCCGGCCGGTGCGTCGCGCGCGGCCACCGGCAACGGCGGCAACGGCTGGTCGCCCAGCGGGTGGGCGTCGGCGATGCGTGCGTGGTCAGCAGCCCACACCTCGATGCGTGGGGCGTCGTTCAGGCGCTCGCGCAGCAGCTCCGGCGACAGGTACAGCGCCGACGGCGGCAGCAGCGGCCGTTCGACGTCGTGGCGGCGCTGTTCGTAGCGCTCGCCGGTCTGTGCCCAGAACGCCTCGGCGGCTTCGCCGGCGCCGGCGCAGACCACCGGCAGGCTGCCGTCGGGCAGGTAGTCGAACAGGGTTGCGGTGCGTTCGAAGAACAGCGGCAGGTAGTACTCGACGCCGGCCGGGGCCAGCCCGGACTTCAGGTCCTGGTACAGCGCGCTGCGCCGGGTATCGACATCGAAGCGCTCGCGCAGCGTGGCCAGCACGCGGGCGATGCTGGCCTCGTCCATCGGCACTTCGCGGCCGGGCAGCATGTGCACCGCCTCGACCTTGTCCAGCGAACGCTGGCTTTCCGGGTCGAACGCACGGATCGAATCGATGTCCTCGTCCAGCAGTTCCACCCGCAGTGGCTCGTCGGCGCCCATCGGGAACACATCGAGCAGGCCGCCGCGCACGGCGAAATCACCGGGGTCCATCACCTGCGGCACGTTGCGGTAACCGGCGCTTTCCAGGCGGCGCTTCTCCGCTTCCAGATCCAGGCGCTGGCCGACCTTCAGGTCGAAGCTGCCACCGATCACGTAGCTGCGCGGGGCCAGCTGCTGCAGCAGGGTCTGCACCGGCACGATCACCAGACCGCGCTTCAGCGTGGGCAGGCGGTGCAGGGCGGACAAACGCTGCGAGATGATGTCCGGATGCGGGCTGAAGCGGTCGTAGGGCAGGGTTTCCCAGTCCGGGAAGGCGACCACCGGCAGGGCCGGGTCGCCGCCGAGCAGGGTGTGCAGGTCGGCTTCGAGCTGGTTGGCGCCGTGGTTGTCACGCGCGATCACCAGCAGCGGAGCGTCGTGCGCACGCGCGGCCTGGGCCAGGTACCAGGCCAGGGCGGTCGGCGAGGCGGGGGCGCGCCACCAGGCGCGGAGCTGGCCGGCACGCGGCAGCGGCGGGGCGGGGTATGAGGTACGCGACATGGACCCTGGATTTTAGCAGAAGCCCCCGCCGGGCCCATGATCGTGACGTGAGCGGGGTGGCGCGGGGCCATGCCCGGCGAGCGCAGCGGTTGAATCAACGTGGCCGGCCAGGGGCCGGCGCTACCGTCAGTTGTCCAGCTCCAGCACCATCCGCACCAGGCCTTCGGCACCGGTCGGGTGCGGCACCGGCTTGAAGCCCAGCGAGGCGGCCAGCTGCTTCATCGGCTCGTTCTCGGCGGCAACGTCGCCGTACAGGCGGTCCAGGTACTTGCCGCGGCCCCACTTCACCAGCTTGCGCATCAGCTGCCGGCCCAGGCCTTGGCCAATGAGGAAGCGGCTGATCAGGATCGCGTACTCGGCTTCACGGGTACCGGGGATGATCGAGGCCCGGGCGACCGCGCCGACCACCGCTTCGCCAGCCGGCAGGGATTCGGCAGCGACCAGAGTGATCTCGGTCTTGGGATTGGGGTGGGTCAGGCGCTGGGTGGTTTCCGGCGACAGCTCGGTCACCGCCTGCAGGAAACGATCACGGATTTCTTCCGGCCCGAACAGGCTGAACGCCGCTTGCAGCGGTGCGCCATCTTCCGGGCGGATGGGGCGGATCAGCAGCTCGTGGCCGCTGGGAGCCTTGAAGATCTCATGCCAGGGCGGCATGCGGTTGCGAGTGGCCATACCGGGTGATTCCTTGGTGGTCCATCGATTGTGGCATCACCGGGGCTGCATTCCGTGAACGGAAGGCTCACGGCGGTACAGCCTCGTGAAGGCCGTTATTCGGGGGCTTTGAGCCAATCCAGGCGGGTGCTGGCACCGGGCTCGCCCAGGTGCTGGCGCAGCGCCGGCAGGGCCGGGCCGACCACCCGGTCGAACTGCCAGGGCGGGTTGAGCAGCAGCATGCCACTGCCGTTGAGGCGCAGCGGCGAGTCGTCCGGGCGCACCAGGAACTCGATCGTCATCGCCGATTTCACCGGCAGGGCAGTGGCCTTGCGCAGGAAATGCAGGATGGTGCGGCGCTGCTTGATCGGGAACCAGACCGCACAGGTGGCCTGCGGCCAGCGTGCCAGGGTCTCGGCCAGGGCGGCCAGCACCGCCTGGTACTCGGCATCCTGGGCTTCGTAGGGCGGGTCGATCAGCACCAGGCCGCGGCCGATCTTGCTGCCGTTGAACTTCGGCGGCAGCAGCGAACGCAGCAGGGCATAGCCATCGCCCGCCCGAACGTCGACGCGGCTGTCATGGGCGAACAGGGCCTTCAGCGTGGCCGTTTCGGCTTCCTGCAGCTCGCAGACCGCCATGCGGTCCTGGGGGCGCATGGCCTGCGCGCTCAGCAGCGGCGAGCCCGGATAATTGGTCAGCGCGCCCACCGGGTTGTCGGCCTGTACCGCCTTCAGATAGCGCTCGACCACCTCCGGCAGCTTGGGTTGGGCCATCAGCCGCATGATCCCGGATTCGGCCTCCAGGGTCTTGCGACTCTCTTCGCTGGCCAGCAGGTAGCGGCCGGCACCGCCGTGGGTGTCGAGCACGAAGAACGGGCTGTCCTTGCGCTTGAAGCTGTCGATCAGGGCCAGCTGCACGATGTGTTTGAGCACGTCGGCGTGGTTGCCGGCATGGAAGGCGTGGCGATAGTTCATGGGCGGCAGTGTACGGGGCGGCGGCCGCAGCGGCTATGCTGCGCGCCATGACAGCTCCTGTTGCCCATGTCCTGGTGGTCGAGGACGAAGCCGCCATCGCCGAAACCGTGCTCTATGCGCTGCGCAGCGAGGGCTATGCCGCCAGCCACTGCCTGCTGGGCGGCGAGGCCCTGCAACGGCTGCAGGCCGGCGATATCGACGTGGTGGTGCTGGACGTGGGCCTGCCCGACCTGGGCGGCTTCGAGGTCTGCAGGCGACTGCGCGCGCAGCCCGGGCCGGCGGCGCAGCTGCCGGTGATTTTCCTGACCGCCCGCAACGACGAAGTGGATCGCGTGCTCGGCCTGGAGCTGGGCGCCGACGACTACATGACCAAGCCGTTCTCGCCGCGCGAACTGGTGGCGCGGGTGCGTGCGCGCCTGCGCCGTGCGTCACCGGTGGTGACAGTACCCGGCGCTGACACCGGCTGGCAGGAACACGGTGCGTTCGCCATCGACCGTGAGGGGCGGCGCATCCGCTTCCGCGGCCAGACGCTGGATCTCACCCGCTACGAGTACGCGCTGCTGGAAGCGCTGCTGCAGCGCCCGGGCGCCATCCTCAGCCGTGCCCAGCTGATGGACCGTGGCTGGGACAGCAGCGCCGACAGCGCCGACCGCACCGTTGATACGCATGTAAAGACGCTGCGCGCCAAGCTGCGCGCGGCCGGTGCCAGCGATGACCCGATCCGCACCCACCGTGGCCTTGGCTACGCGCTGGAGACCTAGCCGATGCGCCTGGTATTGAAGCTGTTCCTGGGCTTCTTCCTGATCACCGGCATCGCCGCCTTCTTCGTGATGCGCGTGTTCGTCAACGAGGTGAAGCCGGGCGTGCGCCAGGCAATGGAGTCGACCCTGGTCGATGCGGCGAACGTGCTGGCCGAGATGGCGGCCGCCGACGTCAAGGACGGCACCATCCGCAGCGGCAGCTTCACCCGCAACCTGGCCAAGGCACGCCAGCGCGACCTGAAGGCGATGGTCTGGCGCTTCCCGAAGCGCTCCCTGGATTACCGGGTGACCATCACCGATGCCCAGGGCATCGTCATCTACGACTCGCTGGGCCGGGACCTGGGGCGCGACAATTCGCGCTGGAATGATGTGTACCGCACGCTGCGCGGTGAGTACGGCGCCCGCTCCAGTCCGGAAACACCGGGGGTGGACGGCGATACGGTGATGCACGTAGCGGCGCCGGTGTACGACCCGGCCGATGGACGCACGCTCATCGGCGTGCTCAGCCTGGCCCAACCCAACCGCAGCATCGATCCGTTCATCGCCGCCAGCCAGCGCGCCATCATCGAACGTGGTGCCTGGCTGATCGGCTTGTCGGCGCTGGTCGGTGTGCTGGTGACGATGTGGCTGACCACCGGCCTGGGCCAGCTCAGCCGCTATGCGCGCGCGGTCACCGCCGGTGAGCCGGTGCCGCCGCCACGGCGGCGACGCGACGAGATCGGTGAACTGGGCCAGGCGCTGGAAACCATGCGCCGCAAGCTGGAAGGCAAAGCCTATGTCGAGCAGTACGTGCAGTCGCTGACGCACGAGATGAAGAGTCCATTGGCGGCGATCCGCGGTGCCGCCGAACTGCTGCAGGAGCCGCTGCCCGAGGCCGATCGGATGCATTTCGCGCGCAGCATCGTCGACCAGCAGCAGCGGCTGACCGAGACCATCGACAAACTGCTGGCGCTGGCTGAAGTGGAGCAGCACGGTTGGCTGCAGACCCGCGACCCGATTGCATTGCCAGTGCTGCTGGCCGACGCGGCCGCTGCCGCGCAGGTGCGCGCGCAGGCGGCGGGCGTGCAGGTCCGCATCGGCAGCGTGCCCGACCTGCAGGTGCAGGGCGACGGTTACCTGCTGCGGCAGGCGCTGCACAACCTGATCGACAACGCGATTGCGTTCTCTGCGGCCGGCGCGGAGATCGCGTTGCAGGCCGAGGTGGATGGTCAGGGCGTGCACCTGCAGGTCGCCGACCGCGGTGCCGGCATTCCCGACTATGCACGCGAACGGGTGTTTGAACGCTTCTATTCGCTGGCCCGCCCCGGCAGCGGACGGCGCAGTTCCGGCCTGGGCCTGCCGTTCGTGCAGGAGGTTGCGCGCCTGCATGATGGTCGCGCCAGCGTCGATGCGCGCGACGGCGGCGGTACCGTCGCCAGCCTGTGGTTGCCGCTGGGTGCACCAGGCCAGCGCCCCCGCCGCTGACTTCACACTCGCTTCAAATTCGCCACAAACCCTGCTCACTGCAGCGGTCCATCCTGCAGCCCTCTCCAACGAGGATGGACCATGAAATCCCTGAAGATGCTGCTGCGGTTCGCCATTGTCGGCGGGCTGATCCTGCTGCTGCTGATCCCGCTGACGATGATCCGCGGGGTCATCAACGAACGCAGTGCGTACCGCGATGAGGCCTTCTCGCGGGTGGCCGACAGCCGCGCCGGTGCGCAGCAGCTGGTCGGGCCGGTGCGGGTGGTGCCGTGGGTGGAGCGCAAGCAGGTTGAACTGGTCGATCCGCAGGGCATCAAGAAGACCGAGGTGCAGGTCACCGAGGGGCACTGGTTGCAGATGCCGGCGTCGCTGGAGGTGGGCGGTGAGATGCTGCCGAGCCAGCGTGAGGTCGGGCTGTTCAAGGTGCCGGTGTACAGCTGGAACGGCCAGATGAAGGCGACGTTCGCCGAAGACGACTATCCGGTGAAGGCCGGCCGCAGCTACGGCCAGCCGTATGTAGCCGTGGGGATTTCCGATGTGCGTGGCCTGGTCGGTACGCCGAATCTGCGCGTGGACGGCAAGCAGCTGCGGCTGCTGCCCGGCGTGGGCGCTGCCAGCGAAGTCGGCCGCGGCCTGCATGCACCGGTGGCCGGTTTCGCCGAAGACCACGGCGGCACGCTGGCCGCCAGCACCGTGGAGCTGGAACTGCGCCTGGACGGCAGCCGCATGTTGTCGGTGGTGCCGGTGGGCGATGACACGCGTATCGCGCTGCGTTCGAGCTGGCCGCACCCGTCGTTCAGCGGGGCGTTCCTGCCCAATGAGCGACGCGTTGATGCACAGGGTTTCGATGCCCGCTGGGCCGTGTCCTCGCTGGCCTCCGACGCACAGCGACAGCTGCGCAATGACGGTTCGGTCGATTCGCAGGCAGTGACGGTATCACTGGTCGATCCGGTCGACGCTTATACCCAGGCCGATCGCGCCTCGAAGTACGGCGTGCTGTTCGTGCTGCTCACCTTCGTCGGCTTCATCCTGTTCGAACTGATCAAGTCGCTGCGCATCCATCCGCTGCAGTACCTGATGGTGGGCCTGGCGCTGGCGATCTTCTTCCTGTTGCTGATCAGCCTGTCCGAACACATCGCGTTCTGGAAGGCCTACCTGGTATCGGCGGTGGCCTGCATCGGCCTGCAGGCAGTGTACCTGGCCAACGTGCTGGGCCACTGGAAGCGCGGCCTCGGCTTCGCTGCGCTGCTGACCGTGCTGTACGGCGCGCTGTATGGCCTGCTGGTGTCGGAGAACAACGCGCTGCTGATGGGCTCGCTGCTGCTGTTCGTGATCCTGGCGCTGGCGATGTGGGTGACTCGCCGGGTCGACTGGTACGCGCTTGGCGCGGAACTGAAGTAAGGAGTACGTCATGGGCTGGCGCCAGGGATTGCGGCAACGGGCACGGCAGGGCATTCCGGCCCTGCTGGAAGTGGACGCACTGCTGCAGGCACATGGCGTGCTGGCGGCCCTGCCGGGGGCACGGATCGCCCCCGGCCTGGTCCGCTTCCAGCTGGCTGCGGTGACCTGCGAGGGATTGCAGGGGCAGGGACTGCGCTGGCTGCAGGACGCGCGGCAGGGACGCGGCGCGGTGGCCGGCCGGGTGCCGCGCTACCGGCCATGGAAGGCCGGGGCGGAGGCGCTGGCCGAGATCGGCATCGGCGGCCTGCCGGATGACTGGCCGGCACACGCGTCGGTGTATGGCTGCAGCAGCATCGATCGGCGGCATTGGTTGTTGTTGCTGCCTGAGCGGGCGCAGTTGTGGTTGGGGTGGAGTGGGTGATCGGGTTGTTCATCCACGCAGGGCGTGGATCTACTGCTGTCCATGACCGATGGGACGGTATCGGCGCGCCCCTGCTGGCTAGACTCGACGGGTTGATGATCGAGCCGAAGGGCAGGGGTGCGAAGTGCCGAAGTGGGGCGTGCTGGCCGTAGCGCTGGCGATGGGTGGCAATGCAATGGCGCAGCAGCGCGAACCGGTGGACCTGGACATGGTCAGCCGCATCCGCCAGGAGGCCTTCCACCGTTCGCAGGTGATGGACACCTTCAGCTATCTCACCGAACGCATCGGGCCGCGCCTGACCAATTCGCCGGCGATGGGCCGCGCCAATGCGTGGACCCGCGGCAAGTTCAACGAATGGAAGCTGGACAACGTCCACGACGAAGCCTTCGACGATTTCGGGCGCGGCTGGGAGTTCACCTCGGCCAGCGTGGAGATGCTGGGTGATCGCGTGCAGCCGCTGCATGCACTGCCCAAGGCCTGGACGCCGGGCACCCAGGGCCCGGTTGAAGGCGAGCTGGTCCAGGTCCAGATCAAGAAGCCCGAAGACCTCGAGAAGTACCGTGGCAAGCTGCGCGGCAAGATCCTGCTGCTGGGCGAGGCGCGCGAGTACAAGCGCGGCACCGAGGCGGATTCGCACCGCCACGACGCCACCTCGCTGGAAGGCCTGCAGGAATTCACCCTGCCCAAGGACAAGGACGCCACCGCCGAGCGCGCCAAGCGGGTCAAGGAGTACCAGGAGCGGCAGGCGCTTGCGGCCAAGGTCAACGCGTTCTTCGTCGAAGAGGGCGCGCTGGCCTCGATCAGCATCAGCAGCTGGGACAACGGCATCATCCGGGTTGCCGGTGGTGGCTCGCGAAAGGCCGGCGAGTCAGTGGGCATCCCCGAGCTGGCGATGATCAGCGAACACTTCAATCCGCTGGTACGCGCGCTGGACGCCAAGCAGACCGTGCGCCTGCGCGTGGACGTGGCCGCGCGTTTCACCGACGAGGCCAACCAGCCTGGCTACAACACGCTGGCCGAGATCCGCGGCAGCAGCAGGCCCGACGAAGTGGTGATGATCGGCGCGCACCTGGATTCGTGGCACAGCGGTACCGGTGCGGCCGACAATGCCGCCGGCGTGGCGGTGATGATGGAGGCGATGCGCATCCTCAAGGCCACCGGCGCCAAGCCCAGGCGCACCATCCGCGTGGCGCTGTGGAGCGGCGAGGAGCAGGGCCTGATCGGCTCGCAGGCCTATGTGGCCAAGCACTTCGGCCAGTTCCCGGAACCGACCGACCCGGCGCAGAAGGCGCTGCCGGCCTCGCTGCGCGAGCCGACCGGTGCATTGCAGAAGACCCGCGATTACAGCAAGTTCCAGGTCTACTTCAACATGGACAACGGCTCGGGCCGCTTCCGGGGCATCTACGCGCAGGAAAACCTGGCCGCGATGCCGATCTTCGAAGCCTGGCTGGCACCGTTCCATGACGTGGGCGCCACCACCGTGGCTACCCGTAACACGGGCAGCACCGACCACATCAGCTTCGACCGCATCGGCCTGCCGGGCTTTCAGTTCATCCAGGACCGGCTGGACTACTTCACCAACGTCCACCACAGCCACCTGGATACCTGGGACCACGCCGAACCGGAAGACCTGAAGCAGGCCGCGGCCATCGTCGCCTCGTTCGCCTACAACGCGGCGATGCGCGAGCAGTCGTTCCCGCGCAAGGCTGAACCGCAGCCCTGAAAAACCTGGCGGGAGGGGCGGGATGCGTCCGCCCCTCCTTGCCTTTCCGGGGCTGGTGGTAAAATCGAGGGATTCCCGTTCCCCGAGCCCTCCATGATCTGCCGCACCCGCTTCGCCCCCAGCCCCACCGGTTACCTGCACATCGGCGGTGCCCGCACCGCGCTGTACTGCTGGCTGGAGGCCCGCCACCGCGGCGGCGAATTCGTGCTGCGCATCGAGGACACCGATCGTGAACGCAGCACCCAGGGCGCGATCGACGCGATCCTGGAGGCGATGGACTGGCTGGGCCTGGACTACGACGTCGGCCCGATCTATCAGACCGACCGCGTGGCCCGTTACCTGGAAGTGGCCGAGCAGCTGGTGGCCGACGGCAAGGCGTACTACGCCTACGAGACCCGCGAAGAGCTGGACGCGATGCGCGAGGCCGCCATGGCCAAGCAGGAAAAGCCGCGCTACAACGGCGCCGCGCGTGACCTGGGCCTGCCGCGCAAGGACGACCCGAACCGCGTCATCCGCTTCAAGAACCCGCTGGAGGGCACGGTGGTGTTCGACGACCTGATCAAGGGCCGCATCGAGATCGCCAACAGCGAGCTGGATGACATGGTCATCTTCCGACCGGACGGCTACCCCACCTACAACTTCGCGGTGGTGGTGGACGACTGGGACATGGGCATCACCGAGGTCATCCGCGGCGACGACCACATCAACAACACCCCGCGCCAGATCAACCTGTACGAAGGCATCGGCGCCCCGGTGCCGAAGTTCGGCCACATGCCGATGATCCTGGACGAGCAGGGCGCCAAGCTGTCCAAGCGCACCGGCGCGGCCGACGTGATGCAGTACAAGGACGCCGGTTACCTGCCCGATGCGCTGCTGAGCTACCTGGCCCGGCTGGGCTGGTCGCACGGTGACCAGGAGCTGTTCAGCCGCCAGGAACTGATCGAGCTGTTCGACGTGACCCACTGCAATTCCAAGGCTTCGCGCCTGGACATGGCCAAACTGGGCTGGGTCAACCAGCACTTCCTGAAGACCGAAGAGCCTGCCAGCATCGTGCCGCACCTGGTCTACCAGCTGGAAAAGCTGGGCCTGGACGTGGCCGCCGGCCCGGCGCCGGAGGACGTGGTGATCGCCCTGCGCGAGCGCGTGCAGACCCTGAAGGAAATGGCCGAGAAGGCCGTGGTCTGGTACCAGCCGCTGACCGAGTACGACGAGGCCGCCGTGGCCAAGCACCTCAAGGCCGGTGCCGAGGTGGCGCTGGGCAAGGCCCGCGAACTGCTGGCGGCCCTGCCGGAATGGACCGCTGAGTCGGTCGGCGTGGCCCTGCACGATGCCGCCGCCGCGCTGGAGATCGGCATGGGCAAGGTCGCCCAGCCGCTGCGCGTGGCCATCACCGGCACCCAGGTCAGCCCTGACATTTCCCATACCGTGTACCTGGCCGGCCGCGAGCAGGCCTTGAAACGCATCGATGTGGCCATCACCAAGGTAGCAACGACCTGAGGCATCCTTGCCAGGCCCGAACCGGAGAACACGCATGCCCGCCAAGACCGCCACTGCCTGTACGGCCCCGCACCACCACGTCCATGACGCATCGGATTTCGTGGCGGTGGTCGAGCGCGTCTCGCGCGAACGCGGACTGCGCCTGACTCCGATCCGCGCCAATGTATTGAAGCTGATCGCCGAGGCCGGCAAGCCGGTCAAGGCCTACGAGCTGCTGGAGTGGGTACGCAACGGCAAGGGCGTTGGCGCTGATGCCCCGCCCACCGTGTACCGCGCGCTGGACTTCCTGATGGCCAATGGCTTCGTGCACAAGCTGGAGTCGGTGAACGCCTTCGTGGCCTGCCATCACCCCAGCAGCGCCGCGCATTCGGTACCGTTCCTGATCTGCAACAGCTGCCACAGTGCAGTGGAACTGGAAGACCGCGAGATCGTCACCCAGCTGGAAAAGCGTGCCAAGGAGTTGGGCTTCCAGCCGCAGGCACAGACCCTGGAAGTGCACGGGCTCTGCGCGCGCTGCGCGGGCTGAGCGCGAGGGGGCAGGCGGGAGTCGACTGAGTAGAGCCGACTCGGTAGAGTCGACTGTTAGTCGACTATCGCGCGCAGCGCGGGGTGTTCATGGGGGTTCACGGAAGAGCAGTCGACTAACAGTCGACTCTACCCAACCGAGTCCACCCAACCGGATCCACCTGGTCGCAGGCTAGTCCATCGGTTTGCTTGCGGTATCCACCCGCACGATCACCGACATGCCGGGCCGCAACTCTGCCGCCAGCTTCTGGCCTTCGTTGATCGAAATCCGCACCGGCAGCCGCTGCACCACCTTGGTGAAGTTGCCGCTGGCATTGTCAGGGCGCAGCACGCTGAATTCCGACCCGGTGGCCGGGGCGATCTCCTGCACGCGGCCACGCAGCACCTGGCCCTGGAACGCGTCCACCGAGAACGTGGCCGGCTGGCCGATGGCCATTCCCCAGGTCTGGCCTTCCTTGTAGTTGGCCACCACCCACAGCGTGTCAGGCACCAGGAACAGCAGCTGCGAACCGGCCGCGACGTACTGGCCCACGCGCACGCTGGCTTCACTGATCTGGCCGTCGCGCGGCGCGTGGATCACGGTATTGGCCAGATCGATGCGCGCCAGTTCCAGCTGCGCCTGTGCGCTTTCCACCTGCGCCTCCAGGCTCTTGCGCGCCACCTGGGTCGAGACCAGGGTTTCCTCGGCAATGCGGATCTGCGCCTGCGACTGCTGCACGCTGGCCTGCGCCGAGGCCTGGGCGGTGCGGAACTTGTCGCGATCGTTGACTGACACCAGCTGCTGCGCAGCCAGTTCCTCGTAGCGTTTCAATTCATTGCGCGAACGCTGCAGTTCGGCCTGGCCAGCCGACAACGTGGCATGCGCGGAGGCGATCTGTGCGCGGTTCTGGGCCTGCGACTGGTCGGAGTTGGCCAGCGCCGCACGCGCGCTGTCCAGTGTTGCCTGCGCCTGCGCGACACGCTGTGCGTAGATGCGGTCATCGATGCGCAGCAGCGGCTCGCCTGCCTTCACGTGCTGGAAGTCCTTCACCAGCACCTCGGTCACATAGCCGTTCACCTGCGGCGCCATCACCGTGATCTGCCCGCGTACATACGCGTTGTCGGTCACCATCACCGTGCTGGTGAACGGCCACAGATGCCATGCGCGCAGGATCAGCGCGATGCCCAGCAGTGCCACCACCACCATCACCACCACGCTGCGCGCGCTGGGCTTGAGGTACTTCGGCGCCACGGCGGGTTCGACAGGCGTGGGCGCGGGAGCGGCGTCCGTCGGTGGCGGTGGGGTGACGTTGTCGTCGTCGGTGCGGGGCGGAACGGGAGGCATGGGGTTGGACTCAGCGGGGCGCGGCCGGCGCGGCCACGGCAGGGGAGGTGGGATGGCGCTTGCGCCATTGCTTGAGCACGGCGGTGCGCAGCGACAACAGCAGCAACCAGCAGAGGAAGCCGATCGCCAGCCAGCCGCTCAGGGTGAACACGTCGTTGAAGCCGCGTAGGTTGGCTTCGCGGCGCGTGGTCTGCGCCAGCTGCGCGGTGCCTTGTGCGCTGCGCAGCACCGGGTCGGTGATCTGTGCGGCATACAGTTGCTGTTGGACGCGCAGGCGCTGCGCCACCACCGGATCGGCCGGATCGAGCTGGCTGGTCAGCGCGCTGGAATACAGCTGTTCGCGATGCAGCTGGAAGGTGCCCAGCACCGCAGAGCCGGCCAGCCCGCCGAGGGTCTGGGTGATCGACAGGGTCACCAGGAAGGTGATCATGTGGTCCACGCCCTGTTTCAGCGCGGCGGAGATGCCGAGCATGATCAGCGGCCCCATGAACATGCCGGCACCGACCGACGCCAGGAACTGGCTGACGAAGAAGTCCTGCGGGCGGTCCTGGCTGGTGCGGTGCTGGTCGAAGAACGCCGCTGCACCCAGCAGCAGGATCGCCATCAGCAATTGCGGAATCAGCCGCTTCGGGCCGAAGGTCAGCGCGGTGCCGGCGATGCCGGTGATCACCCCGGCCAGGATCACCACGAACAGCGGACGCATCTGGTCCGGCCCCATGCCCAGCGTGCGCATCAGGTTGACCACACCGTAGGACTGCTCGGTGGTCAGGAAGCGGATCAGGAAGGCGCCGACGATGAAATGCAGCACCGGCAGCGTCGACAGCCAGCGGATCTGCAGCAGTGGATTGCGCCGGTAGTGCTCGATGATCAAGGCGGTGGTGGACAGCACGATCGAGGCGATCAGCGCCCAGCCCAGCCACGGGGTGTTGAGCCACCAGCGCGTGTAGCCCTGCGCCAGCACGATCACCAGCAGGGCGACGGCCGGCGCGAGCAACGCGAAGGTAAGGAAATCCAGCGGCTCGAAGGCCTTCACCTGGATGCCGGGCGGCAGCTTCAGCACCACGACGGCGGCGAATGCGCACAACGCCAGGCCGGCCTCGAACGAATACAGCTGGTGCCACTGGCCGGTATCAACCAGTCCCGGGGACACGATCCAGGCGATCGGCACCGCCAGCTGCGAAAGGCCGACACCGACCACCAGCAGGTTGCCGGTGAAGCGACGCGGCAGCGCCTGCAGCATGTACAGCGTGCCCAGTGTCGAACAGGCCGCGCCGGCGAAGCCGCTGGCGGCGCGGGTCAGCATCGTGGTCTCGAAGCTGCCGACGAACAGGTGAAGCACCGCCAGCGCCGCATACAGGCCCAGCCCGATTTCGGCGAACAGGCGGATGCCGTACTGCTGGCGGAACTTGAAGGCCAACAGGTTGGCGGTGACATTCACCATCGCATAGGCCGCTACCAGCCAGCTGCCCTGGGTCGGGGTCAGCGCCAGCTGGCCTTGGAGGAACGGCAGGTTGGCGGTGACCAGCGCATTGCCGAGGCCGCCGGTGATCGCTACCAGCAACGATACCAGCGCATAGGCTGCACGCCGGTACGGCGGGTGCCAGGGCATCGACGCCGAGCCGGGCATGGTCGGCTTCTCATGCTCCTCCCAATCCGGAACCGGCTTCAGGTAAGGCTGGACCATCAACGGGCCTCGCTGGTTGCTCCCTGAAGACCCCCACGCAGCAGCTGCAGGGCACGCCCGGCCAACTGGGCGCGCTCGTCGCGGGTCTTGCCGCGCAGGGCCGCACCCAGCATGCCCGAGATCAGTGAAATATCCGTCTTCTCCAGATCGGCGCGGCACAGCCCGGCGGCCTTGGCGCGTGCGATCGGACCTTCCAGCAGGTCGCGCACGGTTTCGCGTGCGGTGCGCATGGCCGGCACGTCCGAATCCACCGCGCGCCAGTAATCGGCCAGTGCCGGCGAATCGATGATGCGCTGGGCCATGCCCTCGAACACCTCGAACAGCGCATCGTCGCGATCGCCGAGCTGTTCGACCTGGCGCCGGATGCGGTCGACCGTGCGCTGCAGCAGCGCCTGGATCAGCGCGGTGCGGTCGGGGAAGTTGCGGTAAAGGGTGGCGCGGCCCACCTGGGCGCGTTCAACCACCAGGTCCAGCGGGGCAGTGACGCCGTGTTGGCCAAATACATGATCGGCGGCGTCGAGGATGAGGGCACGGCGGGCAGCGGCATCGGCACGTTGGGCGGTCATGGCTTCATTTTCGGACATTAGTGTCCGGATGGCGAGACAGTGAGTGACGGGATTGTCCGGTTGTTGTCGTACGCACATCTTTGTGACGGATGCGTGATGGTGCCGGCCCCAACGAAACGGGGGCCCGAAGGCCCCCGTGGGAGATGCAGTAGATCCACGCGATGGGTGGATGCCGATGCTCCGGGCGCGGATCTTTCCTGCGGAAAGGAATCCGACCCCCGCCATACGCGATCAGAAGTACGCGCGGATGCCGAATGCGACGCCACGGCCCGGCAGCGGCGCATAGTCGCGCAGCAGCGAGGTGTGCGGGCGCACTTCGCGGTTGGTCAGGTTGCTGCCATCCAGGAACACTTCGTAGCTGTTGGTCGCGTTGCGGTCCCAGCGGTAGGCCAGGTGCGCGTCGACCAGGGTGTAGCCGTTGCTCGGCTCCTCGTTCTGCGCCACATCCTTCTGGCGGCTGTAGCGCACGGCGCCCAGCGAGGCGCGCCAACCGTCCTTCGACCAGCGCAGGTCGGCGCCGACGCGGGCCGGGGCGATGCGCGGCAGGTAGCCGGTGTTGGCCAGTTCCACCGTGTAGTTGTGGTTGTGGTCGCCGTGCGGCACGGCGATGTCGAGATTGCGGCTGCCGCTGCCATCCAGCTTGGCTTTCACGTAGTCACCGAACAGGCGCAGATCCCAGTCACCGGCGTTGCCTTCGAACAGGTGTACCAGCGCTTCGGCTTCGGCGCCCTTGAACACCGCGTCCTGCTGGGTCCACGTGCGCACCGGCAGGCCTTCGGTGATGCCGGTGTCGGCCAGGTAGATGAAGTCCTTGAACTTCGTCTGGTAGATCGACGCAGAGAAGTCCAGGCGCTCGCTGTGGGTGTGGATGCCCAGCTCGACGCGCTGGCCACGCTCGGTCTTCAGATTGGCGTCGCCGATCTCCAGTGAGCGCGTAGCGATGTGTGCACCGGCGGCGTACAGCTCTTCATTGGTCGGCGCACGCTCGGAGCTGTCCACGCCGAAGCGCAGGTCGACGGCATCGTTGAGCTTCCAGATGCCGGCAGCGGACAGGTTGGTGGCGTCGAACGTACGGCGGCGGTAGTCGCCGCTCGGGTCCAGCTTGACCTGGTCATGACGGCCGCCCAGTTCCAGCTTGAACGGGCCGAACTGCTTTTCCTGCAGCACGAACACGCCCAGGGTGTCGGTCCCGGTGTTGGGCACGAATGCCTCTTCTCCCTTGGCGCCGAAGCGGCTGTTGCCGAACTGCAGGCCGAACGCGCCATTCCAGCCGGCGATCTCGTTCTGCACTGCTTCCAGGCGCCCTTCGATGCCTTGGTTGGTGAAGCGGGTGGACGGCACGCCGCCTTCCAGTTCGGTGTGCTCGTAATCGGTGAAGCCGGCACGCAGGTTGATGTTCTTCAGGAACGACACCGGGTTGTAGATGCCCGCCTTCAGGTCGAAGCGGTTCTGCACCATGTCGATGCGAACGTCATGTTCGTCACCTTCCTCCCCGTCGCCATGATCGTGGTCATGATCATGGTCGTGGCCGTCACCATCGGCATGCACGTGCGCGCCGTTGGGAATGCCGTAGTTGGTGCGGTAGGTGCTGGCGGCGAGGCCGAAGTAACCGCCTTCGCCCAGCCAGGTGGCGCCCAGGCCACCGGCGCGGGTGCGGATGGAGCTGTTGTCCAGGCGTCCACGACGCGGTTCGTCCGCGTCCGCATCGCCGTGGTCATGATCGTGGTCGTGGTGGTCTTCCAGCGCATCGATCACGGCATAGCCGGGAATCCTGTAGTCATCGCCATTGCGCACCAAGCCATCGACGTGGATCACCCAGTCGCCGTTGACGCCGTCGAGGCGGAACATGCCGCTGCGTTCCTTGTTGACGGTATTGCCGCGGATCTCGGCGCGGCCGCTGAGCGGACGGTCCGGCAGCTCGCTGGCGATGCGGCCATCGACCACGTTGACCGCGCCGCCGATCGCACCGCTGCCGAACAGCAGGGTTGCCGGGCCCTTCAGCACTTCGATCTGGTCGGCCAGGAACGGCTCGATGCTGGTGGCGTGGTCGGCGCTGACGGTGGAGGCGTCCATGTTGCCGACGCCGTTGGACAGCACCTGCACGCGCGGACCTTCCTGCCCGCGGATGATCGGGCGGCCGACGCCGGGACCGAAGTAGGTGCTCTGCACGCCCGGCAGCTTGGCCACGGTGTCGCCGAGGGTGCCGGCCTTCTGCTCGTCCAGGCGTTCGCCGGCCAGCACTTCCACCGGTCGTGCCAGCGACTCCGCGTTGCCCTGCAACGGCGAGGCGGTGACCCGCACCGACGACAGCTCGGTCAGGTGGCGGTCACGATGGGAGTCGTCATCGCCGGCGGCAAAGGCCACGGAGGGCAGCAGGGCGGCGAGGGCCAGGGCCAGGGAATGCGGCTTGAACCGCGGGATTGGGGCAGGCATGGGTGGGTCCTTTGTTACAATGTATCAATCACGGGGCGCACGAATCCCGTCGGCGAGACAGGGGGAGGGAAACCGTGCGGGTCGGGAGCGGATGTTATATTATTCCATAACGATTCGCCGACCCTGCTGGAAGTCATGTCCCTGTCCTCACGCCTGCGCCACCTGCTCGACCGTTTCGGTGCCACTGGTTCGATGCTGTGCGCGGTGCACTGCGCGGTGATTCCCGTACTGCTGGCCGCAGCCCCTTCGCTGGGCCTGTCGTTCTGGCTGAGCGACGGCGTGGAGCAGGCCCTGGTGGTGTTCGTGACCCTGCTTGGCCTGTTCAGCCTGGTCTGGGGCTACCGTCGCCACGGCGCCCTGCGTGCACTTGGTTTTCTCATTCCGGGCCTGGTGGCGCTGTGGGCCGGGGTGCTGTACGACCCGCTGCACCACAACGCGGTGCCGCATGCGGTGGTGATGACCATTGGCGGCCTGCTGGTGGGCGTCGCCCATCTGGTCAACCTGCGCCTCAACCACGGCCACGTCCACGACGCCAGCTGCGCGCACTAGGCGCTCCGTGATACGCTTTCCGATCGTGCGCGGGGGCGCCCAGCAAGGCGGCCCCGCCGAACCCGTGTCAGTACGGGATAACCAGATTTCACACTTGAGGAGTTGAAGACATGGGTAAGGGTGACCGCAAGACCGCCAAGGGCAAGCGCTACAACGCCAGCTACGGCAACGCCCGTTCGCACACCGCGAGCAAGGTCGCCGTAGGCGCCGCCGCCCCGGTTGCCAAGAAGACCGTGGCCAAGGCTCCGGCGAAGAAGGCTGTGGCGAAGAAGGCCGTCGCCAAGGCCTGATCAGGCCGGTGATGAGTCCAAAGAAAACGCGGCGCCTGGCGCCGCGTTTTTTTATGCGTGTCGTCCGGGCCGCCGCGTTCGCCGGGCCATGCCCGGCGGAGACATTCGATCAACGCAGGGTCTGCTTCAGCGTTTCCGGATTGCCATCATTCGGCGCGGCAGGCACCTGCAGCAGGTGGGCCAACAGCGGGTAGACATCCACGTTGTCGAAGCCATCGATCACCACACCCTGGCGGAACGACGGGCCACCGGCCACGAACACCGCACGCATGGAGGGCAACGCGTTGTCGTAACCGTGCGAGCCGCGATCCTGCTTGGCGCGCATAGCGATCTTTTCGCGGTGCAGCGCATCCCAGCCTTCATCCATGGCGCAGACGATGGCCGGAACCCGCGGATGCGTGCCGTAATGCCAGCGCGGCGGCAGGTTTTCCTTCTTCCAGCATTCGTAATGCGCATGGCGGCCAAGCAGCGCGCGCTCGGCATCCGCTTCGCGGCCGGGCAGCGGGGCGAACCCGACCGACTGGCCCTGGCTGACATTGCGCGCGATGGCTGGGGCCACCATCGATTCGGTGGCGATCACATGGCCATCGGCCACGCTGGCCATGCCGTGGTCGGATACCACGATCACATTGGTGGTCGATGCCAGGCCGCGCTGCTGCAGCCCATCGAGCACCTGCCCGATGATCTGGTCGGCACGCACGATGGCGTCGGTGTACTGCTTCGAATCCGGGCCGTAGTGATGGCCGGCCTTGTCCACGTGTTCCATGTACAGCGTGGTCAGACGTGGCGCATCGGCGTCGGTCTGTGCCAGCCAGTCGAGCACGATGCCGGCGCGCTGCTCCAGCGGCTCCTGGCCGTCATAGACGCGCCACTGGCTCGGGCGCATGCCGCGGATTTCCGACTCGCTGCCCGGCCACGAGGTGGTGGCGGTGCGCACGCCAACGTTCTCGGCGCCGACCCAGATCGGCTCGCCGCCCCACCAGCCACTGGTGGTGACCGCGTCGCGGTTGCTCAGTTCGAAACGGCCCAGCGTCGCATCGTCCATGCTGTTGTTGACGATGCCGTGGTGGTCCGGGCGCAGGCCGGTGACCAGGGTGTAATGGTTGGGGAAAGTCAGTGACGGATAGGACGGGGTCATCCAGTGTGCACGCACGCCGCCGTCGATCAGTCGCTGCAGGTTCGGGGTCAGGCCGCGGTCCAGCGCGTCGGCACGCAGGCCATCGATGGAGATCAGCAGCAGCTTGGGCGGCGCAGCCGCTGCAACAGGGGTGGGAACAGAGGCGGAAGGGGCGGGCGCGGTGGTGCAGGCGGCCAATGGCAGCAGCAGCGCCAGCGCGCAGGTCAGGCGTACGGAAGTCATCCACGCATGATAAGCCGGTGCAATGACCAAGCCGAGACAGGGCCCGCTATCGCGTGCCCTGTCCACGCATTTCTCCTTATCCCCGCGCCTGTCGGCGCGCCCCCCTCAACAACAAGGGGCTCTTCTCCAGACAGATTACAGACGCTTCCATCCACGCATGGCGTGGATCTACCGTGTCGACCGGACCCACCTCGCCATGCCTCGGAATGCTGCTGTTGCTTCAGCCGTTGCGGTTGCCTCTGCGGGTGCCGGGCGCAGCCCGGCCAGCAACTCTCAGGCGAACAGCGGCGCCTGGCGCTGTTCCAGCCGCAGCAGTGCAGCCTTGGTTTCCAGCCCGCCGCCGAAACCGGTCAGCGCGCCGTTGCTGCCGATCACGCGATGGCAGGGCAGGATGATCGGCAGTGGATTGCGGCCGTTGGCTGCACCCACCGCGCGGGTCGCGCTGGGTTGGCCCAGGTGCTGCGCCAGTTGCAGGTAGCTCCAGGTCTGGCCGAACGGGATCAGCGCCAGCGCCTGCCACACGCGCAGCCGGAACGGGGTGCCACGTGGCGCAAGCTGCAGGTCGAACTGGTGGCGCTCGCCGTGCAGGAACTGCAGAAGCTGGTCGCGCGCTTCCGGCAAAGCATCCGGCGCGTAATGCCAGTCGTCGCGGCCGCGTGCCGGATGGCGGTTTTCCGGGAACAGCACATGCGACAGGCCACGCTCGTCACCGGCGATGGTCAGCACGCCGATCGGGCTGTCGAAACGGTCGTACAACAGGGTCATGTCGGTTCTCCAACGAAGGTGCCGGACAGGTGCCACAGGTGCAGCACGGCGTAGGCGCGCCACGGGCGCCACGGTTGCGAGCGCGCTTCGGCCGCACGCTCGCTCAGGCGCTGGCCCTGGGCGTGGCCGAGGACCTGCTGCAGCACCAGGTCGCCGGCGGGGAAAGCATCGGGCTGGCCAAGTCCGCGCAAGGCGATGTACTGCGCGGTCCACGGGCCGATGCCGGGCAGTGCCACGCAGCGGGCCACGAACTCCTCCAGCGCCTGGCCGGGCCCGAAGTCGAGCTGGCCGCTGGCGCAGGCAGCAGCCAGCGCACGCACGGTGGCGGCGCGGGTACGCGGCAGGCCGATCGATTCCAGCGGCGCTTCGGCCAGCACCTCCGGCGCCGGGAACTGGCGATCAAACTCGCACGGCATGCCAGGCAGATGCGCCCCGTACGCATCCACCAGGCGCCGCGCAAAGGTCGTGGCCGCGGCGACGCTGACCTGCTGGCCGAGCACGGCGCGTACGCCGACCTCGAAGCCATCCCAGCCACCGGGAACGCGCAGCCCGGGGCGTTCGGCGATGCCTCGCGCCAGCAGCGGTTCTTCGCCCAGCGCGGCATGTACCTGCTGCAGGTCGGCATCCAGATCGAATACGCGACGCACGCGGCGCACGATGTCGGGGATCAGGCGCGGATCCACCGCACCCAGCTGCAGACGCAGTTCCGGGCGCTTGGTGTCGGCGGTCACCCGCAGCAGGGTGGGGCGCTCGGGTGTGCCCAGCACCCGCTGGTAGCTGTCTTCGCCGATCAGTTCAATGCCGGGCAGGCTGCGTTTGCGCAGGAAGGCCAGCATGCGCGGGAAGTCCAGCGGCGGGCGATACACCAGGCGCAGTACCAGGCCGCCGTCATCGGCAGCCAACGGCTGGTGCTGGCGGCGCAGCGCGGTCGGCGCCATGCCGCAGCCCTGCAGGAAGGCGGTGTTGAAGCGGCGCAGGCTGTTGTAGCCGGCGGCCAGCGCAACGTCGGTCACCGGCAGCGTGGTTTCAGTCAGCAGCTGCTTGGCCAGCAGCAGGCGGTGGGTGGCATGGATCTGCCCGGGTGTGGCGCCGAGATGTTCGACGAACAGGCGCTGCAACTGGCGCGCGCTGAGTCCGATCTTCTGCGCCAGGTCCGCGACCGGCTGCTCCTGCAGGAAGCCGCCGTGGATGATGGCCAGGGCGCGCTGTACGGTCTGCCCGGCGAGGGCCTGCTGGGCCTGTGGCGCCAGTTCCGGCCGGCAGCGCAGGCAGGGGCGGTAACCGGCAGCGGCGGCCGCGGCTGCGGTCGGGTAGTAGGTGATGTTGCGCGGCTTCGGCGGTGGTGCCGGGCACACCGGGCGGCAGTAGATGCCGGTGCTGCGCACGGCGGTGAAGAACACGCCGTCGAAGCGCGCGTCGCGGGCCAGGCGGGCGCGGTCGCAGGCGGCGGTGTCGAGGGCGAGTGCGGTGTCCATGGCGCCAGTCTAGGCCTGCGGGGGCGGCGATACTCGCCACATTCGGACATGGATGCTGGAGGGGGTTGGGCAGGGCTGCGCCCTGCACCCGCAGAGGCCACAGCAACAGCAACAGCAGGCTTCCTGCGGGAGGGCGGGGTGGGCCCGGTGGCAGGGGACGCTGCAAGTACGTCCCTGTAAGCTCGGTCGCGCCATCCATGGCGCTCACGCCCCTGCCACCGGACCCACCCCTCCTTCGACAGTTTCCCGCGGCCTGCCGGAACGGCATCCCGCTCTGGTAGGTGGCGACCTTGGTCGACACGGTAGATCCACGCCATGCGTGGATGGAGTGTTGGAAGACGCTGTAATGAAAAGGATGGAGCCAGAGGGTCAGAAGAGGTTCAGTGCCACGCGCTGAATGCGCGCGCTGGACGGGTAGACTGTGGCCCTTGTTCCCTTGAAATCCGGTTGCCCGATGTCCGCCAAACTGCGCTGGTTGCCCCTGTTGTGCCTGGCCCTGGCGGGCTGCAGTCAGCTGGAGAATCCGGGCAACGTGACCGCCGCCGACAAGGCGGCGCGGGCGCCGGCCAGCGATGGCGAGAACATGGTGTCGATCAATGCGGCCGATGCGCCGCCACCGCCGGCACCGCCGCGCAGCCAGGCGGATCGGCCGTGGCCGCAGGCGCAGTTGGAGAATGGCCGTGCCTGGGTCAGCTGCAGCACGGAATATGCGGGCGAGGCCGGCGACGGTGTCGAGCTGGAAGGCCTGCAGCGCGAGCAGATCACCCAGGCACTGGCGCCGTGCGCCGAGCGCGGCCTGATGCGCGTGCGTTACGCCGGCAAGATCAATCCGGGCTTCGCCGAGATGATGTGGCGGTTGGCGGTGGTCGCCGACCAGCAGAAGATCCACAAGCGCATCCTCGATCTGGATTCCAGCGGCGGCCAGGTGGAATCGGCGATCGTCGCCGGTGACAGCATCGGTGAATCCGGCTGGACCATCTGGGTGCGCGAAGGCTCGATCTGCCACAGCGCCTGCGTATTCGTGCTGGCCGCCGGTGACAATCGCCTGCTGTCGGGCAAGGTCGGCATCCATCGCATGATGCGCATCAGTTCCAAGGCCACCTCGCGCGCGGAACTCAACCGCGAGCTGCACGAGGTCTACGACAACGTGAAGGACTACCTGCAGCGCAACGGCGTGGCGGTGGGCGTGGCCGACCTGATGATGACCGTGCCCAACCGCAGCCTGCGCCTGCTGACCCCGGACGAACTGCGCCAGTACGGCCTGGATGGCACCAATGCGGTGCAGGACGATCTGGAGCGGATCAAGCAGATGCGTGCCTGCGGCGACGATTTCGTGCAGCGCAAGGACGCGTTCCTGATCGCGTTCGACCAGCAGTGCAAGCGCGAAGGCGCCGACATGGAGTCGATCAACAGCTGCGGCCAGGCGTTGAAGCAGCGCTTCGGTTTCCCGGATGCGGTGTGCCCGGAAGAAAGCCCGCTGTCGGAGATCGACGTGGCGACCCTGCCACCGGCACCGTCGGAGCCGCCGCCGGTGGCCGAGCAGGCGCCCGCAGACGTCGCCAAGCCCGCCGCGCAGGCCGATGCCGCCGTGGTGGAGGGCAGTGCCCGCGCGCGCTGACGGCGCGGTCACCACGCTGGCGTAGACTGCGGTTCTTTCCCGAGAACCGGCGGTGTCCATGAAGCGCTTGCTCCTGCTGCTGTCCCTGATGCCCTTCACCGCGTTGGCGCAGGCCCCTGCGCCGAGCACGTCTGCACCGGCACCTGCGCGGCCTGCACCGGCATCGCCAGCGGCTGCGAAACCGGCCACCGCCGGCGCTCCGGCGTTGACCGCCGCGCAGCAGGCGCAAGTACAGAAACAGGATGCGGAAATGGGTGCGGCGGCGATGAAGGCCGCGCAGCTGGTCGATGCCAACCGCGCTGGCGAATTGTGGGATGGCGCCTCTGCCGTCGCGCGCCGTGCGGTGCCGAAGGCCGCCTTCGTCAGCCAATTGACCAACGAACGCGCGCGCCTGGGAGCGCTGGCCGGGCGTGGCCAGCCGACCATCACCCGGGTCAAGTACAGCGCCGGTGCCGCCGTGCCGGAAGGGCTGTACATCAACGTCAGCTTCCCGACCCGGTTCGCCAACAGCGCGCAGCCGGTGCGCGAGCTGGTCTCGTTCCGTTTCGACGAGGACCAGGTGTGGCGCCTGGCCGGCTACAGCCTGCGCGCGTCGGCACCCTGAGGAGATGAACCATGGCAACTGAACTGACAATGCTGGCCTGGTCGGTGCTGCTGGGCTTCGTCTACATCTTCGCCACCTCTACCGTGGTCACCCGCGAGCGCGGGATGAAGTGGAATGCCTCGGCACGGGATGGCGATGCAAAGCCGCTCAGCCCACTGGCCGGTCGCCTGCAGCGGGCGCAGGCCAATTTCCTGGAGACGTTCCCGTTCTTCGCCGCCGCCGCCATCGCAGTGGTCGTGGCCGGTCGCGGCAACGACACCACGGCACTGGCGGCGCAGGCCTACGTCTGGGCGCGCGTGATCTATCTGCCGCTGTACGCCGCAGGCGTGCCCTACGTGCGCAGCCTGGTGTGGCTGGTGTCGCTGCTGTCGGTCCTGGCGCTGGTGTTCGCACTGCTGTAACCCGGCGCTGATCCAGATCAAGGCCGCTCAGCTGCGTGGCGCTATGCTGGCGCGGACTGAATCAACGGCAGGAGGCGCGCATGCGCAGGATGGACGTGGTGGTGGTCGGCGCAGGGCCCGCGGGCCTGTGCTTCGCGCGCGCGCTGGCTGGCAGCGGCCTGCAGGTCGGGCTGGTTGACGTCCAGCCGCGCCAGGCCCTGGTCGAGGCCGCCTTCGACGGGCGCGAAATTGCGCTGACGCATGCCTCGCGGCAGAGCCTGGAGCAGCTGGGCCTGTGGCAACGCCTGCCGCACGCCGAAGTTGCCGAACTGCGCGATGCCAGGGTGCTGAATGGTGGCTCGCCGTTCGCGCTGACCTTCGCCAGCAGCCAGGTTGATGGCCAGCCGCTGGGCTGGCTGGTACCCAACCATCTGATCCGCCGCGCCGCGTGGGATGCGGTGCAGGGCCAGGACGGCCTGGAACTGTTCGACGGACGCAAGGTGCTGGGCGTGCAGGCCGATGCGCAGGGCCACGTGGTCAAGCTCGATGACGGCAGCCAACTGCATGCGCGCCTGCTGGTGGCCGCCGACAGCCGCTTCTCCGCCACGCGGCGCATGCTCGGCATCGGGGCGCAGATGCGCGACTTCGGCAAGTCGATGCTGGTCTGCCGCATGCAGGTCGAGCGCGATCATCACCACACCGCGTGGGAGTGGTTCGGCTACGGCCGCACCATGGCGCTCTTGCCGCTCAACGAGGGCCAGGCTTCGGCGGTGATCACGCTGCCGCCGCGGCAGATCGAGGAGCTGCTGGCAATGGACGAGGTGGCCTTTGGTGAGGCGGTCAGTGCCTGCTTCGAGCACCGCCTCGGCCGGATGCAGCCGGTGGCCACGGCGCAGGCGTACCCGCTGGTGGGGGTATACGCGCACCGTTTCGTCGGCGAGCGTTCGGCGCTGATCGGGGATGCTGCTGTGGGCATGCACCCGGTCACCGCGCACGGCTTCAACCTGGGCTTGGCCAGCGCGCAGCGACTGGCGCAGGGCATCGTCGCGCAGCAGCGACGCGGTGCCGATATTGCGGCCGCGGGCATGCTGGCCAGCTACCAGCGCGGTCACCGGTTGGCGTCGCGGCCCCTGTATGAGGCCACCAACGCGATCGCCAGCCTGTACACCGACGATCGCCGTCCGGCGCGCCTGCTGCGGGCGGCTGGCCTGCGCCTGGCACAGGGCGTGGCACCGTTCAGGCAGTTGATCGCCTCGCACCTGACCCAGCGCGTGGCCTGAACGGATTCAGGCATCAGCCGGCGGCCAGCACCCGGATCTGGCTGTCGGCGAATTCCACCACCTGGCCTGCGCGGATCTTGCAGGCCTTGCGCAGTTCGACTTCGCCATCGACCCGCACCTGGCCGTCACTGATGACCATCTTGGCCTCGCCGCCGCTGGTGACCAGGTCGGCCAGCTTCAGCAGCTGCTTGAGTTCGACGTAGTCACCGTCGAGGTCGAATTCGAGAATCTGCATGGAACGGATTTCCTGGGAAGGGGCGCGGGCCAGCGGCCGGGCCGGGGAAGAGGGCGCGTATTGTGCGCCAGCACGGGGCATGACAGCACGCGCACGACAAGCTGTACGCCTTGTTCAGGATCAATGCGGTATGATTCCGCTCTGAGCGAGTGAAATCTCCTCCGACCGAGCAGCGCCAGGGCACGCGATAAGAAGGGCGCCCAAAGCGCGGACCATCCCCTTTTTTATCGCACTGCCAGGAAGACGGCAGTGCCTTCGGAGTTCCCCATGTCCCAAGATTCCCAAGCGCCGCTGCAGTTCGCGCAGCTCGGCCTGTCCGAGCCCGTGATGCAGGCGGTCACCGCCATCGGCTACGAAACCCCGTCGCCGATCCAGGCCGCCACCATCCCGGCGATGCTGGAAGGCCGCGACGTGCTGGGCCAGGCCCAGACCGGTACCGGCAAGACCGCTGCGTTCGCACTGCCGGTACTGTCCAACATCGACCTGCAGCAGATCAAGCCACAGGCCCTGATCCTGGCGCCGACGCGCGAACTGGCCATCCAGGTTGCCGAGGCGTTCCAGTCGTATTCGTCGAAGATCCCGGGCTTCCGCGTGCTGCCGGTGTACGGCGGCCAGCCGTACGGCCAGCAGCTGTCGGCCCTGCGTCGTGGCGTGCACATCGTGGTCGGTACCCCCGGCCGCGTGATCGACCATCTGGACCGCAGCACCCTGGACCTGTCCGAGCTGAAGACCCTGGTGCTGGACGAGGCCGATGAAATGCTGCGCATGGGCTTCATCGACGACGTCGAAGCCGTGCTGAAGAAGCTGCCGGAGCAGCGCCAGGTGGCCCTGTTCTCGGCCACCATGCCGCCGCAGATCCGCCGCATCGCGCAGACCTACCTGCAGGACCCGGTGGAAGTGACCATCGCGGCCAAGACCACCACCTCGGCCAACATCCGCCAGCGCTACTGGTGGGTGAGCGGCATGCACAAGCTGGACGCGCTGACCCGCATCCTGGAAGTGGAGCCGTTCGATGCGATGATCATCTTCGCGCGCACCAAGGCCGGCACCGAAGAGCTGGCCAGCAAGCTGCAGGCCCGTGGCCTGGCCGCTGCCGCCATCAACGGTGACATGCAGCAGGCCCAGCGTGAGCGCACCATCGCCATGCTGAAGGAAGGCAAGCTGGACATCCTGGTCGCCACCGACGTGGCCGCCCGCGGCCTGGACGTGGAGCGCATCAGCCACGTGCTGAACTACGACATCCCGTACGACACCGAAAGCTACGTGCACCGCATCGGCCGTACCGGCCGTGCCGGCCGCAGCGGTGAGGCGATCCTGTTCGCCACCCCGCGCGAGAAGGGCATGCTGCGCCAGATCGAGCGCGCCACCCGCCAGCCGATCGAAGAAATGCAGCTGCCGAGCGTGGAGGCGGTCAACGACACCCGCATCAACAAGTTCACCTCGCGCATCACCGAAACCCTCGATGCCGGTGGTCTGGACTTCTACCGCCAGCTGCTGGAGCGCTTCGAGAACGAGCAGAACGTGCCGGCCATCGAAGTGGCCGCCGCGCTGGCGAAGATGCTGCAGGGCGATACCCCGTTCCTGCTGCAGCCGCCGGTGCGTGCCCCACGTGAAGAGCGCGCGCCGCGCGAGCGTTTCGATCGTGGCGACCGCCCGGAGCGCGGTGATCGCTTCGACCGCAACGAGCGTGGTCCGCGTTTCGAGCGTGGCCCGCGTCGTGACGATGCCGAAGGTGGTTCCGAGCAGCGTCCGCGCCGCGAGGTTCCGCCGCGTGGTGCACCCGAGCAGGGCATGGAGACCTACCGCATTTCGGTGGGCCACCAGCATGGCGTGAAGCCGGCCAACATCGTCGGTGCCATCGCCAACGAAGCTGGCCTGGAAAGCCGTTTCATCGGCCGCATCGACATCCACGACGACTTCTCGCTGCTGGACCTGCCGGCACAGATGCCGCCGGACGTGCTGTCGCACCTGCAGAAGGTGTGGGTGTCCGGCCAGCAGCTGCAGATGCGTGCGCTGGCCCCGGGTGAAGACACCAACCCGGCCCCGCGTCCGTTCAAGCCGCGCTTCGACAAGCGCGGTCCGGGCGGCCCGGGTGGCCCGCGTCGTGGCGGTCCGGGTGGTCCGGGTGGCCACGGTGGTGACCGCGGCGGTGACCGCGACAGCCGCCCGCCGCGCCGTGACGGCTTCAAGCCGCGCGGCCCGCGCAGCTACTAAGCCGCACCGGTAGCCCTGACAACGCCAGCCTTCGGGTTGGCGTTGTCCGTTCCGGGCCGGCAAAAAGGGACGGAGGGGATCAAGTCGTTTTCGGCATAAGCCCCCCCCGGCCAGCCGTTCACGACATGGTCCCGTCCGTCCCTTTTTTCGCATGGCCAACACATTGCCGGTCCTAGGCTGACCCGGTTCCAAAGGAGGTTGTCACCGCAGCACATTCGGGGGGATCCGGGATGGGTAGGAGTGGCACGGACCAAGAGAGCCGGCGGGTGCCGATGACCCGTGGCCTGGGACTGCGATTTGCGTTGTTGACGGGCATGGCGATCGGACTGGTCGCACTGTCTGCCTTGATCCAGGAACTGCAGGCTGCTTCCACCGCCTGGATCGCCGGCCAGGGCTACTGGTCGCGCGGCCAGCAGGATGCGACCGCCGCGCTCAGCCGCTACCTGGCGCGCGGTGATGCGCAGGATCTGGACGACGCACGCCAGGCCCTGCAGGTGCCGTTGGGCGATCTGCAGGCGCGACTGGCCCTGGAACAGGCCGAGCCGGACGAAGTGAAAGCCAGGCAGGGTTTCCTGCAGGGCGGCAACGCGCGCGCTGACATTCCGCGGCTGGTGTTCTCGTTCCGGTATGCACGCGACATCGGTGCGTTCCATGAAGCGACCGCACTGTGGCGGCAGACCGACGGCGACCTGATGGCCGTGCAGCGCCTCGTTGACGAGTTGCAGCTGCGGCATGGCCAGGGTGTGTTGCCCGTCGTTACACGTGACCGCTACCTCCAGCAGCTGCGTGATCTCGATCGTCGCCTGCAGCTGCAGGCCCAGGCGTTTTCGCAGGCACTGCTGCGCATGGCCACCATGGTCCGTATCGCGACGCTGGTGGTGGGAGGACTGTCGGTGCTGGCGATCAGCCTGATGGCGGTGGCCCTTGCCCGCCGCGTAGGCAAGGACCTGACTGAACACGAGAGCCGCTTCCGTGCGGCCTTCTACCAGGCCAACGTGGGCATGCTCAAGCTCGACACCGAAGGCAAGGTGATCGAAGCCAACCAGGCGATGGCCGACATCCTCGATTACCGGCGTGAAGTGCTGCTGCAGATGTCACTGGGCGATCTGTTGATGGAGGGTGAGCTGGTCATCGACGGCGTTGGCCGCATCGACTGGGACCGTCAGCTGCGGCCGAGCGAACTGCGATTCTGCCGCCGCGACGGCAGCCTGGTGTGGGGGCGCTGGAGCGGGACCGGCGTGCGCACCACGGGCGGTGGCCTGTCGGTATTCGCGATCATCGAAGACGTGAGCCAGACCCATGCGCTGGCACGCGAGATCGAGCACCACGCGAGTCACGATCCGTTGACCGGCCTGATCAACCGCCGCGAAATCGAACGCCTGCTGGAACGTGCGCTGCTGCAGGTGCGAAGCGAGGGTGGCACGCATGCGTTGAGCTACATCAACCTGGACCATTTCAAGCTGGTCAACGACAGCTTCGGGCATGCTGCCGGTGACCAGATGCTGCGCAGCTTCGCCGAATACCTGGTTGCAGCGGTGCGTGACGGAGACTGGGTTGGACGGCTCGGCGCCGACGAGTTCGCGGTGTTCCTCGCACATGCCGGCCAGGACGAAGCCAAGCGCGTGCTGCAGCGTGTGATCCGCAACCTGGGGCAGGCCACGTTCCCGATCAGCGAGGGCAGCCCGCAGCTGAGCTGCAGCATCGGCGTGGTCGAAGTCAGCACCGATGCCCCGGACGTGAACTGGCTGATGAGTGCCGCCGACAGTGCCTGCTATGCCGCCAAACAGGCCGGGCGCAACCGCGTGCACTGCTTCAACGAGAACCGCATGGCGCTGGAGGAGCGGCGCCAGGAGGCCGAGCGCCTGCAGGGTGTCAGCCTGGCAATGGCCGAGAACCGCATGCTGCTGTACGCGCAGCGCATCGCCCGCGTGGGTGACCCCAACTACCTGCATTACGAGGTGCTGGTGCGCATGCGCGGCATCGATGGCAGTCTGCATCTGCCCGGCCAGTTCATGCCGGCGGTGGAACGCTACGGCATGGCGGTGGCGTTGGATCGCCACGTGCTCGGCCTGCTGTTCCGCCATCTCCAGGTCTGCCCGGCGCACGTGCGCCAGCTGGGCCTGTGCAACGTCAATGTATCGGCCCAGTCGATCGCCGAGCCGGGCTTCCTCGCCTTCGTCTGTGACCTGCTGGAACGCAACCGCGCGCTGGCATCCAAGCTGTGCTTCGAGATCACCGAAACCGCCGCGATCAGCAACCTCAGCCAAGCACGCGCTTTCATCGACGCAGTCAAGGCACGCGGTTGCCGCATGGCGCTGGACGATTTCGGGTCCGGCCTCTCTTCGTTTGGCTATCTGCGCCAGTTGCCGGCCGACATCCTGAAGATCGACGGCGCCTTCGTCCGCGACATGGACACCGATCCGGTCAGCCACGCCACCGTGCGTGCGATCAGCGAGCTGGGGCGCGAGCTGCAGATGGAGGTGGTCGCCGAATGGGTGGAGACCCCGGAGGTCGCCGGTGCGCTCACCCGGCTCGGCGTGCAGGGCCTGCAGGGTTATGCGATCGAGCGCCCGCAGCCGCTGGAACGGATGACCCTGACCGATCTGAGGCCGTCCAGGCTGGTGGCGGTAAAGGGACCCGCCGGCGTTGGCTGAACGGCCGGCGCCGACTTTGGTCTACACATGTGCGGCGTGCCCGGCTGCGATAATGCGCGCCAAGGGGCGACGCGCAGTGGGCGCGGACGTAAGCAGGAACAGGACGTGGCGTGGGCGGCAGGCAGAGGCGGTTCGGAACGGGAGCGGTGCTGGCCGTCCTGATGGTGTGGTTGGCGTTGCCGTGGCCGCTTGAGGCTGCAGAGGCCGTGTCGGGCCGCGATTATCTTCTGGTCGGCAGCGCGACCGACGCGCCGACCCCGCACCGTGCGTGCACGCCGCAGATGCTGTCCGGCGCCCGCCAACAGGCCGAGGTGCCCGCGCCGCCGAACGGCTGGTCGGGTGAACCGCAGGCACTGGATGTGTTCAACGTCTTTGCCGGTGAAGTGCGCGTCCAGCACGGCGACCGCGAGATCTGCGGCGACATGCACGACGCCCGCACCCGCGATTCGCGCTTCCGCGCGGGCATCGGCCTGGTGGCCGTGCCGCCGGCGGGCAGTCACGAGCCGTTCCGGGTGTCCTGGCAGACGCCGCTGAAAGCGCGCTGGGTGCCGACCCTGCGGCTGGGCGCGCCCAGCCCGGTACAGCAGAACGACACGGCCCGGCTGCTGGTGCGCGCCGCCTGCATCGCGGTGGCCATCGCGCTGGCGCTGTCGGCGCTGATGGCGTTCCTGACCACGCGCGACCGCAGCTTCCTGGTCTACATCGCCGGCACCACCGTGCTGGTGCTGTGGCAGGCCATCCTCGGCGGTCTCAGCGGTTACCCGGAACCCTGGCTGCCGGTGGGGGAGCATGGGGCGAGGTGGCTGCTGTCGTTGACCGCAGCCTCGCAGGCGCTGGTGCTGCCAGCGCTGTGGCGGCTGAACGGAGGCGACCGCGTGCTGCCTCGATCGCGCGTGGCCCAGCTGCTGGTGCTGTGGACCCTGATCGTGCTGGCCGCGCTGGTCCCGTGGCTGCGCTGGGAGCATCTGGCCTGGGTCGCACAGGGCCTGCAGGTGTCCTATCTGTCCGGGTGTGGCCTGGCGCTGCTGGTCGGCCTGTGGGCACGCTGGCGCGGTGACCGTTGGGCGCAGGCGGGTCTGGCTGCGCTGGCACCCATGCTGGTACTGATCATCGCCGATGCCTGCGGTGCGGAGTGGCTGTTGGAGTATCGGGTGGAGGCGCTGCAGCTGGCGGTGACCTGGTTGTTGATGATGGCGGCCTACGCCCTGAACCAGCGGCTGGGCCGCCTGCGCCAGCAGCGTGACGAGTTGCGCCAGCTGGCCGAGACCGATGGCCTGACCGGCCTGCCCAACCGTCGCGCCGGCCTGCAGCAGCTGGCGCGGCATCTGGAGCGTGTCAACCGCGAGGGAGGGCCGCTGGTGATCGGCTTCCTCGACATCGACCTGTTCAAGGACATCAACGACCGCCATGGCCACGCGGTCGGCGACCAGGTGCTGGTGGCCGTCGCGCGCGCCCTGCGCACGGCGGTGCGCAGCCAGGACGAAGTGGTGCGGATGGGCGGCGAAGAGTTCCTGCTGCTGATGCCGGGCATGCCGCGTGAGGCGGCATCGGCGCGGCTGGACCGCCTTCGCCAGCGCATCACCGAGGCTGGCCTGGCGCTGCAGGTGGCGGGGCTGGAGGTCACTGCCAGCATCGGCCTGGCACAGTGGCGGCCGGGCGAGGATGACCTGGCGGCACTGCTGCGGCGGGCCGACCATGCCATGTACGTGGCCAAGCGCGCAGGCCGCAACCGGGTGTTCGACGGTGAAGAGCTCGATCCACCCGGCCCGGCATGAGGCGCAGCGGGCAGCGATGCCGGATAATAGGGCGATGACCACCCGACTCAACAAACACATCGCCGACACCGGCTTCTGCTCCCGCCGCGAGGCCGATCGCCTGATCGCCGCCCGCCGCGTCACCGTCAACGGCCACCCGGCCGGCACCGGTGCGGTGGTGGGCGCAGAAGACCAGGTGCTGGTCGACGGCCAGCCGCTGCGCGCCCGCGTCGCCCGCAAGCCCGGCACCCGCCGCCACGTCTACATCGCGCTGAACAAGCCGGTTGGCGTCACCTGCACCACCGAGACATCGGTCAAGGGCAACATCGTCGACTTCGTCGGCCACGAACAGCGCATTTTCCCGGTTGGTCGCCTGGACAAGGAGTCCGAAGGCCTGATCCTGATGACCAGCAACGGCGACATCGTCAACCAGATCCTGCGCGCCGAGAACGGCCACCAGAAGGAGTACCTGGTGGCGGTGAACAAGCCGGTCACCGATGAGTTCCTGCGCGGCATGGCCCGCGGCGTGCGCATCCACGACCAGATGACCCTGCCGTGCAAGACCTCGCGGATCGCCAAGTTCGGTTTCCGCATCACCCTGCAGCAGGGCCTGAACCGGCAGGTCCGCCTGATGGCCGCTGAGTTCGGCTATCGCGTGACCCAGCTGCGCCGCGTGCGCATCGACAACATCAAGATCGGCGCGTTGAAGCCGGGCCAGTGGCGCAACCTGACCGAGCAGGAGCTGCAGGGCCTGCTGCCGAAGCAGCTGGACTGGTAAACGACGCCCGTGGGGCCGAGCCGATGCCCGGCTGTCATTTGCCGGGTGCAGCCGGCAACGGGCTCGGCTCCACATCCGCTAGACTTCGCGGCGACCTGCCGGAACGTGACGCTGCATGATCAAGCCCGACAAGCCTGCCAACGAAGCCCTCCGGCTTGAGGCGCTGTACCGCTACCGCATCCTGGATTCGGAGCGCGAAAAATCCTTTGACGACCTGGTGGTCATCGCCAAGGCGGTCTGTGGCACGTCGATGGCGGCG
Organism: Stenotrophomonas sp. 57; assembly: GCF_030291075.1. Taxonomy (NCBI): domain Bacteria; kingdom Pseudomonadati; phylum Pseudomonadota; class Gammaproteobacteria; order Lysobacterales; family Lysobacteraceae; genus Stenotrophomonas; species Stenotrophomonas sp. 57. The sequence goes on from NZ_CP127407.1 coordinate 1,408,222, forward strand.
GTGACCCTGATCGACGTCGAACGGCAATGGTTCAAGTCGATCCAGGGCATCGATGCGGCGGAGAACCTGCGCAGCGAATCGATGTGCGGCCACGCCATCCTGCAGCCGCAGGAAATCATGGTGGTCGAGGATGCGCTGCAGGACATCCGCTTCCACGACAATCCGGTGGTGACCGGTGACCCGCACATCCGCTTCTACGCCGGGGCGCCGCTGATCAGCTCCGATGGCCTGCCACTGGGCACGCTGTGCGTGTTCGACGCGCATCCGCAGCACCTGGCCAGCGACAAGGCCGAAGCGCTGGCCGCGCTGTCACGTCAGGTGATGCTGGTGATGGAGCTTCGCCGCTTCGCCCTCGACATCCAGACGCACATGCTGGAACGCGACGACTACGAGCGCCTGCTGTCTGACTACCATGACGTGCTGCTGGCACAGAATGCGGATCTGGCCGCACAGAGCCGCACCGATGCATTGACCGGCCTGCCCAACCGCCGCGCGATGGCGGCCGCGCTGGAAGAGGCGGTGGCCGGGGATCCGCCCAGCGTGGCCTGCGTGGCACTGCTGGACATCGATCATTTCAAGCACATCAACGATTTCCAGGGGCACGCTACCGGCGACCGGGTGCTGGCCGAACTGGGGGCGCTGCTGCGCTCGCATTTCGCCGGTCGCGGCATGGCCGCGCGCTATGGCGGCGAGGAATTCGTGGCGGTGATGCCGGGTACCGACCTGCGCACCGCTGAACTGCAATGCGAGTTCCTGCGCATGGCGGTGGCCGACCTTCCGCTGGGGTTCCCGGTGACGATCAGCGTCGGTGTCGCCCAGCACCGCACTGGCGAGAGCGTGGACCAGACCCTGGCACGTGCCGACAAGGCGCTGTACCAGGCCAAGGGCAATGGACGCAACCGGGTGGAACGGGCGGACTGAAGCGAGCCGCCCGGTAGATCCACGCCATGCGCGGAGGCTGTTCCCGATTGGATAGCGCCGTGTCGCGGCCTGTGCGATTGCGCCCGGCGACTATGGCGTTCCTGCTCCCCGGACACGACCATGCTGCAGACCCTGGCCATTGCCCACTACCGCTCGCTGCATGGGCTGGTGCTGCCGCTGCAGCCGTTGAATGTGGTCACCGGCGACAACGGCAGTGGCAAGTCCAGCCTGTACCGCGCGCTGCGCCTGTTGGCGGAAACCGCACAGGGCGGGGTGGCGGCGCTGCTGGCCCGCGAAGGTGGGCTTGGGTCGGCGTTGTGGGCGGGCCCGGAAAAGATCGACCGCCGCGTCACTGCGGGCGACATGCCCCTGCAGGGGGGCCCACGCCAGGAAGCGGTGGGCCTCAAGCTCGGCTTTGCCACCGACGCATTCGGTTATGCGATCGACCTGGGCTATCCGCCGCCCAGCCGCTCGGCGTTTGCCCTGGATCCGCAGATCAAGGCCGAGGCGATCTGGGCCGGACCGTTCCTGCGCAGTGCCAGCCTGCTGGTCGATCGCCGCGGCGCGACGGTGCGGCAGCGCCACGCGGGCGGCTGGGATCGGGTCGATGATCGGTTGTCACTGTTCGACAGCCTGTTCACCCAGGTCGGTGATCCGCAGCGCATGCCGGAGACCATCGCCCTGCGTGAGTACATTCGTCGCTGGCGCTTCTATGATCATTTCCGCAGCGATGCCGACGCGCCGGCGCGGCAGCCGGCGATGGCCACGCGCACGCCGGTGCTGCATCACGACGGCCGCGATCTGGCCGCGGCCTGGGTGACCATCCTCGAGATCGGGGATCCAGTTGCGTTGGCGCGCAGCGTGGACGATGCGTTCCCGGGCGCCTCGGTAGGCTTCGAGGAACGGGATGGCCGATTGGCGCTGCGCTTCCACCAGCCCGGGCTGCTGCGGCCCTTGTCGATGACCGAGCTGTCCGATGGCACCCTGCGTTTCCTGCTGCTGGCTGCCGCGCTGCACAGCCCGCGCCCGCCGCCGCTGCTGGTGCTCAACGAGCCGGAGACCAGCCTGCATCCGGACCTGCTGCCGGCGCTGGCGCGGCTGATCATCGCCGCCAGTGCACGCAGCCAGGTCTGGGTGGTGTCGCACGCCAGCCGTCTGATCGCCGCATTGGAGCAGGCACCGGGCTGCCACTCGCTGCATCTGCACAAGCAGCAGGGCCGCACGTTGTTGAGCGGGCAGGGGCTGCTGGACGCCCCGGCGTGGCATTGGCCGCAACGCTGAACCGGCAATCCATGCCCGGTAGATCCACGCCATGCGTGGAGGCACTCAATCGGCGATGTTGCGCGCCTCGGCCGTGCCAAGGATCTCCGGATGCTGCACCGGCTTGCGGCGGTTCAGCAGCGGATGCAGGAACACTGCACCGACGATGATCGCCACGCCCAGGTAGAACCACGGGGTGACCTCGTGCTGCTCGCGCAGCAGCACCACCGCCAGCACCACCGCATAGACCGGTTCCAGGTTGGTCACCAGCTGCACGGTGTAGGCGCTCAGGTGGCGCAGCGCGACCAGGGCCAGGGCGAACGGCAGCAGCGTGCAGAACCCGGCCAGTACCAGCAGCAGGATGCCGTCGTGCAGGTCGGGAACCACCCACAGCGGGCTTGCCAGCGCTGGCAGCAGGTAGGGCATCAGCGGTGCCAGCAGGGTCAGGGTGAGGGTGCCGGCCCCCAGCTCCAGTGCGGTGACCGTGAGCGGATCGGCGTGGCTGACCATGCGCTTGTTGAGCGAGCCGAACACTGCCACCAGCAGCGCCGAGATCGCGCCGATCAACACACCCAGGCGCATGCCATCGGGCACGCCGCCGACCACCAGCGCAACACCCGGCAGCACCGCCAGGCCGAAGGCCAGTTCACGCAGCTGGAACGGCCGCTTGGCCACCCACGGCTCGATGATCGACGTGAACACCGGCGCCAGCGCGATGCAGGTGGCGGCCACCGAGGCATTGGCCAGCTTCACCGCGCCGTAGAACGTCAGCCAGTGCAGGGCGACCAGCGCGCCGATGCCGGCGTAGCCGGCCACCAGCCTTAGGGGCAGGGTGCGCAGCCCGCGCCACACCCGTGGCAGCAGCGCCAGCATCGCCGTCACCAGCAGCATGCGCCACCACACCAGCGGCAGCGCGGGCAGGGTGATCAGCTTGCCGAGGATGGCGGTGACGCCCCACAGCAGGACACAGAAGTGGATCTGCCACAGCGCTTTGCGGGTGTCGGGTGTGCTCATCCGCCTATTGTGAGGCAAGGCGAACGTCGCAGCGCTACCCGCGTGTGGAATTACCGGCGTCGTCGCTGAGCCGCTGCAGCGCCATCGCCGCCGCTGGGTTGCGGACCTTGCCCGCGCCGATACACAGCAGGTAGACCTCGCGCGGGATTTCCGGAGGCGGCCCGGCCAGGCACGGCAGGTCATCCACCGGCTCGCCGCGCGACCAGCGCCGGGCCCGTTCCGCCCAGCGTTGCTGCACGGGCGCCGGCAGGCCCTCCCTCAAGCGGGCCTGGCTGCGCTTGATCCTTGCGTAGACGAAGCGGGCGCTGACATCGCCGTGCAGGGGGGCCTCGTCGCTGTCTTCGATCACCAGCGCCACGCCATGCGCGCGTGCAGCGGCCACCAGTGCCGGCCCATGCGCCTCGGCGTTGCGGACTTCCAGAGCGTGTTGCAGCGGCACACCCTCCAGCTGCTTTGGCAGCTGCGCCATCAGCGCCGCCAGCATGGGCGCATCGGCCGGATGGCGTGGATCGAACTGCCACAGCAGCGGGCCCAGCCGATCGCCGAGCGCGAGGGCAGCCTGCAGGAAGGGGGCCGCAGCCTCCACGGTGCTGGACAGGTCACGGCGCTGCACCAGATAGCGGGGCGCCTTCATCGAAAACCGGAAGCCGTCCGGCGTCTGCGCGGCCCACTGCGCACACTGCGCTGCGGTTGGCGTGCGGTAGAAGGTGCCGTTGATCTCGATGCAGCGCAGGGCACGGCTGGCATGGGCCAGTTCTTCACGCTGCGGCAGGCCCATGGGGTAGAAAGCGCCGCCGCGCCATTCGGGAAACACCCAGCCGCCGATGCCGCAGCGGATCGCTGCGGCGGTCACTGGCCGTGGTCCGCGCGCCACGGATCGTAGCTGCCGAACCACCACAGGTAACCTTCCGGGTCGGCGCAGGCGTAACCACGGCCACCATAGTCCTGGCGGGCGATGTCGATGACGATGCGGGCGCCTGCGGCCCTGGCCCGGGCGTAGTGCGCGTCGGCGTCGGTCACGATCACGCAAGCGCTCTGGGTCTGGCGCCCGCCGACCTCTTCCGGCGTCGCGGCATGCTGGCTCCAGGCGCTTTCCTTGTTGGCCGAGCCGAGCATGATCATGCCGTTGCCGAAGGTCAGCTGCGCATGGAACACCGTATCGCCGTCGGCGTACACGGCCTGGGCATGGAAGCCGAACGCGCGCTGCAGCCAGTCGATGGCCGCCAACGCATCGCGGTAGCGCAGGCACGGAATGATGGTGGATCCATTGCTGGGTTGGCCGTTCCCGCCCATGACACCCCTCCTATGGCACAGGGCAGGCTGCGCCGCCGACCGTTACCATCACGCGAAACCCCGGTGACGGCCTGCACACGGCCGCTACCCCCGTTCGGAGATCGTGCTGGATGAAAACCTGGATTGGAGGAGCCGTGCTGCTGGCATGCACGACCATGGCGAGCGCGGCGACGCCGGCGCAGCTGCAGGACCTGGATGCGACCGTCGAGCGCGTGCGCGCACAGTTCGACGTGCCCGGCATCGCCGTGGCCGTGGTCAAGGACGGCCAGGTGGTGCTGGAGCGTGGCTGGGGCGTGCGTGAACAGGGCCGGCCGGACCCGGTGCAGGCCGACACCCTGTTCGCCATCGCGTCCAACACCAAGGCCTTCACCGCCACCTCGCTGAACCTGCTGGCCGAGGACGGCAAGCTGAAGATGGACGACAAGGTGATCGACCACCTGCCGTCGTTCCGCATGTCCGACCCCTTCGTGACCGGGCAGATGACGATCCGTGACCTGCTCTCGCACCGCAGCGGGCTGAGCTTGGGCGCCGGCGACCTGCTGTTCTGGCCGACCACCTCCTACAGCAATGCCGAAGTGGTGGAGCGGTTGGGCAGAGTGCCGCTGAAGGGCGGTTTCCGTGAAAGCTATGCGTACGACAACATCCTGTACGCGGTCGCCCAGCAGGTGATCGAGCATGTCTCTGGCATGAGCTACCAGCAGTTCCTGCAGACCCGCATCTTCGACAAGGTGGGCATGGCCGGCACGCGCTACAACGCCGATCACCTGAAGCCCGGCGACAAGGCCGCGGTCGGCCACGCCAAGTACGATTTCAAGGACCTGCGCACCGTTGCGCCGCTGACCTGGTCGAACAACGCCGGCGCCGGTGGCATCTATTCCAGCGCGCATGACATGGCGCGCTGGATGAAGGTGCAGCTGGCCGAAGGCAAACTGGCCGATGGCACGCCGCTGTTCAGCGAAAAGAGCCAGCAGCAAATGTGGCGGATGATCACGCCGCAGTCGATCCCGGCGCCAAGCGTGCCGGAACTGGCACCGGCGCGAGCCAATTTCGCCGGCTATGGCGAAGGCTGGAGCCTGAGCGATTACCGTGGGCAGAAGCTGGTCTGGCACACCGGTGGCTGGCCGGGCATGGTCTCGAGGCTGACCCTGGTGCCGGGCGAGAAGCTGGGCGTGGTGGTGCTGACCAACCAGGAAGTGGGCGCGGCGTTCAACGCGATCACCCTGAGCGTTCTCGATGCCTACCTGGGCGGCGAGAAGCACGACTGGGTGGATGCCTATGCCAAGGCCGTGGCCAAGGGCCAGGACAAGGCCGATGAAGCCTGGGCCAAGCACCAGGCCGCGCGTGACAAGCGCAGCACGCCGTCGCTGGCGCTGGCCGGTTACACCGGCACGTTCCGCGACCGCTGGTATGGCGACATGCAGGTCAGCAGCGAGGGCAAAGGCCTGCGCCTGCGCTTTGCGAAGACCGCGCAGCTGAGTGGGCGCCTGGAGCACTGGCAGCACGACACCTTCATCGTGCGCTGGGATGATCGTTCGCTCAACGCCGATGCGTTCGTGAACTTCAGCCTGGACCCGGACGGCAAGGTGCGCGAGGTGCGCATGCAGCCGATCTCCGACCTGACCGATTTCAGTTTCGATTTCCAGGACCTGCTGTTCACTCCGGCAACGTAAGGGGTAGTGCCGGCCGCTGGCCGGCATCCTCGCGATGTTTGCGGCGATCATGGGATTGCCGGCCAGCGGCCGGCATTACCGGCGCCGCGGCATCGTCGGCCGGCGTACACATGCGGCGTGGGATACTCCGCCGGCTAATGTTGGCGAGGGAATGCAATGTTCCGTTGGTTTGAATCCCTGATTCCGGTGTTCCCGCCCGTGGACGGGCGCATGCCACCACGCAGGGTGCTGCCGTTCTACCTGCACTACCTGCGCCCGGTATGGTCGGTGCTGCTGGCCACGCTCATCGCCGGGCTGCTGCTGGCGCTGGTGGAAGTGGCAATGTTCGATTACCTGGGCCGCATCGTCGACATGGTCGCCGAGCAGCCGGGCGCCGACTTCTTCAAGCGCCACGCCAATGAACTGGGCTGGATGCTGTTCATCACGGTCATCGCGCGGCCGATCCTGGTCGGCCTGCATAACCTGCTGGTCAACCAGGCCATCGTGCCCGGCCTGAGCAACCGCTCGCGCTGGCTGATGCACAACTACGTGGTGCGGCAGAGCCTGAGTTTCTTCCAGAACGATTTCGCCGGCAGCGTCGCCAACCGGGTGATGCAGACCGGTACCTCGCTGCGCGAATCAGCCGTGCAGATGGTCGATTCGCTCTGGTACATCGTCGTCTACACCGGCACCGCGCTGTACCTGTTCGCGCAGGCCGACTGGCGCCTGATGGTGCCGCTGATCCTGTGGCTGCTGGCCTACGCGGTGATCCTGGCCTACTTCGTGCCGCGCGCGAAGCAGCGGGCATGGATCGCCTCGGAGGCACGTTCCAAGGCCATGGGCCGCATCGTCGATGGCTACACCAACATCCCGACGTTGAAGCTGTTCGCCCACGGTGGCCGCGAGCAGGCCTACGTGGCCGAGTCGATCCAGGAGCTGGCGGTCAAGCACCGCGCGCAGACCCGCATCACCACCGGCATGGACCTGACCATCGCCATCGTCAACGGCTTCCTGATCGCCGGTACCTGCGGGCTGGCGCTGTGGCTGTGGAATGGCGGGCACATCACCGTGGGCGCGATCACCCTGGCCACTGGCCTGGTGATCCGCATCCACAACATGTCCGGCTGGATCATGTGGACCATCAACGGCATCTTCGAGGACATCGGCACGGTGCAGGATGGCATCACGACCATCGCCCAGCCGCTGACCGTGCAGGACCGCGACGATGCGGTGCCGCTGCGGGTGACCCGCGGCAGCGTGCACTTCCAGGACATCCATTTCCACTACGGCAAGAAGGGCGGCGTGATCGCCGGCCTGGATCTGCTGGTCAAGCCGGGCGAGAAGATCGGCCTGGTCGGTCCTTCCGGTGCGGGCAAGTCGACCCTGGTGAACGTGCTGCTGCGCCTGTACGACCTGGAAAGCGGCCGCATCCTGATCGACGACCAGGACATTGCCTACGTTACGCAGGAAAGCCTGCGCCAGCAGATCGGCGTGGTCACCCAGGACACCTCGCTGCTGCATCGCTCGATCCGCGACAACCTGCTGTACGGCCGCCCGGATGCCAGCGACGAGCAACTGCACGCGGCCGTGGCCAAGGCGCGTGCGGCCAGCTTCATCGACACACTGGTGGACGGGCAGGGCCGGCGCGGCTACGACGCGCATGTCGGCGAGCGTGGCGTGAAGCTGTCCGGTGGGCAGCGCCAGCGCATCGCCATTGCCCGCGTACTGCTGAAGGACGCACCAATCCTGGTGCTGGACGAAGCGACCTCGGCGCTGGATTCGGAAGTGGAAGCGGCCATCCAGGACAGCCTGGACGAACTGATGGGCGGCAAGACGGTGATCGCCATCGCGCACCGGCTGTCGACCATCGCGCGCATGGACCGGCTGGTGGTGATGGATCAGGGCCGCATCGTCGAGACCGGCACCCATGCGGAACTGATTGCGGCTGGTGGCCTGTACGCGCGCTTGTGGGCGCGGCAGACCGGTGGTTTTGTCGCGGCCGACCAATGATCGCTGTGGGGTCAGCGCCCTCGCTGCGAGAGGGATCCGACCCCGGTCCTGTATCCCTTGGGGTCGGATCCCTTTCCTAAGGAAAGGGCTCTGACCCCTGCGTGCTTCTGGAGACCTGAATGATCTGCCCCCTACGTTCTCTGCTGCTGGTGCTCGCGCTGGGCATGAGCACTGCAACCGCGACGGCCGCAGATGAACAGCTGCAGCAGGTCGTCCTGCTCAGCCGCCACAACCTGCGCGCGCCGGTGGTGGCATCGGGCGCGCTCGCCAATGCGACGCCCGAGACGTGGCCGCGCTGGGACGTGGGTGCAGGCGAGCTGACCACCAAGGGCGGTGTGCTGGAGCTCTACGTGGGCCGCTACATGGGCCAGTGGCTGCGGCAGGCGCAGCTGCTACCGGCAACAGGCTGCCCGCAGCCGGGCGACTTCCACGCGCACGCCAACAGCCTGCAGCGTACCCAGGCCACCGCAGAGTTCTTCGTTGCCGGTGCCTTCCCGGGTTGCCATGTTGCGATCGAGCAGCGCATGGCGCTGGGCACGATGGATCCCTTGTTCAATCCGGTGATCCATAACGGAGACACGGCCTTCCGCAAGCGCGCGCTGTTGGCAATGCAGCAAGCGCTGGCCGCATCGGATCTGGCGCCAGCAACGTCCGTGCTGGAGCAGATCACCCGATACCCGCAGTCGGCGGCGTGTACCGGCCGCAGCGACTGCCATCTGGTTCTGTCCGACACCACGTTCAGTGCGGAACCGGGCAACGAGCCTCGCGCTTCGGGTTCACTGGCGCTGGCCAGCGGACTGGTCGATGCGCTGCTGATGGAGCACTACCAGGGAAGTGGCATTCCGCGCGAAGGCTGGGGCCGCTTGAACAACGAGGCGCAATGGAAGGCGCTGGCGCAGATCCGCAACCGCTACCAGGACATCCTGTTCGGAACGCCCGAGGTCGCGCGGGATGTGGCCGGACCGCTGCTGGCACGCGTGGATGTGCTGTTGAACGATCAGGCGTCGCCGAAGGTGAGCCTGCTGGTCGGTCACGATTCCAATATCGGTTCGTTGCTGGCGGCGTTGGCAATCAGCGACTACAGCCTGCCGGGGCAGTACGAGAAGACGCCGATCGGCGGCCTGCTGCAGTTCGAGCGCTGGCGTGACCGCCACAGCGGCGTGGAACGGATTCGCCTCGCCTATGTCTACCCGACCACCGCACAGCTGCGTAACGCACAGCCGCTCACCGAGGCGCAGCCGCCGGGCCGCGTCGCGTTGCGGCTGCCGGGCTGCGCCGCGCGGGGCTGCACCGTCGCGCAATTCCAGCGCCTGCTGCACCCGGCGGCCCGCTGAGGTGCGCCGCTAGCGCAGGGGCGTTCGCACGATGCCGTGCGTGGCCATCAGGGTCAGGTCGCCGCCCAGCCGTGGCGAGTGGAACGGCCCGTGTGCGTGTGCAGCTTCGAACAGGCCGCCATCGGGCGAGCGCAGCCGATAGAACTCGACCCAGCCGCTGGCCTTCAGTGGCAGCTGTGTGACACCGGTGCGTTCGTTGAACCACGCGGGGTCGTTGCTGCCTTCGATCACCCGGCGTGCCAGGCGGTCGATGGCGTGATCCCGGCTGGCATACCAGTCCTGTCCGCGCAGCCGCGCCAGCTCAGCCATCATCACCAGCGGCGCCAATGCGTAATCGTGGTAGTGCAGGGCGCGTTGCCCGCGCGCCATTTCCAGCGGCAGGCTGCCATCGTCCTGGATGTCATCGATGCCCTTCTGGAAGGCCGCGTGGCCGGCCTGCCACAGGGTCTGGTCATCGGTGGCCAGGCCGGTGGCCAGCACGCCCAAGCCGCCCCAGTAGTAGTGGTTGTTGCGCCGCCGCTTCGGGGTGTCCCAGTAGCTCAGATTGGCGCGCGCCAGCTGCTGCAGCCACGGATCGATGCGCGCGCGCTGCTGCGGGTCGGCCTGGTCATGCACCTTCAGGTAGGCCATGGCCACTGCATCGAGCATCCATTGCCGCATGTAGAACGACTGGTCGTTGTTGACCCGGATCATCTGCCCGAGCATCGCGCCGTCCTTCGCCCAGGCGCTGAGCCAAGCCAACGTGCACTGCGCAGCGGCACGATCACCGTCCCGCAGGTAGTCGTCGCTCATGCGTGCCACGTCGGCGGCATAGCGGTCCAGTGGCGCGGTGGCATCGTGGTTCTGCTGGCGCAGTGTCGGGTCGATCACCGACCCGGCCTTGTCGGTGTAGTAGCCCAGGGCACGGATGTCCGGCTGGCCAGCGGGTGGCGGAGGGCAGGCAGCAAAGGCACAGGCACTGGCCAGCAGCGCGGGTAGCAATGCAAGACGGAACAGGGGGAGAGACATGGACGCCGGTTGAAGGGGGAACCCGGCGAACGATGCGCCCGGGCATGTTGCGAGTGCGTGATGCAGTCGCACCTCCCACCACCGCATGTAGAAACGGCCCGGGTCTCCCCGGGCCGTTCCGTTTCCATCTCACACCCAACCAATCATTCGATCGGTTGGTCCAGCATCAGCTGGCGTGCGAAGCGCACCGGAGGTGCGCCGTAGGACAGTACCTGGTCGTGGTAGGCCTTCAGGTTGAACTTGTCGCCCAGCTTCTCCTGTACCGCCTTGCGGGTGTCGAAGTGTTCCTGCGCACCGACGAAGTAGGTCGGCAGCTGCGCCGACGTCAGCTGTGCGCGCACCCACTTGCCGGCTGCTTCGCTTTCCTGCTGGAACGCGTCGTGGGTCATCAGGTGCATCGCCTTTTCGCGATCCCAGTTGTCCACGTGCACGCCCTGGTCGAGGATCGCGTTGGAGATCGTGCGCAGGTAGAACTTCAGCTGCACCAGGTGGAACAGTGGGTCGTTGTTGAGGTAACCCTGCTCCTGCATCATGCGCTCGGTGTAGACCGCCCAGCCTTCGGCAAACAGGCCCGAACGCAGCACCGCACGCAGGGTGGAGGGGAACTTGGCCGAATGCCAGCCTTCCAGGTAGTGGCCCGGGGTGCCTTCGTGGATGCTGAGCAGGTGGATCATGCGCGAGTTGTATTCACGCAGGAACGAGTCGACCTGCTTCTCGTTCCAGTCGTCCGGAATTGGCGACACGGCGTAGAAGGTCTTCAGGTTCTTGTCCAGCGGGCCCGGCGAATCGCAGTAAGCCACAGCCACGCCACGCTGGAATTCCGGCATCAGGATGATGTCCACCGGTGCGTCGGGCAGGGTCACCAGGTCGTGCTCGCGGACGAAGGCGGTGGACTGCTCCAGCGCGGCCTTGGCATCGTCGACTACCTTGTCGCGTGCCGGCTTGTCGGCGTAGGCCAGTTCCAGTGCGGCCTCGATCGCCTTCTGCTGCTGCTCGTCGGTCGGCTGGGCCGGCATCTCCGGCGCGCCCGGCTTGTCCTTCAGCACGGTCTGCGCGATGCCGTACATGTCCTCGCGCACGCGCTTGAGCTCGGCACGTGCACGCTCACCGATCTCCTGGCGCGACAGCGAGGAGCTCAGCGCGAACTTCAACTTCTGGTCGTACTTTTCCGCGCCGATGCGGAAGTCGCCCTTGGCGTTCGGCACCAGGGTCTTGTCCAGCCAGGTCTGCTGCTCGTCCACCGCCTTCTTCAGGCCGTCGATGGCGGCCTGCAGGCGCTGCTGGTCGGCCTGCGGCAGTTCGCCGATGTGCGGGGTGATGAAGGTATCGACGATGCTGAGGATGCCCTTGTTCTGCTTGGCCACCGTCTCGGCATGGATCTTCGGCACGCGTGCCGGGTCCAGGTTCTCACGGGCCTGGGCGAAGATCGCCGGCAGCTTTTCCATGCGCGCGGTGGCCGACTTCAGGCGCTCCGGCAGCGGTGCGAATTCGCGCGCCATCAGGCCGTAGATCGCGCTGCCGGCGATGCCGTTGTACAGCTGCGGGTCCCACTTGCCGGACTGCAGCACTTCGGCGTTCCAGATTTCCGACTGCAGCTGGTTGCGCAGGATTGCCGCGTCCACCTGGTTCTCGCGGCCCAGCTTGGCCACCTCGATCTTGTCCAGCTCGCCCAGCAGCGCCTTGTAGGCGGCCACGGTCTTCTGCTGGCCGGCGGCGCTCAGGTCGTCCAGTTCGCTGTCGTAGCGGTGGTCGCCGATCTGGGTGGCGCTGACCGGCGACAGCTGCATCCAGGTATCCAGGGCGCGCTTGGACAGATCGGCGAAGGCGGCATCGACCGCCGCGTCACCGGCCTGCTGGCTGGAGGCCGGGGTGGAGGCGTTGGTCGGGGCGTCGGCTGGCTGGCAACCGGCGAGGGCGGCGACCAGGGCGAGGGCAAGAAGATGCGGGCGCATCGGCGTTCCTGTACGGGGTCAAACCCCGAGCATAGGGCCCCGGGGCTGCTTTGTCCCCGTGCCATAGGATTACCATGGGTGCAGACACGGACCCTCCAACGGAGCGCAGGACATGGACTACCAGGGAAGCTGCCATTGCGGCAGGATCGCATTCACCGTACAGGCGCAGGCGCCGATCAGCGATGTCATCGACTGCAACTGCTCGATGTGCCGGCGCCGAGGCAGCCTGCTGTGGTTTGCCCCGCGCGAGGCGTTCCAGCTGATCACCGATCCGGCGGATGTGGCCACCTACCATTTCAACAAGGCCCACATCGACCATCACCATTGCCGTGAGTGCGGCATTGCCCCCTACAGCGAAGCGGTGGACCCGCGCACGGGCACGCCGATGGTGGCGGTGAACGTGCGCTGCGTACCGCAGGTGGATCTGGCCGGTCTTTCGGTGACCTCCTACGACGGAGCCGCACTGTGAGGCCGGTGTGCGCGTGGACGCGCAGGGCCGCGATGCCGGTGCTGCTGCTGGCGCTGGCAGCATGCGGACAGCATGGCGACGTCGCGGCCGATGCCGGAGGCGGTGCCGAAGCCGCGGTCGCTTCGCCGGAAGGTGCGTTCCTGGCCTACGAGCATGACGTGCAGATACAGCTGGACGCTGCGCAGATCGCACCACGCATCCAGCAGGTGGCGCAGGCCTGCCAAAGCGCGAAGTTCGGCGATTGTGCGGTGCTGCAGGTTGATCAGCGCAGTGGCGAGCAGCCCAGCGGCGAGGTCAAGGTCCGCATTGCACCGAAGGGCACCGAGCCGTTGATCACCATGGCGGGTGAAGGCGGCAAGCTGCAATCGCGCAGCACGCGCGCCGAAGACCTCGCACAGCAGGTGGCCGACACCGCATTGACCAAGGCGCGGCTGGAGAAGGAACACGCGCGGCTGCTGTCCTACCAGGACCGCAAGGACCTGAAAATTGAAGACCTGATGGCGATCACCACGCGCCTTTCTGAGATCGAAGCCGGTGTCGAGCAGGCCAACAAGGATTCGGCGCAGCAGCGCCGGCGCATCGATACCCAGCTGGTGACGCTGCACTTCGGCACCACCTCCGGGCAGCGCAGTCGCAGTGAGATCGGTGAAGCACTGAGCGAATCGGGCAGCATCCTCAGCACCAGCATCGCGTTCCTGATCCGCGCGGCGGCCGCATTGCTGCCGGTCGCGGTACTGGCGTTGATCGCAGGATGGGGGGTGCGGGCGTGGTGGCGTCGTCGACGTCGCAAGGCGTGATCGAACGATGCGCCGGCCGGTCGTGGACCGGCGTTACGGGGCAGGTGGAAGGTAGCGCCGGGCCACGGCCGGCGAAGCCTCACCCCTCGTCGGTCTCGTACTCGACGAACACATCCAGCTCCAGTGCGAGTTCCTGCACCGCATCGCGCACTTTCTGCGCGGTGCTTTCGTTGCCGACTTCCACTTCCAGTTCGTGGATGCCGGGGCCGATGTCATCGGACAGTCCGGCCGAACTGGAATCGTCGTCGTCCATGTGCGGCATCAGGTCGTCGGTTTCCTCGACATGCTCGATGCCCTCCAGGCCGAGCAGCAGGTCGCTGATGGCGCGGGCGTCGTCTTCGGTTCCGGTGATGCGCAGTCGCAGCATGGCCATGGCGTAGGTACGTTGTGGGGTTGCCTGCAGCCTAGCCAGCGTGAAGCAAAGAGCGGGTGAGGGCGCAGTCAGCCGCGCGTGGCCGAGCGTCCCAGCAAGCTGTCCGGCAGCGCGGGGATGGGCGTGCGCTCGTCCTGCGCCTGCTCCAGCAGCCAGTCGATGAACAGGCGTGCTGCGGGGCTTGGCGGTTGTCCTTCGGCATGCACCACGTGATAGGCGTAGCGCGCCTTCAGCGCGGGGCCGGGCAATCGCACCACTTCGTAGCGCTGCAGGTAGGGCTGGGCGATGTGGGTGCGCGCCAGCACCGCGCCCATGCCGTACACCGCCGCGCGCATCGCATCGGTGCTGTCGGCAAAGGTGTGCATCGGTGGCAGCGGCGACGGTGGGCGCACGCCGGCGTGGCGGAACCAGTCTCGCCAGCCCTGTGGTGACAGATCGGTCAGCAGCGGCAACCCGGCGATGCGCGCCGGATCGACCAGTGTTTCGACCCCGGGCAATGCCGGCGAGGCCACCGGGAACAGGTAGTCGTCCATCAGGTGCTGTGCACGCAGGCCCGGCCACTGGCCCTGGCCGTAGCGGATGCCGACCTCCGGCCCGTTGTCGTCATAGCGATCCAGGCCGCTGCCGGTGTGCAGCTCGATGCGGATGTGCGGATGGGCCTGGGTGAAGCGGGGCAGTCGCGGCAGCAGCCAGCAGTAGGATAGCGAACGCAGCGTGGTGATCCGCAGCGGGACGCTGTCGGCATCCGGCTGCAGGTGATGGGCGACCGCCGCGACATCTGTGAAGGCGGCGCTGGCGGCGTCGGCCAACTGCCGGCCCTCGGCGGTCAGGCGCACGCCGCGGGCATGGCGCAGGAACAGCCGGGTCTCCAGTACCTCTTCCAGGCGCCGCACATGGTGGCTGACCGCGCTGGCGGTCAGGTGCAGTTCCTGCGCGGCCTGGGCGAAGTTCTGGTGGCGCGCGGCGACCGCGAACACGGCCAGTGCGGGGAGCAGGGAAGGGCGTAGCTGCATGTCGAGCCTCAAACCATATTTGTGGCTGGCAGCGATACTACGCGCTTGTGCGGCAGGCGTCTGCGCCCGATCCTGTCCGCCTTGGCGAGGAAGAGACGATGGACGGAGGCAAAGCATGAATGCGGTCCCACAGGCGGCCGAGCGCGACTGGCGCACGCCGCTGGAATTGACCCTGCTGGGCGCCATCTGGGGCTGCTCGTTCCTGTTCATGCGGGTGGCGGTGCCCTCGTTCGGTCCGTTCGCGCTGGTGGAGGTCCGGTTGGTGCTGGGCGCGCTGGTCCTGCTGCCGTTCCTGTGGCGCGCCCGCGCGCAGTTCCCGCCGCGGCGCTGGCTGTGGCTGGCGCCGATCGGGCTGATCAATTCGGCGCTGCCGTTCGTGCTGTTTGCCTATGCGGCGGAGCAGGCGCCGGCGGCGATCGGCGCGATCTGCAATGCGATGACCGTGCTGTTCGCCGCGCTGATCGCCTTCCTGTTCTTCGGCGAGAAGATCGGCATGCGCCGCGCCGGCGCCTTGCTGGTTGGTTTCGCCGGCGTGGTGGTGCTGGCCACCGCCAAGGTTTCCGGCCTGAGCATCGGTACCGCGGTGATCGCCGGCGCTGCGGCGTCGTTGCTGTACGGGCTGGGCGTGAACCTGGTGAAGCGCCACATGACCGGTCTGCCGTCAGCGGCGGCGGCGGCAGCCACGCTGTCGTGTGCCTCGCTGTGGATGCTGCCGATGGCGGTGAGCCACTGGCCGCAGGCAGCGATTCCGCTCAAGGCCTGGGGCGCGGCGATCGCGCTGGGCGTGGCCTGCACCGGCCTGGCCTTCTTGATGTTCTACCGCCTTATCGGTCGCATCGGCCCGTCACGCGCCTCGACGGTGACCTACCTGATTCCGCTGTTCGGCGCCGCGTTTGCGTGGATGTTCCTGGGCGAGGCGGTGACGGTGCAGATGCTGATTGCCGGTGCGTTGATTCTGGGTAGCGTGGCGGTGAGTCAGAAGGGCTGAGGCGTTTTTGCACGTGGCGCGTGCTGAAGGTGCGTCACTGTTCATGGGCGTTACTTTTCTTTGTACGCAAAGAAAAGTAACCAAAAGAAACGTTCCGCCGACCGCGAGCCGGTGCTGCGCACCGGTACCCCGCGCTGCTCGGCCCGTCGAGGGACGGCACGGGAACTCGCTGCGCTCAAACACCCGCGCCTCTTCGCCCTCGTCGGACCTGCGGTGCTCGGCTCGCTCAAGGCGGATCCAAGATCAAGGGCAGAAGCGGTCGCTTCGCTCGCCGGGCCCGGCCCGGCACTACCAAACATCGTCGTGCAGCTGTGGCTCTTGATCTTGGATCCGCCTTGAGCGAGCCGAGCATCGCAGGGGAATCAGGGGCGAAGAGGTGCCGATGTCTGAGCGCAGCGAGTTCGGCACCGTCCCCTGATTCACCGAGAAGCGGAGGGGACCGACGTGCGAAGCACGGCGGCTCGCGACCTGGCGGCGCGTTTCTTTTGGTTACTTTTCTTTTCGCGCGAAAAGAAAAGTGACGCCCATGAACAATGAAGCGCCTTCAGCACGTGCCACGCGCAGGAAACCATCAGCGCACCGGCACCGGAATATTGCAGAGATCGATATGCCCCGCCGGGCGCTTGTAGAAATCATCCATGCGGTTGCGTCGCGCCTCCACCGTCTCGGCGAACGTCTTCGAATCGGTGCGCAGCACCTGGATCGGTGTGCGCTCGGCCACCGGCACATCGCTGACGCGGCGGATCGACACGATCGGCGTGCGCAGCGTCGGGTCGGTGTAGAAGCCCATCGGTGCCGGGCCGCGCGGGATCGCGCTGAGCAGCTCCATGCCCTTCAGCACGCGACCGACCAGGGTGATGTTGCGGTCCAGCTGGCGCGGCGACTGGCCGGTCACTACGTACAGTTCGGCACCGATGCTGCTGTCTTCCTCGTTGCTGCGGCCGGCGCCGAGCATGCCGTAGCAGTGCGTCAGCCAGGCCTTGCCGGCCTGCGGGTCCTGGCCGACCGGGAAGCCGTCGACGAAACCGGTCTGTGCCGCCCAGCCGTCGCGATCCGGCAGCACGCTCACCTTCAGGCCGGCGCTGGCACGTTCGAACTCGGCCGGCAGCTTGCGCGCCGCACTGCCGAACGGCTTGGCCTTGGCCGCGTCATCGGCGTCGGCATCGCCGAACTGCACCACGAAGTTGTCCTGCGAGCGGTAGATGCTGGTGCCGTCCCAGAAGTGCTCATGCGCGAAGGTCTGGATGTTGGCCACGTGCCGCGGGGCGAACTGCGGCGCCAGCTCGATGATCACCCGCCCGGCGGGCAGATCCATGTAGAGCAGGTTGGCCGGGTCCGGGGTGCGCCAGTCGCTGGCGGCCGAGGCGTCGAGGATCTGCTGCGGGCTGCGGTACGGGGTGGCGGCGCTGGCCAGCGAAGGCAGCAGGCAGGCCAGTGCGAGGGCGGTCAGGGCAAGGCGACGACGGTGCGGCATGGGATCCCCGGAACATGAACGAGGCTTCGATTCTGCGCGAGCGGCCTGGTCTCGCCAACCGGCACGATGACTAACGACACATTCGCTATACCGAACTTCGCACTACTGTGGACTTCAACGTAGTGGAGGGCAGGTCATGGTCGAAGACGATGTCCACCTGAAGAAGTTCCAGAAGGAGCTGAGCGCCGGAACGGTGTCGCTGGCCCTGCTGGCGGTGCTGGCCCGGGCCGGGGAGCCGCTGTACGGCTACCTCATTGCCAAGGAGCTGGAGCGGGTGGGCGAGGGCGTGCTGAGCGGCAAGCAGAGCGCGCTGTACCCGGTGCTGCGCAACCTGGAGGGCGCCGGCCTGCTGGAAAGCCACGTGGAGCCGTCCAGCAGCGGTCCGCCGCGCCGCTACTACCGCATCAATGAGCGTGGCCGCGAAGTGCTGGCGCAGTGGCGCCAGGCCTGGCAGGCCACCCGCGATTCCGTCGATTCCGTGTTGGAGGGGGTACCACAATGAACGACCCGAGCCTGGCAGGCCGCGCCCTGCCCACCACCATCCCGCAGTACCTGGCGCAGCTGCGCGCGGCGCTGGAAGGCGCCGACCCGGCGATGGTGCAGGACGCGCTGTACGACGCCGAGGAGTACCTGCGCTCGGAGCTGGCCGCGCAGCCCGGCCGCAGCGAAGCCGGGGTGATCGCTGATGTGGCCGGCAGCTACGGTGCGCCGGACGAAGTGGCCGAGATCTACCGCGAGACCGAAGTGACGGTGAACCGCGCGCTGCGTACGCCGCGTGCGGATACCGCGCCGGTGCTGCGTGCGGCGGCGGAAGCCAGTGGCGTCGAGCCGGCCTCACCGCCGCCGGCGCCGGTGCAGCGTTCGTTGCTGGCGCGCTTCTTCGGCGTGGTGACCGATCCGCACACCTACGGTGCGCTGTTCTACATGCTGCTGTCGCTGGCCACCGGCATCTTCTTCTTCACCTGGGTGGTAACCGGCCTGTCATTGTCGCTGGGCCTGCTGATCCTGATCATCGGTATTCCGCTGACCGTGCTGTTCTTCGGCTCGGTGCGCGGGCTGGCGCTGCTGGAAGGGCGGCTGGTGGAAGCGCTGCTGGGCGAGCGCATGCCGCGCCGTCCGCGTTACACCGACCGCAGCCGCACCTGGCTGCAGCGCATCGGCGACATGTTCACCGACGGCCGCACCTGGCTGACGCTGCTGTACTTCGTGTTGATGCTGCCGCTGGGCGTCATCTACTTCACCATCGCGGTGACGTTGCTGTCGCTGTCGCTGGGACTGATCTGGGCGCCGGTGGCGGCGATCTTCAGTGGCGAGATTCCGGGCGTGTACGTCGATGGCGTGAATGTACTGCCGATGGCGGCATCGCCGCTGGTGGCGATCGCGGTCGCTGCGGTGGGCGTGCTGCTGTTGCTGTTGACGATGCACCTGGCGCGCGGCATCGGCAAGCTGCATGGGTTGATCGCCAAGAACCTGCTGGTGCGGCTGTAAGCGGCAGGGGTCGGATCCCTGTTCGCAGAACAGGGCTCTGATCGCGGATCCGACCCCGGGCTTCTGGGCAGAGCGGGGGACTACCCCGCCTTGCGCCGCAACGGGGTGACGTTGCTCTTCTTCTTCGTCGCCTTCGCCGCCGGTGCTTCGGCATGGGCGGCGAAGAAGTCGCGCACCTTCGGGTACACCACCTCGCGCCAGCGGCGGCCGCTGAAGATGCCGTAATGGCCGGCACCTTCGACGATGAAATGCTCGCGACGGTCAGCGCTGATGCCGGTGCACAGCGCCTGCGCAGCTTCGGTCTGGCCGAGGCCGGCGATGTCGTCCAGCTCGCCTTCGATGCTCAGCAGGGCGGTGTCACGGATCGCCGACGGATCGACCTTCTCGCCATTGACGACCCACTCGCCACGCGGCAGCAGGAAGTCCTGGAACACCACGCGGATGGTGTCCAGGTAGTACTTGGCCGGCATGTCCAGCACTGCGTTGTACTCGTCGTAGAAGCGACGGTGCGCATCGGCGTCTTCCAGGTCGCCCTTGACCAGGTCGGTGTAGAAATCCCAGTGCGAGCTGAAGTGGCGGCTGGGGTTCATCGACAGGAAGCCGGCGTGCTGCAGGAAGCCCGGGTAGACGCGGCGACCGGCGCCGGGGTAACTGGCCGGCACCGTGTGGATGACGTTGTTCTCGAACCACGACAGCGGGTTCTGCGTGGCCAGGTTGTTCACTGCGGTGGGGCTGCAGCGCGCGTCGATCGGGCCACCCATCATCACCAGCGTGCGCGGCGTCGGTTCGCCACGGCTGGCCATCAGAGAAACTGCGGCCAGCACCGGTACGGTCGGCTGGCACACGCTCACCACGTGCAGGCGCTCAACGCCGAGGTGGCGGATGAATTCCTGGATGTAGGCAATATAGTCGTCCAGGCCGAATTCGCCCTCGCTGGCCGGCACCATGCGCGCGTCGACCCAGTCGGTCACGTACACGCGGTGGTCGCGCAGCAGCGTGCGCACGGTATCGCGCAGCAGCGTGGCGTGGTGGCCGGACAACGGCGCCACCACCAGCACGAACGGCTGGTTGAGCATCGTGTGCAGCTGGTCGGCTTCATTGCTGTGGCGCTTGAAGCGCAGCAGCTTGCAGAACGGCTTGCTCACTTCCTCATGCACCACGATCGGCACGCGCTCGCCGTCGACCTCGATTTCGTTGATGCCCCATTCGGGCTTCTCGTAATCCTTGCCGATGCGATGGAACAGTTCATTGACGGCCGCCAGGCGATCAGCGCCGGGCATCTGCGACCACCAGTGGCCCTGGTTGGTGAAGAAGCGGGCGTTGGCCTGGGCCTGGTGCACCCAGGGGGCGAGCAGGTTGCGGGTCAGTTCGTGCAGTTGATAGAGCATGCCGACCGAATATGTATGGTCATATGTTGCCGCGCAGCATATCCCATCCAGGTGTCCCGCAGGTTAAGCGGGGCAAAAAAAATGAATCCGGATTCACATCCGTTCCAGCGCCGCCGCTTCGCCGGCCAGTTCCGGGCCCAGCCACAGGTGCGAGCCGACCGGCTGCAGGCCGTGGCGGCCCAGCTCGCGCCGGTACCAGCGCGCCGGACGGGCCTGGAAGCCCTCGTGGTCGCCGTCGAATTCATCCTCGGCGGCGAAGGTCTCCAGGAAGGCCACGCCACCGGTCAGCTCGGCCACGCCGGCCAGGCCGGCGCGCAGCTCGCGGTTGGGCACGTAATGCATCACGTCCGAGCACACCAGCAGGTCGACCGGGGCGCAGGGCCGCAGCCAGGCGAAATCACCGAAGGCGGCCAGGTGCAGGTTGCGGGTTCGACCGTAGCGGCGCACAGCGTACTCGCTGCTGTCGAAGCCCAGGTATTCGACCTTCGGACGCAGCTTCAGCAACGGCGCACGCCAGGCGCCTTCGCCGCAGCCGATGTCCAGCACGCTGCGGATCGGCCGCTCCAGGTAGTACTCGGCACTGGCTACGGCCAAGGCGACCTTGCGCGCCAGGCGGGCGCTGCCGCCGATGTCGGCACGGCGGTACCAGCGTTGGAAGTAAGCGGCGTCGTAGGTCTTGTCCATGCAGGCGTCGTGCGGTCGGGAAACGGCGCCTATCGTACGGCGTCGCGGCGCGCCATGCGTCGATCCGTCGCGGCGGCGTCGCGCGGAGAGGATCGGCCATGGCATGCGAGAATGGCCGCCCATCTACGCCAGCCGCCGGAGCAAGCGCATGCAGAGCTACTACTGGGTGAAGACCTTCCACATCGTGTTCGTGGTGGCGTGGATGGCTACGGTGTTCTACCTGCCGCGCATCCTGGTGAACCTGGCCGAGACGGCGGGGCAACCGGCAGTGACCGAGCGCCTGCAGCTGATGGGCCTGCGCCTGTACCGCTTCGGTCATTCGATGTTCGGCCTGGCCTTCCTGCTGGGCCTGGTGCTGTGGCTGGGCTACAGGGTCATCCCGGATTTCCCGACCATGGTCGCGCCGGGCGGCGCCGGCTGGCTGCATGCCAAGCTGGGGCTGGTGGTGCTGCTGCTGGCGTACTTCATCTGGATCGGGCGCCTGCTGAAGGGCGTGGCCAAGGGCAGGGGGTTGCCGTCGTCGCGCGCGCTGCGCTGGATCAACGAGATCCCGCTGCTGGCGTTCATCCCGATCGTCTGGCTGGTGCTGGCCAAGCCGTTCTGACAGTCCGTTATCCGTAGAGCTATGCTTGGCTCTACGGGTTCGCTTGATTCTTCGCCAAAGCAGAAGCATCCACGCATGGCGTGGATCTACTGGGTGCAGCTGTGGCTTTTGATGTTCAGGTCCGCCATGAGCGAGCCGAGCATCGCAGGTGAAACAGGGGCGAAGAGGCGCCGATGTCTGAGCGCAGCGAGTTCGGCGCCGTCCCCTGATTCACCGAGAAGTGCAGGGAACCGGTGCGTGGCACCGGCTCGCGTTCGGCGGCGTGTTCTTTGGTTACTTTCTTGCACGAGCAAGAAAGTAATGAGCCGATGAATCAGGCGGCTTCGTACGTGCCGTAGCTGCGCAGGCGGGTGTAGCGCTGTTCCAGCAGCTGTTCGGTGGACAGCTTTTCCAGCGCATCCAGCTCGTTCAGCAGCACGGCCTTCAGGCGCTTGGCCATCTGCGTCGGGTTGCGGTGGGCGCCACCGGTCGGCTCGCGCACGACCTTGTCGACCAGGCCCAGGCTCTTCAGGCGCGGGGCGGTCAGGCCCAGCTGTTCGGCGGCGTCCTTGGCCTTGCCGGCGTCCTTCCACAGGATCGAGGCGCAGCCTTCCGGGGTGATGGTCGAGTACACCGCATATTCCAGCATCACGGTGCGGTCGCCCACGCCCAGCGCCAGCGCGCCGCCGGAGCCGCCTTCACCGATCACGGTGCAGATGATCGGCACCTTCAGTTCGGCCATCTCGATCAGGTTGCGCGCGATCGCTTCGGACTGGCCGCGCGATTCGGCATCGATACCCGGCCAGGCGCCGGCGGTGTCGATCAGGGTCAGCACCGGCAGGCCGAAACGCTCGGCCATCTTCATCAGGCGCAGGGCCTTGCGGTAGCCCTCCGGCTTGGGCATGCCGAAGTTGCGCTTGATCTTTTCCTTGGTGTCGCGGCCCTTCTGGTGGCCGATCACCATCACGGAACGGCCATTGATGCGGGCCAGACCGCCCACGATGGCCTTGTCGTCGGCGAAGGCGCGGTCACCGGCCAGCTCCTGGAACTCATCGAACATGACGCGGATGTAGTCGGCGGTATACGGACGCGACGGGTGGCGGGCCAGCTGCAGCACCTGCCACGAGGTCAGGTTGCGGAAGATCTGCGCGGTGCGCATGCGCAGCTTGTCCTGCAGCGCGTGCACTTCCGCCTCGACATTTACCGCCGGCCCGGCACTGGCGTTGCGCAGCTCCTGGATCTTGGCTTCCAGGTCGGCGATGGGTTGCTCGAAGTCGAGGTAGTTCGGATTCATCGGAAGCCGTCGTGTAAAGAAGAGGGGAATTCTAGCCGAATGCGTGCAAACCACCCGTACGCCCTCGTCTGGAAGGCGACGGTAGCGCAGCCGGGCAAAGGGCGCCAGTCAGCTCAGGGCACCACCAGGGCGCTGCGGCCCATCAGCTGGCTGCGCTGGGAGACGAAGTCGTTGTAGGCCTCGTTGGCCTCACGGCCCAGCCCGCTGCCCAGGGGGGCGGTGGCCGAGGTGAAGGCCATCTGCGCGGCGAAGTCCTGCTTGCGCAGGGCCTTCTGTTCATCGGCGGTGGTGGCCTTCAGCCAGCGCGCATAGACTTCGCGCAGCGGCGCCGCATGGGCCTCGAAGGCCGGTACCAGCGCCGGCAGGCTGGCCGGGGCGGGTTCCAGGCGGTAGGCCGGGGCCACGTAGCCGGCCGGCTGCTCGCGCTTGAACGCGCCGGGTTCGCCCATGCCTTCTTCGACGTAGGCGATGAAGTCCGGCGCGGTGAACACCTTGGCCACGATCTGGCCGCCGCTGGCGTCGACGTGGGCCACCACCTTTTCCTTCGGGAAGGGCTCGCGCACGCCGTAGGTCCAGGTCTTGTCGATGAACAGTTCGTGGTGCTTCTCGAACGGACCTTCGAAGTCGACGCCGCCCAGCTCGATGCCGGCCTTGCCGGTGCCGAAGTTCTTCAGCTTGGTCTCGTCGGTGACGTAGATCTCGCGGGCGACCACGTACTCGCTCAGGGTCGGGTTGATCAGTCCGCCGCGGCCATCGACGTAGACGATGAAGCGCACGTCGCCCAGTTTGTCGGTGTGCAGGCGGTGCTCACCGACGGCGAGCGAGATCGGGCGCGAACCCTGTGCGGCCACCGGCAGGTCCTTGCCATCGATGCTCAGCGCCAGCGGCGTGTCGGTCGGGTTGTCGATCTGGAACTCGATCTTCGACGGCGAGCAGGCGGCCAGGGCCAGAGCGGCGGCAAACGGGAACAGCAGGGTCTTCATCGGCAATCGTCCTTGATACTTGGAACGGGGAAACAGGGGTTCAGGAAAACGCGCGAGCCAGCCTCAGCTGGCCCACGGTGGGCTGTAGCGGACTTTCAGCGTGCGCACGGCCGGGTCGGCGCGCAGCGCCTCCATCAGTTTGGAGTCGATGCGCACCGCGCTCTGCCCGGAGACATCGAGCATGCCGGCCACGCCGCCCTGCGGGCCCTTCAGCAGCAGGTCCAGGCGCAGGGGGGTGCGCCCGGGGCGATGGCGGTCGAGCAGGGCATTGACGCGCTCCCATACCGGGCGCTGCTGGCGCAGGTCCAAGCGCAGCGACAGCCGGGTGGCGTAGTTGGCGCAGACTTCGTCGAAGTCCCAGCACTGGCGGATGCGCAGTGCGTAGCCGCCGTTGAACTCGTCCTCGCGCAGGCCGCCCTTGACCACCAGGATGCGGTCCTTGGTCATGAGGTGCCCGAACTCGGCCATCGCGTCGGAGAACGCGCTGCACTCGACGCGGCCGCGCCCATCTTCCAGCTGGATGAAGATCTGGCTCTCGCCCTTGCGGCGCACACCGACCACCTGGCCGGCCAGCACGGTCTGCACTTCCGGGCGCCAGCGCTTTTCGCCGCCGCCACCGCCACCGCTGTTGGCGCTCCAGATCTTCTCCACCGCGCCCAGGTCGTTGCCGACCAGGTCGCGCACGTCGTCGCGCCAGGGATCGAACGGGTGGCCGCTGAGATAGAAGCCCAGCGTGTCGCGCTCGCCGTTCAGGCGCTGCAACAGTGGCCACTCCTCGGCTTCGGGCAGGTCCAGCTGGATCGTGGTCGCGCTCGGGTCCGGGCCACCGAACAGCGAGTTCTGTCCCGAAGCGCGTTCGCGGGCCATCTGGTCGGTGGCCTTGATCACTTCCGGCAGCTGCAGCATCAGCGAGGCACGGTTGCGGCCGAGCTCGTCCAGCGCACCACAGTTGATCATCGCTTCCAGCGTGCGCCGGTTGAGCTTGGCCGAGCCGACGCGGGTGCAGAAGTCGAGCAGGTCCTTGAACGGGCCGCCCTTCAGCCGCTCCTCGACCACCGCCTCGCAGGCACCCTGGCCGACGCCCTTGATCGCACCGAGGCCGTACTGGATGGTGTCCGGGGTGACCGCTTCGAACATGAAGGCCGACTGGTTCACCTTGGGCGGCAGTACGGTCAGGCCAAGGTTGCGCACCTCGTCGAGGAAGCCGACCACCTTGTCGGTGTTGTCCAGGTCGGACGACAGCGTGGCCGCCATGAACTCGGCCGGGTAATGGCGCTTCAGCCACGCGGTCTGGTAGCTGACCAGCGCATAGGCGGCGGCGTGCGACTTGTTGAAGCCGTAGCCGGCGAACTTCTCCATCAGGTCGAAGATCGCATCGGCCTTGGCTTCGTCGACGCCGTCCTTGGCCGCGCCTTCGCGGAAGATCTCGCGGTGCTTGGCCATTTCGGCCGGCACCTTCTTGCCCATCGCACGGCGCAGCAGGTCGGCGCCGCCCAGCGAGTAGCCGCCGACGATCTGCGCCATCTGCATCACCTGCTCCTGGTACACCATGATGCCGTAGGTGTCCTTCAGGATCGCTTCGGTGCGCGGATCGGGATAGATGATTTCTTCCTGGCCGTGCTTGCGCGCGTTGAAGGAAGGAATCAGGTCCATCGGGCCGGGGCGGTACAGCGACACCAGCGCGATCAGGTCCTCGAAGCGGTCGGGGCGCGCATCCTTCAGCAGGCGGCGCATGCCCGAAGATTCGAACTGGAACACCGCGCCGGTATTGCCGTTGGCGAAGATGTCCTTGTAGGTGGGCGTGTCGTCCAGCGGGATCGCGGCGATGTCCACCGGCGGAATGCCGGCGCGCTCATGGCGCTTGTTGATCGCCTTCACCGCCCAGTCGATGATGGTCAGCGTACGCAGGCCGAGGAAGTCGAACTTCACCAGGCCCACTTCTTCCACGTCGTTCTTGTCGAACTGGGTGACCGGGTTCTTGCCCAGCCCGTTCTCGTCGTGCTCGGCGTACAGCGGGCAGAACTCGCTCAGCGGCTCGGGCCCGATCACCACGCCACCGGCATGCTTGCCGGCGTTGCGGGTCAGGTCTTCCAGCTGCAGCGCCAGGTCGATCAGGTCGCGGACATCGTCCTCGGTCTCGTAGCGCTGGATCAGTTCCGGCGAGGCCATTTCCGAGCTGGGGCCTTCCTTGCCCTTGCCCAGTGCATCCTTCAGGTGGATGCCCAGGATGTTCGGGATCAGTTTGGAAACACCATCGACCAGGCCGTACGGGAAGCCGAGCACGCGACCGGAGTCGCGCACCACCGCCTTGGCGGCCATGGTGCCGTAGGTGATGATCTGGCTGACGCGCTCGCGCCCGTACTTGCGTGCGACGTAGTCGATCACCTCGTCGCGGCGGTCCATGCAGAAGTCGATGTCGAAGTCGGGCATCGACACGCGTTCCGGGTTCAGGAAGCGCTCGAACAGCAGGTTGTACGGCAACGGGTCCAGATCGGTGATCTTCAGCGCCCACGCCACCAGCGAACCGGCACCGGAACCACGGCCCGGGCCGATCGGGATGCCCTGATTCTTGCCCCACTGGATGAAGTCGGCCACGATCAGGAAGTAGCCCGGGAAGCCCATCTTGATGATGGTGTTGAGCTCGAACTCCAGGCGCTCGAAATACTCTTCGCGGGTCTTGCCCGGCGCCAGCGGATTCTTCTCCAGGCGCTCTTCCAGGCCGTCGCGCGACATCTTCTGGATCCAGGTGTCCAGGGTCTCGTCGTCGGGCACCGGGTAGTTGGGCAGGAAGTAGGTGCCCAGCCGCATCTCGATGTTGCAGCGCTCGGCCAGCGCCAGCGTGTTGTCGATCGCATCGGGGATGTCGGCGAACAGCGCGCACATCTCCTCGGCCGACTTCAGGTACTGCTGGTCGCTGTACTCGCGCGGGCGCTTGGGATCGTCCAGCACGCGGCCGGTGGAAATGCACACGCGCGCTTCGTGCGCGCTGAAATCGGTGGGCGACAGGAAGCGCACATCATTGCTGG
This sequence comes from Stenotrophomonas sp. 57, assembly GCF_030291075.1. Lineage (NCBI taxonomy): Bacteria > Pseudomonadati > Pseudomonadota > Gammaproteobacteria > Lysobacterales > Lysobacteraceae > Stenotrophomonas > Stenotrophomonas sp. 57. The sequence continues at coordinate 1,435,223 of NZ_CP127407.1, forward strand.
CCACCACCGGCAGGCCACGCTGGCCGGCCGCCATCAGCGCGAACTGGTTGAAGGTTTCCTCGCCCTCGCGGCCGGTACGGGTCAGTTCCAGGTGCAGGCCGTCGCCGAACACGCGTTGCCAGTCGGCCAGCTGCTGCTCGGCCAGCTCATGCTTGCCGTCCAGCGCCAGGCGCCCGGCCAGGCTCTGCCGGCCGGCCAGCGCGAACAGGTTGGCGTTGCCGGCCTTCAGCCAGTCCGGATGGATGGCCACACCGCCTTCCGGGCGATGGCCTTCCATCCAGGCGCGGGTCAGCAGCCGCGACAGGCTCAGGTAGCCCTCGCGGTCGCGGCACAGCAGGGTCATCCGCCACGGGTCCTGGCCTTCCTCGGCGATCAGCACGTCGGCGCCGGCGATCGGCTTGATGCCCACGCCTTCGGCCGCCTTGTAGAACTTGACCAGGGCGAACAGGTTGTTGAGGTCGGTCACCGCCAATGCGGGCAGGCCGAGTTCCACCGAGCGCGACAGCAGGTTGGCCTGCTTGGCCTTCTTCGGGTCCGCCTGGTCCGGCTTGGCCGGCACACGGATGGTGGAGTCCGCCAGCGAGAACTCGGTGTGGACGTGGAGATGTACGAAGCGGGAGTTGGACATGCCGGACCAGGTTGGAGCGCGCGGGCCCCGGGTGCTGACGGGGAAATCGTCGCCGGGGTCGGGAAGCGCTGGAGTGCCCGGTCAGGGTAGCGAGGGCAGGGGGAGGCGACAAGCTCTTGACATGCCCGGGAAGACGGCCGAGTTCAGGCGTGCTGGAGGCTGCTTTCTGTAGAGTCGGGCCCATGCCCGGCTGCTGCGGACAGCCGAGCATGGGCTCGGCTCTACACCTCCAGCAGGCTCAGGCGATGGCCGCCACAACCGGCGGCACTTCCAGGCACTCACGCACCGGGGCGAAGCTGCGGCGATGCTCCGGGCATGGGCCGTGCTCGCGCAGCGCGGCCAGGTGAGCCGGGGTGCCATAGCCCTTGTGCTGCTCGAACCCATACTGCGGGTGGCGGGCGTGCACGTCCTGCATATAGCGATCGCGCGAGACCTTGGCCAGGATCGAAGCGGCCATGATCGCGCGGTCGATGCCGTCGCCGCCGACCAGCGCCTGCGCCGGCACCACCAGGCCCTTGGGCACCACGTTGCCGTCGATGCGCGCGAAGCCGGCCACATGGGCCACCGCTGCAACAACATCGCGCATGCCCTGCAGGGTGGCCTGGTAGATGTTCAGGCGGTCGATGGTGTCGGCGTCCACCAGCACGACGTGCCAGGCCAGAGCGCGTTCGACGATGCGGTCATGCAGCTGCTCGCGGCGGGCCGCGGTGAGTTGCTTGGAATCGTCCAGGCCGTTGATGCGCGGCCGGGATGGATCGAACACCACTGCTGCCACCGCCACCGGTCCGGCGAGCGGACCGCGGCCGGCCTCGTCGACGCCGGCGACCAGGCGCTCCGGCTCGACCACCGCGGCGCCGTCGAACAACGCCAGGCTGGCCGCTGCGGCATGGCGCCGGCTCATGCCTGTGCCTGGCCGCGCATCAGCAGCTCGCCCACGGCGTCGGCGGCGCGTGCGGAGGCGTTGCGGCGCAGGCGCTCGTGCAGGCGCGCGTAGGTGTCCTGCAGGTCGGTCACCCGCTGTGGGTGGTCGAACCATTGCTGGACGGCCGCGGCCAGCTTGTCCGGTGTGCAGTCGTGCTGCATCAGCTCCGGCGCCAGGTCCTGGCCGGCCAGGATGTTGGGCAGGGCGAAGCGGTCCACCTTGATCAGGCCCAGCGCCTTGACCAGGCGGTAGGTCAGCTCGTTGACGCGGTAGCCGACCACCATCGGCCGCTTCACCAGCATCGCCTCAAGGGTCGCGGTACCGGAGGCCAGTACCACCACATCGGCGGCGATCATCGCGTTGCGTGCCTCGCCGTCGAGCACGTGCGAGAACGCCACCGGCAACGCCGAGCGTGACAGCTGCTCTTCGATCAGGCGCTTGCAGGCCGGGTTGGCCGCAGGCACCACCACATGAAGGCCCGGGATGCGTTCGGAGACCTGCCAGGCGGCTTCGAAGAACGGTTCTCCCAGGCGCGAGATCTCGCCCAGGCGACTGCCCGGCAGCACCGCCAGCACCTTGGCCGAGGTCGGCAGGCCGAGCGCGGCGCGGGCTTCCTCGCGGTTGCCCTGCAGCGGAATGTCATCGGCCATCGGGTGGCCGACGAAGCGCGCGTCGATGCCGTGCTTGGCATAGATCGGCGGTTCCATCGGGAACAGGCACAGCACCAGGTCGGCGCTGCTGCCGATCTTCTCCGCGCGCTTCTCGCGCCAGGCCCAGACCGAGGGGCTGACGTAATGCACGGTGCGCACGCCGCGCTGCTTCAGCCAGCGCTCGATGCCCAGGTTGAAGTCGGGCGCGTCGATGCCGATGAACACGTCCGGCCGCCACTCCAACGCACGCTGGCGGAAGGCCGAGCGCAGTTTCAGCAGGCGCGGAAGATGGCGCAGCACCTCGGTCAGGCCCATCACCGCCAGTTCGCTGGCATCGTGCCAGGTCTGGCAGCCGGCGCTGCGCATGGCATCGCCGCCGATGCCGGCAAATTCGGCATTCGGGAAGCGTGCTTTCAGTTCGCGTACCAGGCCCGCACCGAGCAGATCGCCAGAGGCTTCACCCGCAACAAGGGCGATCCGCAACGGGCGCTCGCTGAGCACCCGCTGCGCGGGGACGCTGCCGGCCATCGAGGCCAGCGGAATCACGGCGGCGCCGGCCGGCGCCTGGCCGGTCGCGCTGCTCATCGCAGCAAGGGCCTCTCGGCGTGCTCGATGAAGTCCAGCATCGCCTTCACGTCATCACTGTCACGCGCCTGTTCGGTCAGCTGCACCTTGGCTTCTGCTAGCGGCAGGCCCGCCACATACAGAGTGCGGTAGGCACGCTTGATGGCGGAGATGCGCTCGGCATCGAAGCCGCGGCGCTTCAGGCCTTCGCTGTTGATGCCGCGCGGGCGGCCCAGCGAATCGGTGCCGACCATGGTGAACGGCGGTACGTCGCCATTGGTCAGCGCGCCCATGCCGAGGAAGGCATGCGCGCCGATGCGGCAGAACTGGTGGGCGCCGGCGAAGCCGCTGATGATCACGTAGTCGCCCACGGTCACGTGGCCGGCCAGCGTGGTGTTGTTGGAGAACACGCAGAAGTTGCCGACATGGCAGTCATGCGCCACGTGCGTGTAGGCCAGCATCCAGTTGTCGTTGCCGATGGTGGTGATGCCGCCGCCGCCGCCGGTGCCGCGGTTCAGGGTGACGAACTCGCGGAACACGTTGCGGTCGCCGATCACCAGTTCGGTACGCTCGCCGGCAAACTTCTTGTCCTGCGGGTCGCCACCGATCGCGGCGTGACCCACGAAGCGGTTGTCGCGGCCGATCTTCGTCGGGCCGTGGATGCTGCAGTGCGGGCCGACCACTGTGCCGGCACCGATTTCCACATCGGCACCAATCAGGGTGAACGCGCCCACCTGGACGTCGTCGGCCAGGCGCGCGGCCGGGTCGATGACGGCGGTCGGGTGGATCCGTGGTGCGTTGTCAGTCATTGCTGTCTCCGTGGATCAGCCCTTGGCGCCGGCACACATGACTTCGGCCGAGGCAACGACTTCACCGTTGACCTTGGCTTCGCCGTAGTACCAGCCCATGTTGCGGATCAGGCGCTTCATCTGCACATCCAGCATCAGCACGTCGCCGGGGACGACCTGCTTGTTGAAGCGGGCGTTTTCCACCTTGACCATGTAGAACAGCTTGGACTGCGAGTCGCGGCCGAGCGTCAGCTGGGTCATCACGCCACCGGCCTGCGCCAGCGCTTCGATGATCAGCACGCCGGGCATGATCGGACGGCCCGGGAAGTGGCCCTGGAAGAACGGCTCATTGATGCTGACGTTCTTCTGCGCCAGGATGCGCTTGGCATCGATGTCGAGTTCAAGCACCCGGTCCACCAGCAGGAACGGGTAACGGTGCGGAAGCAGTTCCTGGATCTGGCAGACGTCGATCGGAAGCTGCAGCGTGTCGTTCATTCTTTCTCCTTGCCAGCAGCCAGGACGCGGCGTGCCAATGCGTCCAGCTGCTTGAAGCGCGCGGCGTTCTTGCGCCACGTGCGGTTGTCGGTCAACGGGGTGCCGGACGAGTACTCGCCCGGCTCATGGATGGAATTGCGGACCACGGACTTGCCGGTGATCACGACCTTGTCGCAGATCTCGAGGTGGCCGACCACGCCGACATGGCCGCCGAGCAGGCAGTAGCGGCCGATTTTGGCGCTGCCGGCAATGCCGGTGCAGCCGGCGATGGCCGAGTGCGCGCCGATCTGCACGTTGTGCGCGATCTGCACCAGGTTGTCCAGGCGCACGTCTTCGTCCAGCACGGTGTCTTCCAGGGCACCACGGTCGACGCAGGTGTTGGCGCCGATCTCGCAGTCGTCGCCGATGCGCACGCCGCCGAGCTGCGGCACCTTGATCCACTTGCCGGCGTCCATTGCCAGGCCGAAGCCATCGGCACCGAGTACGGCACCGGGGTGGACGCGCACGCGCTTGCCGAGCGTGACCCGGGTAACCAGGGTGACCCGGGCGATCAGCTCGCAGCCGTTGTCCAGGTTGCAGTCCTCGCCGATCACGCTGCCGGCGCCGATGATGCAGTTCTCGCCGACCACGCTGCGCGCGCCGATGGAGACGAAGGGACCGATATGGGCGCTGGCCGCGACCCGGGCGCTGGGATCGATGACGGCGCTGGGGTGGATGCCCGGCGGGCGCGTCGGTGCGATGTCGAACAGCGCGGCGATCTTGGCGAACGTGGTGTACGGGTCCTTGGCAACGAGCGCGGCGCCGGGGGCGGCTTCGGCGTCGTCGGCACGCAGGACCACCAGCGAGGCCTGGCTGTCGGCCAGCTGGGCGCGGTAGCGCGGGTTGGCGAGGAAGGTCAGCTGGCCAGGACCGGCATGGGCGAGGGTGGCCACGCCATGGATGGCGGTGGCGGGGTCGCCATGGACCTGCAGGCCGAACTGCTCGGCGAGTTGCTGGGCGGTGTAGGTGGGAGTATTCACGGCGGGAGTTTAACGTGAGACGCCATTTCGGTCATGCGGGGGGGCATGCAGCCAACGGCAGGGCCACTCGCGGCCGGCAGAGCCAGTGTCATGGGCTGGGTCGGACGGGGCGGGGCTGCGGGGGGCGGCGCAAGTACGTCCATGTAGCCTTGGTCGCCGCATCCATGCGGCTCACACCCCCGCAGCCCCGCCCCGTCCGACCTCCGACGGCGTGGCGCGAGTGCCAGCCACGGAAAAACAGAAAAGATCAAAAGCAGAGCGGGCGTTTCCGGCATCCGGGCCAAACGAAAACGCCGGGCAGAGCCCGGCGCTTCGCATCCCGTCTGGTGGAGAGCCCCCCTTTGTTAAGGGGGGCGCGCCAGCGGCGCGGGGGATAGGAGGGATGCGCGTGCAGTTCTGGCGAACCGCCACGCGGTTCGTCAGAACTGCCCACCGAACGTGAATTGCAGGCGTTCGATCTTGTCGCCGTCTTCCTTCTTCAGCGGGAACGCGTAGCTGATCGAGATCGGGCCGACGGGGGCGCGCCACAGCAAGGCCACACCCGTGGAGACGCGCAGCTCGTTGGCCTTGAAGTTGTCCACGCCGGTATAGACGTTACCGAAGTCGACGAAGGCCGACACGCGTGCCGACGGGCTGTCGAACAGGCGCGGGAAGTAGGCTTCGACCGAACCGACGGTCTTCAGCGAACCACCCAGCGGCTGGCCTTCCGGATAACCGGCGGTGACTTCGCGCGGGCCGAGGGTGTTGTCCTCGAAGCCGCGCACCGAGTTGGTACCACCTGCATAGAAGTTCTCGTAGAACGGCAGGCCCGATGCAGTGACAGAGCGCAGGTTGCCGTCCTTGTCCGGCACCATCGCGGTCTTGTCCTTGCCGTAGCTGTCGCCGTAGCCGATTTCGGCGCGGGTATTGATGACCAGCGACGGCATGATCGGCCAGTACTTGCTGATCTGGTAATTCAGCTTGTAGTACTCGATGGTCGAGCCCGGCAGGGTGGTCTCCAGGCCAACACGCTGGTAGGTACCGCGGGTCGGCATGAAATAGTCGTTGCGCGAGTCGCGTGCCCAGCCCAGCTCCGTGCGCCATGCGTGGAAGGTCTTGCTGCCCAGCACGTTGATGTAGTCGATGATCGACTGCGGGGTGGAGCCCTGGTAGGTGGTGATCTGGTTGCTGTCGATGCCGAACATCAGCGAGACGGTGTCGGTCTCGGTGATCGGCACGCCGAACACCACCTGCGCCGAACCATTGGTGCTGTTGTACTGCGCGGTGTTGAAGTCGGAGTAGTCCAGCTCGCGCCAGGACAGGTTGTAGCCCAGCGACACGCCGTCATCGGTGAAGTACGGGTTGGTGTAGCTGAAGCCATAGCGCTGCAGGTAGCTGCTGCGCGAGGCTTCCACCGACACGCGGTTGCCGCCGCCGAGGAAGTTGTTCTGCGACAGCTGCACCGACGTGGTCATGCCGTAGGACTGCGAGTAGCCCAGGCCGAACACGAAGCTGCCGGAGGTGGTTTCCTTGACGTTGTAGACGACGTCGACCTGGTCGTTGCTGCCGCTGACGGCCGGGGTTTCGACGTCCACCGACTCGAAGTAGCCCAGGCGCTGCAGGCGGATCTTGGAACGGTCGATCGCGGCCTGCGAGTACCAGCTGTTCTCGAACTGGCGCATTTCGCGACGCATCACTTCGTCGGAGGTGCGGGTATTGCCGCGGAACAGGATGCGGCGCACCGACACGCGCGGGCCCGGAACGACCTGCATGTTGATCGCCACGGTCTGGTCGGGGCGGTTGGTGGTCGGGATCGGGTTCACCTTGGCGAACGCGTAGCCGATGTTGGACAGCGAGTTGGTGATGGTGTCCGAGCTGAATTCCAGCAGCGCACGCGAGAACGTGTCGCCCGGCTTCTGGATCACCATGCGCTCGACGTCCTCCTGCGGGAGGATGGTGTCACCGCTGACCTTGATCTCGGAGATCTTGTACTGCGCACCTTCGGTCACGCCGGCGGTGAGGAACATGTCGCGCTTGTCGGGGCTGATCGAAACCTGGGTGGAATCGATGCTGAAGTCGACGTAGCCGCGGTCCAGGTACCAGGAGTTGAGCTTTTCCAGGTCGCCGGACAGCTTTTCCTTGGAGTACTGGTCGTCACGGCGGTACCACGACGCCCAGTTGTGCTCCTTGGATTCCCAGGTCTCCAGGATGTCCTTGCTCTCGAACTTCTCGGTGCCGACCAGGTTGACGTGGCGGATCTTGGCTGCCTTGCCTTCCTTGATCGCGATCGCGATGTCCACGCGGTTGCGGTCCAGCGGGCTCACGGTCGGGGTGATCTCGACGGTGTACTTGCCGCGGTCGTTGTACTGGCGGCGCAGTTCCTGGGTCACGCGGTCCAGGCTCAGGCGGTCGAAGGTGCCACCCTCGGTCAGGCCGATGTCGGACAGGCCCTTGAGCAGCTGCTCGGACTTGATGTCCTTGTTGCCGGTCACGGTCAGCTTGTTGATCGCCGGGCGTTCCTTGACCGTCACCACCAGGATGCTGCCCTGGCGGTCCAGCTGTACGTCTTCGAAGAAGCCGGTCTTGTACAGGGCGCGGATGGTCTCGCCGACCTTGTTGTCGGTGATGGTCTCGCCACGTTCCACCGGCAGGTAGGTGAACACCGTGCCCGAGCTGATGCGCTGCAGGCCGTCGACGCGGATGTCGCTGACAGTGAAGGGCTCGGCTGCCTGGGCCAGGGCGGGAGCGCCGGTGACGGCGGCGAGGGCGAGGGCCAGCAGGCGGCGATTGGGGAGTCGCGTCATGTCACGTCCGGTAGGAAGGTCGATTTCATTGGTGCGGGATGCCGACGCTGTAGACGGCAACAACGTGGAAAAGTTCATCGCGGGACCAGGCCGAGGATGTCGTTGTAGAACGCCAACCCCATCAGCCCGGCCAGCAGCGCCAGGCCGATGTATTGGCCGGCGGCGATGGCACGCTCGCTCAGCGGGCTGCCCTTGACCAACTCGATAAGGTAATACAGCAGGTGGCCGCCGTCCAAGATCGGGATCGGCAACAGGTTGATGATGCACAGGCTGAGCGACAGCAGGGCCAGGAACTGCAGGAACCAGTCGAGGCCGCGTTTGGCCGAAACATTGGCCACGCGGGCGATGGTGACCGGCCCGGAAACGTTCTGCAGCGAGGCTTTGCCGGTGACGATGCGGCCCATCATGCCCAGCGAATCGGCGGCCAGGCGGCCGGTTTCGCGCACGGCGACGGTCACCGCGTCCAGCGGCCCGTAGCGCAGCAGGGTGTCGTAGGCAGGGCTGTAGGTGGTGGGGAAGCCGACGCCGATCTGCCAGACCGGGTTGCCCCTGCCATCCTTGCCCTGCCGCGGGGTGACTTCCAGTGCGAGGCGTTCACCGCCACGCAGTACCTCGATCATGCCGGGGCCGCCGGCACGGCCCAGGGCCTGGATCTCGCCGATCACCTGGTCGACGCTGTCGATGCGCTGGCCGTCGATCGCTACGATCAGGTCGCCTGGCTGCAGCTGCCCGGCCACCACTGAATCGGCGGTCAACGAGTCGACCAGCGCTGGTTGCAGCCACGACTGCCAGTACAGGCCCGCCAGGATCGGCACCCGTCGTTCATCGAAACCGCTGGGCAGCTGCGACAGCGGCAGGGTGCGCACGTGCACCTGGTCTGCGGGGTCGAGCACTTCCAGCTTCACGTCGCGGCGATCCATCGCGGCCGCGGTCAGCGCCATGCTTGCCTCACCCAGCGTGACCACCTGGCGGTCATCCACGCGCAGCACGCGGTCGCCACTGACCAGGCCGGCGCGGGCGGCGATGCCATCGACCCGGCCGATGGTCGGCGAGTAGTCCTGCTTGCCGATCACGAACATCGCCCACAGCAGCAGGATGCACAGCAGCAGGTTGGCGATCGGCCCGGCGGCCACGATGGCGATGCGCTGCCAGACGGTCTTGTGGTTGAAGGCCTGGCCGCGCTCGTGCGGGTGGACTTCAACCTCGCGCTCGTCGAGGAACTTCACGTAGCCGCCCAGTGGAATCGCGGCGATGGCGAACTCGGTGCCGTGCCTGTCGCGGCGCGACCACAGGGGGCGGCCGAAGCCGACCGAGAAGCGCAGAATCTTGACCCCGCACAGGCGCCCGACCCAGTAATGCCCGAACTCGTGGAACGTGACCAGCAGCCCGAGGCTGACGATCATCCACCAGACCGATCCGATGAAGTCAGTCATGCAGGCTCACATTGGCGGGCAGGGGCGGCGTCGTCATGCGTGTGCGAGGCGGTCGTTCAGGCGGCGTCGATGGCGTTCAGGGTCAGCTGGCGTGCCCGCTGGTCGGCGGACAACAGGACCTCCAGTGTATCGGCTGCTTGCGTCGGCAGTGTTGAAAGAGCGTTAGCTACGAGCTCCGGGATGGTCAGGAAACCGATCCGGCCCTGAAGAAACGCTGAAACCGCCTCTTCGTTGGCGGCGTTCAGCACCGCCGGGGCAGTACCGCCGGCCTGCATGGCCTGCCAGGCCAAGGCCAGGCAGGGGAAAGCGTCGGTGTCGGGGGCTTCGAAATCCAGCCGGCCCTGCGCCAGCAGGTCCAGCCCGGCCACGCCCGATTCGATCCGTTGCGGCCAGCCCAGTCCGACCGCCAGGGTGGTGCGCATGTCCGGCAGGCCCATCTGCGCCAGGGTCGAGCCGTCGACGAACTCGACCAGCGAATGCACCAGGCTCTGCGGGTGCACCAGTACCTCGATGCGCTCACCGGGGATGCCGAACAGGTGGTGGGCCTCGATCACTTCCAGGCCCTTGTTCATCAACGTCGCCGAATCGACCGAGATCTTCGGGCCCATGGACCACTTCGGGTGGGCTACGGCCTGGGCCGGGGTAACCTGGGCCAGCTCGGCACGGCTGCGGCCACGGAAGGGGCCACCGGAGGCGGTCAACAGGATCCGGCGCACGCCGGCGCCGTCGATGCTTGCGTCGCGCGAGCGCAGGCACTGGAAGATCGCGCTGTGCTCGCTGTCGATCGGGATGATTTCGGCGCCTGCGCGTTCGGCGGTACGGGTCAGCAGCTCGCCGGCCAGCACCAGCGATTCCTTGTTGGCCAGGAGGATCCGCTTGCCTGCGGCGGCGGCGGCCAGGGTCGAGGACAGCCCTGCGGCGCCGACGATGGCCGCGACCACGGTGTCGCAGGCATCGCTGGCGGCCAGCTGGTCCAGCGCGGCATGACCGGCATGGGCCTGCGTGGCAAGCCCGGCGTCGCGCAGGCCATCGCGCAGCTCGGCATACAGCGATTCATCGGCGATCACCGCGTGCGCGGGCGTGTGCAGGCGGCATAGCGCCAGCAGCGCCTGCACCTGGCGGCCGGCGGCCAGCACCGTGGCCTGGTAGCGCTGCGGGTGGCGGGCGATCACGTCCAGCGTGGAGGCACCGATTGAGCCGGTGGCGCCGAATACGGCGACCCGGCGCAGGTCTGCGACAGCATTCATGGTCAGAACCCGAAGATTTCCTTGCCCAGCGCGAACACCGGCACGGCGGCGAGGACGCCGTCGACACGGTCGAGCACGCCACCATGGCCCGGAATCAGGTTGCCCGAGTCCTTGGCACCGGCGTGACGCTTGATCAGGCTTTCGAACAGATCACCCAGCACCGAGGCGAACACCGCCACCACCGAGGTGATCAGCAGGCCCGGCAGCTGCGCGACGTCGATGCCCGCCAGCCAGCCCAGGCCGACGGCCACGGCGACACCGGCCAGCAGGCCACTGAACAGGCCTTCCCAGGTCTTGTTGGGGCTGATGCGCGGCGCCAGCTTGTGCCTGCCGAAGCGACGGCCGGCGAAGTAGGCGCCCGAATCGGCTGCCCACACCAGTGCCAGCGCGGCCAGCAGCCACAGGTGGCCCTGCTTGCCCGGCGGGTCACCGCCGGCGTGGATCAGCACCAGCGCTGCCCAGGCCGGAACGATGGCCAGGGTGCCGGCCAGCATCTTCACGATGCGCGAGGGCGCCGTCGGCTGCGCGCCGAAGTTGAAGAAGCGCAGCCAGACAAGTGCGGCCAGCCACCAGGCGACACCGGCCAACGTGGTGATCTGGAACAGCACCAGCGTGCTGCCATCGGCCCACACCAGCAGCACCATCAGCAGCAGGTTCAGCACCAGCAGCACGGTGCGCGCGAGGGTGTCTTCGATGCCGGACAGCTTCAGCCATTCCCACAGGCCGATCAGCAGCACGGCGGCGGCGGCGGCGGCCAGCCATTGCGTCGGCAGCAGCAGGATCGCAGCGATGGCGACCGGCGCCATGATCAGCGCGGCGAGGACTCGGGTCTTGGTCATGGGCTGGAGGTCTCGGTGGCCAGTGCGGCGATCTGGGCGCTGGTCAGGCCGAAACGACGTTCGCGGCTGCCATAGGCGTCAAGCGCCTGCTGCAGCAGGTCGGCGTCGAAGTCCGGCCACAGGGCCTCGGTGAACCACAGCTCGGTGTAGGCCAGCTGCCACAGCAGGAAGTTGCTGATACGGGTGTCGCCACCGGTACGGATGAACAGGTCCGGCGGCGGCAGGTCGGCCAGGGCGACCTGGCTGCCCAGCAGCGATTCGTCGATCTGTTCGGGCAGCAGGCGGCCGGCGGCGACTTCCGCGGCCAGGGCACGTGCGGCGCGGGCGATATCCTGGCGGCCACCGTAACTGGCGGCAATCGACAGGGTCAGTGCGGAATTGTCGGCGGTGCGTTGTTCGGCCAGCTGCATGCGGCTGACCAGGCCGGCACCGAAGCGCTCGCGTTCGCCGATGAAGCGCACGCGCACGCCGCGCCGATGAAGTTCGTCCACTTCGCGGTCGAGCGCGCCGAGGAACAGCTTCATCAGGGCATCGACTTCTTCCTGCGGCCGGCCCCAGTTCTCGCTGGAAAACGCGAACAGGGTCAGCGCCGGAATGCCCAGTTCAAGGCAGCGCTCGATGGTACGGTTGACCGCGCGCGCGCCGGCACGATGGCCGATCACGCGCGGGCGACGGCGCTGCTGTGCCCAGCGACCGTTGCCATCCATGATGATGGCAACGTGGCGGGGCAGGGCGGCCGGCAACGGAGGCGGGACTGAAGGCATCGACTTCAGACCGACAGCAGTTCTTTTTCCTTGTCGGCAACGACCTTGTCGACGTCCTTGATGTTGGCGTCGGTCAGCTTCTGGATGTCGTCTTCGCCGCGCTTCTTCTCGTCTTCGCTGATCGCCTTGTCCTTGACCAGCTTGGCGATTTCCTTGTTCGCGTCCTGACGGATGTTGCGGATCGCGATCTTGGCGCCTTCGCCTTCCTTCTGCACCTGCTTGACCAGTTCCTTGCGGCGCTCTTCGGTCGGCGGCGGCATGTTGATGCGGATCGCGGTACCCAGCGTGTTCGGGGTGAACTCGGCGTTGTAGAGACCCTTTTCGATCTCCTTGATCATGCCCTTGTCGAACGGCGTGACCAGCAGCGAGTGCGCATCGGCGTTGGAGATCGACGCAACCTGGTTCAGCGGGGTGCTGGCGTTGCCATAGGCATTGACCGTCACGCGGTCCAGCAGGGCCGGCGTGGCACGCCCGGTCCGGATGGAGGTGAGGGTGTGCTTCAGAGCGTCGATGCTCTTGGCCATGCGCGTCTGCGCGTTGTTCTTGATGTCGTTGAGCATCGCCCGGTCCTGGATGTATCTGGAATCGGGCGATTATAGGCGAATACGGGACGCTGCCGGGCCTGAATCGGCCCGGTTGTCGCCTTGCGCTCAGGCTCAGGCCGGATCGCGGCCCTGGACGAGGGTGCCGATGTTCTCGCCGCTGAGGATCTTCAGCAGCTCGCCCGGCTGGCCCATGTCGAACACGCGCATCGGCAGGTCGCTGTCGCGGGCCAGTGCGAAGGCGGCGGTATCCATCACCTCCAGGCCGCGGCGGATCACTTCGTCGTAGCTCAGGCTGTCGAAACGGACCGCGTCGCTGTGCTTGTTCGGGTCCTTGTCGTACACGCCATCCACCTTGGTCGCCTTCAGCAGCAGGTCGGCGCCGATCTCGATCGCGCGCAGAGCGGCGCCGGAGTCGGTGGTGAAGAACGGGCTGCCGACGCCGGCGGCGAAGATCACCAGGCGGCCCTTTTCCAGGTGGCGGATGGCGCGGCGGCGGATGTAGTCCTCGCACACGTCGTTGATCTTGATCGCGCTCATCACCCGGGCCTTGGCGCCCAGCTTTTCCAGGGCGTCCTGCATGGCCAGGGCATTGATGACGGTGGCCAGCATGCCCATCTGGTCGCCGGTGACCCGGTCCATGCCGCCAGCGGCCAGGCCGGCGCCGCGGAAGATGTTGCCGCCGCCGATCACCAGCGCCACTTCGGCGCCTGCCTGCTGGGCTTCGATGACCTCGCGGGCCAGGCGGTTGATGATCTTCGGGTCGATGCCGTAGTCCTCATCTCCCATCAGCGCCTCCCCGGACAGTTTCAGAAGGATGCGGCGATAGGCGAGCTTGGACATGGGGACCTCGGGTGCGTGGAAATCGCGGGCGATTCTACGCGCATGCGGCGTCGGGCCATAGTGTTTTGTGCACTGCGGCGCAAAATCCTGGCGTGCGCCCCGGTCAGCCGGGGCTTCCCGTTCAGCCCAGCTCGGCGCCGGCGGTCGCTGACAGCTCGTCGTGGCCGAGGGCGCCCGGGGAGCGCGCGATCACCCGGTTGCGGCCCAGGTTCTTGGAGCGGTACAGCACGTCGTCTGCGGCGCGCAGCAGGTCCTGCACGTCGGCGAAGCGTTCGTAGCCGCCCTGGGTGGCCACGCCGGCGGAGAAGGTGACGAACAGCGGGCCGCCTTCCAGTTCGGCCATCGGCGTGGCGACGATGTTGGCCAGTACCCGGCGGATCACGTCCAGCGCCACCGTTTCGCTGGTGTTGGGCAGCAGCGCGACGAACTCCTCGCCGCCGAAGCGGGCCACTGTGTCGCTGTTTCGCAGCTGGCCCTGCAGCTTGCCGGCGAAGGCGCGCAGCACCTCGTCGCCGGTCAGGTGGCCGTGGGCGTCATTGATCTTCTTGAAATCGTCCAGGTCGATGAACGCCACCGACAGCGGCCAGCCCTGGCGGCCGGCGCGCAGGAATTCCTGTTCCAGCACGGCCTCCAGCTGGCGGCGGTTGAGTACGCCGGTGAGGGCATCACGATGGGCCTGGTCGGCCAGGCGCTTGGCCCGGGCTTCGAATTCGTCGGCGCGGCGACGCGCCTGGTCGGCATCCTGCAGCTCGCGCAGGTTGCGCAGGGTCGCCAGCTCCTGCGCGTGGTCGATCAGCTCGCGCACGCGCAACGGCGAGTTCAGGCCGGCCTCGAACAGGCTGGCGATATCCGGCAGCGCCTCGCTGATGCGGGCCAGGACCTGGTCGAAACGGGCGCTGTCGAGCTCCAGTCGGTCATGCACCTGCTGCAGGGCGCGCTCGCGGGCAGCATCGGCGTCGTCGTCCAGCCAGATGTCGGCCACTGCGCCGGACAGCTGCACGCAAGCCTGGAAGGGCGATTCGGCAGCGTCGTCATCCTCGCTGTGGCTGATGCTTTCCACCAGGTAGCGCGGCAGGCCCCACTGCTCGGCCACCCATGCGCCCACCTCGGCGTGGCTGCAGCCCAGTTCGTCGCGCTCGCGCGCGACCAGGTCGATGTTGTCGCGCGCTTCGCGCAACAGCGGCAGGTAGCGCTCCGATTCGGCCTGGGCCAGGCACAGCACGCCCAGATCCTGCAGCAGGCCGGCCAGCATCAGTTCTTCCAGCCGGCGCAGGCCGCGGGCCTGGCCCAGCTGGCTGGCGGCCAGGGCGCTGAGAATGCTGCGCTTCCAGGCGCGTTGGCGCAGGTCATGGCCAGCGCCGCTGTTGCCGGTCAGGCCGTCGGTGACGGTGAAGCCAAGGGCCAGGCTGATGGTGGCATTCAGGCCCAGCATGGTCAGTGCCTGGCCGAGGTTTTCGATCCGGCGACGGCTGGCGTACAGCGGCGAATTGGCGATGCGCAGCATGCGAGCACTCAGCGCCATGTCGATGGCGATGATGTCGGCGGCGGTGGCGATGTCCGCTTCCGGGTCCTGTGCCAGTTCGATGATGCGCAGGGCAATACCGGGTGGCGAAGGCAGGTTGCGGCAGAGCGCCAGGGCAGCTGTCAGCTCGGGAGGCATGTCGGGTCGTTCAATTCCATTGGGTCAAGAATACCTAGGAATGCATCACAGTCCGCGATTTTCGTTCCTGCTAAATGACTGTTGATTCCCTGTGCCGAGTATCGGCTTGATTCGCGCGCAACGCAAAGGTGCAGGTGTGCGCACCAGCGGTGCGCACCCACAGAAGGCGGGGGCGCCTAAAGCTGGAGCACGGACCTCCCATTCCACCGGGCACAAAAAAAGAGCCGCGGTTTCCCGCGGCTCCTTCTTGTCGTTTCACAGCCGGAAGGCTGTAATCAGACCTGCATCGCCTTGGCAACTTCGGCGGCGTAGTCTTCCACCACCTTCTCGATGCCTTCGCCGACGATCAGCAGCTGGAAGCCAGCCACGTCGGCGCCAGCGGCCTTGACCACCTGCTCGACGGTGGTGTCGCCCAGTACGTAGGTCTGGCCGTACAGGGTCACGTCGCTGACGATCTTGTTGATCTTGCCGCTGATGATCTTTTCCAGGATCTCGGCCGGCTTGGCCTTGTCCTTTTCGGACATCTTGGCCAGCTCGATTTCCTTTTCCTTCTCGACGAACTCGGCCGGGACGTCCGCAGCCTTGTTGTGCGGCGGCTTCAGAGCAGCCACGTGCATCGCCAGGCCGCGGGCCAGCTCGACGTCGCCGCCGACCAGGTCGACCAGCACGCCAACCTTGCCGTTGGTGTGGACGTAAGCGCCGATGGTGTTGTTGCCGTCAACCTTCACCATGCGACGGATCTGGATGTTCTCACCCAGGGTCTGCACGGCGGTGGCGCGGGCTTCTTCAACGGTGCGGCCATCGGCCAGCTTGGCAGCCTTCACGGCTTCGACGTCGCTGGCGCCCGAGGCCAGGGCGGCAGCGGCGACGGCGTTGACGAAGGACTTGAAGTTGTCGTCGTTGGCGACGAAGTCGGTTTCCGAGTTGACTTCGACCAGCACGGCCTTGCCGCCGTCCTGGGCCAGGCCCAGACGGCCTTCGGCGGCCACGCGGTCAGCCTTCTTGTCGGCCTTGGCGGCGCCGGACTTGCGCATGGCTTCGGCAGCAGCGTCGATGTCGCCGTTGGCTTCGGTGAGCGCCTTCTTGCATTCCATCATGCCGGCGCCGGTGCGCTCGCGCAGTTCCTTGACCAGGGAAGCAGTGATTTCCACGGGATTACCTCACGAAAGAAAGGGGTAGGGCCGGCATGGTGGCCGGCCCGTGTGACACAGTCCTGGCACGCGCCAAGGGCTGCGTGCAGGGAGGGTGGACGCCGGGCGTCCACCCCGGGGCCTGGATCAGGCCTGGGCGTCGTCGCCCTTCTTGGCAGCCTTCTTGGCCGGAGCGCGGCGGGCCGGCTTCTCTTCGCCTTCGGCAGCGGCTTCAGCGAACTCTTCTTCGCGCACCGAAGCGGCGTGCGGAGCAGCAGCCTTGCCTTCCAGCACGGCGTCGGCAGCGGCGCGGGCGTACAGCTGCACAGCGCGGATGGCGTCGTCGTTGCCCGGGATTGCGTAATCAACCAGTTCCGGGTTGTAGTTGGTGTCGACCACGGCGATGACCGGGATGCCCAGCTTCTTGGCTTCCTTGATCGCGATGTCTTCGTGGCCGATGTCGATCACGAAGATGGCGTCCGGCAGGCGGTTCATGTCCTTGATGCCGCCCAGCGAGGCTTCCAGCTTGTCGCGCTCGCGACGCAGGCCCAGCACTTCGTGCTTGACCAGCTTCTCGAAGGTGCCGTCGGTTTCACCGGCTTCCAGTTCCTTCAGGCGGGCAACCGACTGCTTGACGGTACGGAAGTTGGTCAGGGTGCCGCCCAGCCAACGCTGGTTCATGAACGGCATGCCGCAACGCTCGGCTTCTTCCTTGATGGTTTCGCGGGCGCTGCGCTTGGTGCCCAGGAACAGGACGGTGCCGCGCTTCTGGGCCACCGACGAGATGAAGTTCATCGCGTCGTTGAACAGCGGGACGGTCTTTTCCAGGTTGATGATGTGGATCTTGCCGCGGGCGCCGAAGATGTACGGAGCCATCTTGGGGTTCCAGTAGCGGGTCTGGTGGCCGAAGTGGACGCCGGCTTCCAGCATCTGACGCATGGTGACCTGGGGCATTGCAATACTCCTGATATGGAACCAGCGATTCCGCCCGCGGGATTGGGTGTGCGGGCGCTTGGAAGCGCGATCGGTTCCGGGGTTGGGCTTCCCTGTTGCCTCCGTGGCCGAACTCCTTGCGGAGCACCCCGGCACGGATGGGGGCAGCAGGTGTGGATTCACCGGTGACGTCCGGTGTGGACGGGTTCCCGCGCACGCTTGCGCAGGAATCCGGTCGATTATAGCCGGCTCGGCGCACTGGCTGCAATGGCGGGGTCCGGCGTGGTCAGGTCGACCTCGCGGCCATCCTGCAGATGGGCGTGGAAACGCCCGCCATGGTAGCTGTCCGGCGGGGCCGGCAGCACCCAGCGGCGCTCGCGGCCGGCCAGCAGATAACCGGCCAGGCCCGGGAGCAGCAGGGTGCGCTGGCCATCGCCGGCAACGAACACCAGGTCGTGCAGGCGGGCGTGCAGCGGCCCGGCATTGCTCAATCGCAGGTAGGGCTGCGACGCGTCGGCGTCGATCCGAGCCTGTACGCGCGGCTGTGCCTGCGGCGCGGCCTGGCCGCGGAACAGCGGCAGCGAGTAGCGTGGCAGGCCAGCCTGGCGGGGCTCCAGCACGATCCGATAGGCCTGTTCGCCGGAGACGGGTCCGGGCCGGCCGGGTAGCAGCCAGATCCGCTGGCGGATACCGGGCGGGATGTCGAGCTGGGTGGGGCTGGCGAGGACCTGGTCGGTGGGGCGCAGCACTTCGGCGTCGATCCGCTGTTCCCACGCCAGGATCTGCACCCGACCCTGCCAGCGGCCGGGACCGGGGTTGTAGAGCCACAATTCGCCCTGGCCACCTTCGGCGGGCAGTTGCAGTGTGGTCGGCAACAGGTCCAGTGCTGCGGCAGGGAACGCCAGCAGCATCGCCAGCAGGGTTGGAAGTGACCGCATCAGTAGATGACGGTCACTGTGGACGTCGGGTCTTCGTCGTCGGCGGGAGGCGCGAGTTCGCGGACCTGTGGAGGCAGTTGCGGTGCGTCGCTGCGCTGGTGGGGGGCGGGGCAGTGGGTGCTGCCGGGGGCATCGCTGCATGCTTCCACTACGGTCAGCCGGATCTGCAGCGGTGTGGGACTGGGTTCAGCCCATGCGGGCGTGCTGGCGACCAGCATCGCCCCGATAAGAAGTGCGCGAACCACCAGCCAACCACCCTGCGTCAGGACTCGCTGCGCGGTATCGGCTGGAACGGCAGGAACTGTAGCGTCGACTGTCAGTCGACTGGCCCCGGCGCAGGCGTGAAGCGCGCGTCCACGCATGGCGTGGATCTACCGCCCCTGCCGTGGTGCGTGCCGGCCGTTGGTCGGCACGCAGGTCAGTAAGTGATCGTCACCTGCACCACGTCGTTGTAGGTACCGGCCGGCGGTTGGCCGGTAACCGGCGGCACGCGTCCGTAGATCGTCAGCTGCTGCGCGCTGCCGGTGCCGGTACCGCTGGCGGTATCCACGGTCAGCGTGTTGCCCCAGCGCTGGGTACGCGTGGAATCGCGGTACAGCTCGTAGGTGAGGTAATAGGTGCTGCCGCCGATGGTGGTGGCCATGCGCCGCGTGCTGGTGGCGGTGGGGTTGTTCTGGCCGTTGTTGAGGCTGACCTGGTAGGCGGTGTTCTTCAGGCAGGTCAGGGTCAACGTCGCGGTCTGGTCGATGTTGGTGGGGATGCCGCCGGTGACGTTGCCGAAGTTCATGGGGGTGGTGACATAGCTGCCGCACTGCGGCAATACGTTGGCGGTAGCAGTGAAGCTGAAGGCGGCACTGGCGCTGTTGGTGCCGGTGCCGCCGCCGTCGCAGGTGGCCGGCAC
This sequence comes from Stenotrophomonas sp. 57, assembly GCF_030291075.1. NCBI lineage: Bacteria > Pseudomonadati > Pseudomonadota > Gammaproteobacteria > Lysobacterales > Lysobacteraceae > Stenotrophomonas > Stenotrophomonas sp. 57. Next base: position 1,454,302 of record NZ_CP127407.1, read on the forward strand.
GGTAGCGGTGCCGAGCAGTACTTCGTTCCAGGCCCAGGTCAGCACCACGTTCGCGCCACTGAAGGTGCTGCTGTAAGCGCCGGAGGCCAGCACCTGGTTGGCCGGAATCTGCGCGAACAGCTGGGTGGCCTGCGTGCCGCTGCCGCCGGTCAGGGGCACGTTGTAGGTCAAGGTCAACTCCTGCGCCGGCGGCAAGCCGCGCGGGCTCAACCCCGTCACCTGGCTGAAGTTGGAGGTGTTGTAAAGCTGGAAGTTCATGCTGTCGCTGGTGCTGGTCTTCATCGTCCGCCAGGTGGAGCTGCTGCCGCCGCCGCTGCCGGCGCCGATGCCCACGCAGACCCGAACGCCGGTAGTGGCCAGCACGCTCAGCGCGGCCGTGGTGCAGCTCACCGTGATGTTGAGCGTGCCGGTGCTTGCACCGGGGGCACTGCTGTTGACGTTGCCAAACGGCAGCGTCGGGTCGGCAACGGCGGTGCACACCGCGACGGCACGTGCTGGTGCCGCCGCCAGCAGGCAGGCGATCAACAGCAACCCAAGCAGCAGCACCTTCATGGCGCCACCTCCGGAATACACTGCAGTGTTGCCGGTTTCGGTCGTGCACCGGCGGCCACCACCTTGGGCAGGTCCGGCACTTTCACCCGGCACTGGCCGCGGCTGGTGGTGATGTACAGGACGCTGCCGGCGGCGACGTCTTCCAGGTACAGCAGGCCGTCATAGCCCACCAGCACCTGGCGACCGTCCGGCAGCTGCACCTCGCTGCCGACCTCCAGCGGTTGCCCGTCCATGCCCTGCAGGGTCAGGCTCAGCGAGGGCCGCGAGCGCAGTTCGAAGGTCACCCGCGTGCCGGCGCGCTGGCGTGGGGTCACCCAGTCTTCGATGCGGTCGGCGCGCATGTCCTCGGGCAGGTCCAGGGTGTCGATCGAGACCCGGTTGCGCTGCCAGGACAGCAGCGGGCTGACCAGGAGCAGGCCGCGGTCGTCGGTCACGCCGATCAGCCGGTTCTCCAGCCGTACCGGCACGCCGCCGACGCCATTGGTGCTGATCACCGCGAATGCGTCGGAGACCTCGCGGGTGGCGAAGGCATGCCCGCCCATCCACACCAGGCTGCCACTGGCACTGGCGTAGGCATAGTTCAGGCCGCCCTGGCGCGAGGCGCCGAAGGAGTAGCGACCGACGTCACTGAGGACGCCGACTTCGGCCAGGCCGCCATTGCCATCCTCGCCATGGCGGACCTGCGCGCGCCAACCGACACCACCGGCGCTGCCGTCGCCGGGCACCGGCTGGGTCACATCAGCCACCCAGCTCTGGCTGTCGCCATTGCGTTGGCTGGACAGGCTGGCCTGGCGGTTGTTTCCCAGGCTGGCGGTGACCGACAGGTAGATGCTGCGATCATCGCTCTTGTCCAGGTTCTGGTTCACCGACAGATAGGCCGACCAGCGCTGGCTCCAGGTGCGCGACCAGAACAGGCTGGCGTAGCGGTTGTCCTCGCCATCGGGATAGCGCAGGCGCAGGTAGCTGGCACTGAGCGTGCCCAGCCGCAGCAGATCGGCGCCGACCGTGGCCTGTTCGCTGATGCTCGGAGGCAGGTTGCCCTGCAGTGCGCCCAGGTCGCGGTAATCGCCATGGCTGCGCACGCTGCGCAGGTTGAAGTTGAGTCGGCGGTTGTTCCAGCTGTAGCCCAGTGCCCATTGCCCGCCCTGCAGGCCGTGATGGTCGCTGTGTGCATAGGCGGCATTGAACACGCCCGCACCACCGAGCAGCCACCAGCCGCCGATGCCGGCCTGGGCCAGGCCCCCACCGCCTTCGGCATGCGCTTCACCGGTAAAGGTGTCGCTGACGCCGCCGCGCCAGCTGGCACTGGCCACGGTGCGATCGTCGTAGGCGAACGAGCGCTGGCCGAAATCCTCACGCAGGCGGCCAATGCCGACCGACCAGTCCGACAGGCCCTTGGCCAGCAGCTGCTGGGTGCCATAGAAACTGAAATCCAGCGTCTGCATGCGCCCGAACGCATCGGTCACCACCACCTGTGCACTGCCGGTGCCGCTGATGCCGGGTTGTGCCGCCAGCTGGAACGGGCCGACCGGCACTTGGCCGCTGTACTGGCGCAGGCCATCGACGTACAGCTCAACGGTGGACGGCACCACCGCCTGGCCGAGGAAGCTGGGCGTAGGGGTCAATACGCGGTAAGGCTGCAGGCCGTAGTTGCGGCCGATCTGCAGGCCACCCATTCGCACGGGCCGGGTCCAGTCGACGAAACCGCTGTAGAAGTCGCCCACGTCCAAGGTCATCGCCCGGTCGGGGAAATCCAGGCTCCAGCGGGTGTTCAGGCGCACGCTCTCGCCACGCCAGCGGCGGTCACCCGGTTGCTGGTAGCGGCGGCTGATCGCGGTGTTCTCGACGGTGCCGTTGCCGATCCCGAACAGGCGCAGTTCCGAGCTGAAGCTGAGGTTGCCGAGCGTGTCCACCTGGCTGCCATACACATCGTAGTTGAGCAGCAGGCCGGGCGAGGCGCTGCCAGCCGGCGCGCGGGTCTGCGGTTGGCTCAGCACGGTGGTCGGCAGAGTCAGCTGGTCCAGCGGCACGTCCAGCGCCAGGGTCTGCATATGCGCGTCGTAGCGCACAACGGCCCCGCTGATCTGGTCCAGATACACCGGCGCTTCGCCGCGGGCGCTGAAGCCGAGCTGGCGCAGCACGTCCGGACTGGCCTGCAGCCGGCCACGGTTTTCGGTGAACGGCAGCAGGCCGCGCGGCGTGCTGTTGAGCGAGACGTCCAGGTACAGCGTCTGGCTGGCGGTCAGGGGCGTGGGGGGGGGCAGGATCGCATCGGCCGACACCCCGGAGACATCTGCAGCCCCGGCAGCGGCCATGCCGGACACCTCGGCGGCCTCGGTCGCCGCAGGAGCCAGGGCAGCCCACAGCGCGCCCATCAACGCCTCAGCGAGCCGGTGGTGGCGACAGCGGCGTCTGTTCCGACTCGCCATTGAGCTTGGCCGTGATCTGGTCGTTGTCGCGGTCGATGGCCGTGCGCTCGATCGGCCAGCGCATCACCTGCCCGGGCAGTACATATCCCAGCAGGCCGGGGTGCACGATGCGTGGACGCTGGGCGCTGCCCAGGGCGAGATCGGCAATCTGCGCGTAGCTGTTGCCGGTGTTGGCCACCTCCACGCCGTTGCGGCCATCCTCCAGCCGGACCAGGCTGGCGTGCAGGCGCGGCGCCAGCTTGCCGCCCAAGGGTTGCACGAACACCGGAATCGAATAGCGCAGCACGAACTGCATGCCGTTGGCACGGGTCGCCAGATCCGGCACTTCGTCGACGATCAGCCGGTAGTACTGCTGTGTGGCAGGCGGTTCATGGTTCGGTCGCATCACGCGTACCAGTTGTTGCTGGCCGGCGGCCAGTTCCTGCATCGGCGGGGTGGCCAGCAGTTCATCGGTGGGCAGCAGCTGCTCCTGGCCCTCCTGCTGCACCCAGCGGAACACCCGCACCTGCAGGCGGACCGGCGACGTACCACTGTTGGTCAGCCACAGTTCGCCGGCGCGCTGGCGGGCCTCCAGCTGGAGGCTGGTGGGGGCGACCTGGAGGCTGGTGGCACCGGCAGCGGCGGCGGCCAGCAGGCAGAGGGCGAGCAGCGCCACGCCGGTGGCGCGCCACGGGCGGGGTCCGGCCATGCGGGCGTGCTCCATCAATACGTGATCGTGGCGGTGACCGTATCCAGGTAGTTACCGGTGGCCGGGTTGTTGGTGCTCAGGTTCAGGATCTGGCCGTAGACGATGTAGGGCACGGCCAGGCCTGTGCCGATACCAGCCTGGGTGTTGGTGCCTGAGGTGGCCCCCCAGACCAGGGTGTGTGCGGCGTCCTGGTAGAGCTGGTAGCCGACGTAGTTGTTGGCGGTCACCGCGGCATTGGTGTTCTTCATGCGGCGGGTGGTGACGTCGTTGGCGGTGCTGGCGTTGGCGCCCGCGTTCAGTGAAATGGTGTACGGGGTCAGCGCCGAGCACTGGGCGGTCACCGTGCCCTGGCCCAGGGTGGGGGTCGCGGTGGTCGAGGCCGCCGTGCCGAAGTCGACGTTGGTGGCGGCCGCTGCGGTGATCGTGCAGGCCTTGGTGACCACCAGAGTGACGTTGAAGGTGGTGGTGTCGGCGGCCAGCGCGGGGCCGGCCAGCAACAGCCCGGCCAAGGACCAGGCGAGCGGTGAGCGGAGCGTGGATCGCATGGACAACCTCCCTGACCCGAAGGTCTGTTGAACAACGCGAAGGCGGCACGTTCGGGGCCGCTTTTGACGACGGTCGGCGCCAGCTTGTGCGGCTAAGTGTCTGTAATCCGTGATAAATAGGCAGGCGAAAGGGGGGAGGTCGTCACGCTTTGGCGTTCCTTGCCGGAACCGTGCATGCCCCGGATCGCCAGTTGGGTGGCGTTCGTTCAGATTGCAGCCGGATCGGCGATAATGGGCGCCATGAGCGTGAATCTGAAAACCCCGCAGGAAATCGAGATGATGCGCATCGCCGGCCGCCTGGCCAGCGAAGTGCTCGACATCGTCACCCCCCACGTCAAGCCCGGTGTCACCACCGAGGAGCTGGACCGCATCTGCCACGACCACATCGTGAACGTGCAGGGCGCGATTCCGGCCAACGTCGGCTACCGCGGCTTCCCCAAGACCGTGTGTACTTCGGTCAACAACGTCATCTGCCACGGCATCCCCAGCGAAGGGAAGGTGCTCAAGGATGGCGACATCATCAATATCGACGTCACCGTCATCAAGGACGGCTGGCACGGCGACACCAGCCGCATGTACTTCGTCGGCACGCCGTCGGTGATGGCCCGCCGCCTGGTGGAAACCACGTACGAAGCCATGTGGCGCGGCATCCGTGCGGTGCGTCCGGGCGCCACCCTGGGCGACATCGGCCATGCCATCCAGAGCTACGCCGAAGGCGAGCGTTTCAGCGTGGTGCGCGAGTACTGCGGCCACGGCATCGGCAAGGTCTACCACGACGAGCCGCAGGTGGTGCATTACGGCCGCCCGGGCCAGGGCCTGGTGCTGCAGCCGGGCATGACCTTCACCATCGAGCCGATGATCAACGAGGGCACCCGGTACAACAAGGTGCTGCCGGATGGCTGGACCGTGGTGACCAAGGACCGCAAGCTGTCGGCGCAGTGGGAGCACATGATCGCGGTCACCGAGACCGGCGTCGACGTGCTGACGCTGTCGCCGGGCGAGTCGCAGGTCTCCTGAGGATGTTGCCGGCGAGTTCGCTGCTGGACACGCCGGCCGCGTCGCTCAACGACCCGGACTGGGCTGCTGCCGCGCGCCAGGCGCTGCAGCAGGCCGACGCGCGCCTGTACCGTCGCTTCGACCAGGGCGACAACATCGAGCGCCTGCTGGCGCTGCGCGCGCGTGCCGCCGACCATCTGATCCGCCTGGCCTGGCAGCGCTGCCTGCCGGCCGACAGCGGCCTGTCGCTGTTTGCGGTGGGCGGCTATGGGCGCGGTGAACTGTTCCCGCGCTCGGACATCGACCTGCTGGTGTTCGGCGACCCGCCGGCACAGTTGGCGCACGAAGCGGCATTGGCGCGCCTCTTCGCGCTGCTGTGGGACTGCGGGCTTGCGGTCAGCCATGCGGTGCGCAGTGCTGCGCAGTGCCGCGAGGCCGCCGCCGACCAGACCGTGCTGACCGCGCTGATCGAAGCGCGCCCGATCCTGTCCGATGACGCTGCCCGCCGTGCGCTGCGCGAGGCCATCGACGACCGTGAGCTGTGGCCGGCACGCACCTTTTTCCTTGCCAAGCTGGAAGAGCTGCACAACCGCCACCAGCGTTTCGGCGACACCGCCGACAACCTGGAACCGGATCTGAAGGATGGCCCCGGTGGCCTGCGCGATCTCAATACGCTGGGCTGGATGGCGCTGCGCGCGTTCGGTGTACGCGACCTGGAAGCGCTGGTCGGGCTGGGCCATCTCGGTGCCGACGAAGCCGCCGCGTTGAAGCGCGAACGTGCAGTGCTGGCGCGGCTGCGCTTCGGCCTGCACCTGGTGGCGCGACGCCCCGAAGAACGGTTGCGCTTCGATTACCAGAAGACCCTGGCCGCGCGCCTGGGCTTCGAAGACGATGCCGAGAATCTCGGTGTCGAGAAGATGATGCAGGGCTTCTACCGCGCCGCGCTGGTGGTGCGTCGGATCAGTGACCGCCTGCTGCAGCGCTTCGAGGAACAGTTCGATGGCGAGGCGCAGCCGGAACCGCTGACCGTGGGTTTTTCCCTGCGACGCGGCTATCTGGCGGCCAATGATGCCGACTGGCCGCGCGGTGATATCGGCCAGGTGTTCGCGCTGTTCTCCAGCTGGGCCAACAATCCGCAGGTACGCGGGCTGCATTCGCTGACCGCGCGCGCGCTGGCCGAATCGCTGCCGCTGCTGCCGGCCTACGACCAGGCCGACGCCGACGCACGCGAGCAATTCCTGGCCTTGCTGCGTGGTCAGCGCCCGGTCGATACGCTTTCGCGCATGGCGCGGCTGGGCGTGCTCGGCCAGTGGATTCCGGCATTCGCCCAGGTCAGCGGGCGCATGCAGTTCGACCTGTTCCATGTCTATACCGTCGACCAGCACACGCTGATGGTCCTGCGCAATATCGGCCTGTTCGCCAGCAGCCGTGCCGATGAGCGCTTCTCGATCGCGCATGAAGTGTGGCCGCGCCTGCGCAAGCCCGAGCTGCTGCTGCTGGCGGGCCTGTTCCATGACATTGCCAAGGGCCGCGGCGGTGACCATTCCGAACTGGGCGCGGTGGACGCGCGCGCGTTCTGCCAGGCGCATGCGCTGAGTACGTCCGACACCGAACTGGTGGCGTGGCTGGTCGAACAGCACCTGCGCATGTCGGTGACCGCGCAGAAGCAGGACATTGCGGACCCGGTGGTGATCCATCGCTTCGCCACCCTGGTCGGCAGTCGCGACCGCCTGGACTACCTGTACCTGCTGACCTGCGCCGACATCGCCGGCACCAGCCCGAAGCTGTGGAACGCGTGGAAGGACCGCCTGCTGGCCGACCTGTATTTCGCGACCCGGCGCGCGCTGCGTGAAGGCCTTGAGCACCCGGTGCCGGCCGCCGAGCGCGTGGCCGAGGCGCGTGACAGCGTGCGTGCGCTGGTGCGCGAGCAGGGGTACGACGATGCCACCATCGACCGCCAGTTCGCCGTGATGCCCGATGAAGGCTTCATCCGCCTGCGCCCGGAACAGCTGGCCTGGCAGGCCGCTGCGCTGGTGCCGGTGAAGCAGGGCCAGGCGCTGGTGAAGGTGCGCCGCATCAGTGTCGACGATCCGGCACTGGAGGTGTTCGTGCATTCGCCGGACCGCGACGGCCTGTTCGCCGCCATCGTGATGACCCTGGACCGCAAGGGCTACGGCATTCATCGCGCGCGCGTGCTGGATGGTCCGGCCGACACCATTTTCGATACCTTCGAAGTGAACCCGGCCGACAGCTTCGCCGATGGCAGCAGCGCCAACCTGGAGGCCGCGCTGCGCGAGGCACTCAGCGGTGACCTGTCGCGCCTGCGCCCGTCGCGTCGGGTGGTGCCACGCCAGCTGCGCCATTTCCGTTTCGCCCCCCGCATCGAGTTCCGCGATGAACCGGGCGCAACCCGATTTGCCCTGGTCGCACCCGACCGCCCCGGCCTGCTGGCCGACGTGGCGTTCGTCCTGCGCAACCAGGGCCTGCGCGTGCATGATGCGCGCATTGCCACGTTCGGCGAACGCGCCGAAGACACCTTCGTGATCAGTGACGAACACGACCTCCCCCTGACTGAACCTGCCCGGCAGCAGCTGCATGACGCGATGCTGGCCTGCCTGGACCCTGATCGAAACGCCGGAGACCCCGCCTGATGGCCACCAAGCCCGTGAAGAAGACTGCTGCCACCGCCAAGAGCGCAGCGGCCAAGAAAACTGCCGCCGTGCCGGCCGCGAAGAAGGCGGCTGCGCCGAAGAAAGCCGCAGCGGTGAAGGCCCCGGCGAAGAAGGGGGCGGCGCCGAAGAAGGCCCCGGCCAAGAGTGCAGACGCCGCACGCGCCGAAACCATCGCCCGCAAGTCGCTGCGCAAGCCGGCCGCGCCGGGCGTGGAAGAACTTAAGTTCGGCATCGAAAGTGCTTTCGAGCGCCGCGCCACGCTGACCCTGCACGAACTGGAAGGCTCGACCAAGCCGCTGGTCAACCGTGTGATCGATGGCCTGGAAAGCGGCGAGTTCCGCGTTGCCGAACCGGACGGCCACGGTGGCTGGAAGGTCAACGAGTGGCTGAAGAAGGCGGTGCTGCTGTACTTCCGCGTCAATGACATGGCGGTGGTCGATGCGCGCCCGGCGCCGTTCTGGGACAAGGTCGAATCGCGTTTTGCCGGTTATGACGAAGCGAAGTTCCGCCGTGGTGGCGTGCGCGTGGTGCCGGGCGCGATTGCCCGCCGCGGTACGTACTTCGGCAAGGACGTGGTGCTGATGCCGAGCTTCACCAATATCGGCGCCTATGTCGGCGAAGGCACCATGGTCGATACCTGGGCCACCGTCGGTTCCTGCGCGCAGATCGGCCAGCACTGCCACCTGTCCGGCGGCGCCGGCATCGGTGGCGTGCTGGAACCGCTGCAGGCCAGCCCGACCATCATTGAAGACCACTGCTTCATCGGCGCGCGTTCGGAAGTGGTGGAAGGCGTGGTGGTCGGCCACCACAGCGTGATCGGCATGGGCGTGTTCCTCAGCCAGAGCACCCGCATCTACAACCGCGCCACCGGCGAGATCAGCTACGGCTACATCCCGCCGTACAGCGTGGTGGTGTCCGGCTCGCTGCCGAGCAAGGACGGTACCCACTCGCTGTATTGCGCGGTGATCGTCAAGCAGGTCGATGCCAAGACCCGCAGCAAGACCAGCGTCAACGACCTGCTGCGCGGCCTGGCCGACTGAAAGTGACAGCGCCGGAGGACCTGGCGCAGTCCGCGATCTACCGGCATCCGTCCGACAACGCATTCGGGCGGATGCTGCCGCGCCTGCTGCATGCATCCCGCTGGAGCCGGCTGCGTCGCGCGCTGTCGCAGCGCTGGCCGATGCCGGCGCTGGTCAGCGATGTACGCGACGTGGTCTATGCGAGCTGGTGGGTCGATGTACGTCACGCACCGCCACCACCGCCGGGCCATCACTACGTGGTGCATGCCGGGCGCACGCCTTACACCATCCTCAGCTATCGCCACGGCCATTTCGGGCCCGCGCTGGCCGGGCCGCTGCGCGCGCTGATGCCGTCGCCGCAGCAGAGCAACTGGCGCTGGTACCTGCGCCGTGATGATGATCCGCAAGGCACGCCGAGGGTGCTGTTCGATCGCAACGTGATGGACCAGCTGGCCTTCGTGGCCGGCGCGCGTGCCTTCAGTGATGCTATGCAGCCCCATCTGTCCGCCCGCTTCGAGCATGTCCTTGACGCTGATGGCGCGGGCCACACATTGATCGAGAGCGGGCAGGGCAGTGCGCCGGCGTTGCATCTGCACTGGCAGGCTGCCGCAGGGGGGAGCGCGGCCGGGTGGTCGGCTGCCTTCGGTGACCAGGCTGCCCTGCTGCGCTTCCTGACCTGCCAGGACGAGGCCATCGCCCGCACCTGCGACCACCGCTGGGCCAGTACCCGCATTGCCCTGCCGGTGGCCGTCGACACCTTGCAGCCGCTGCGCCTGTCGGGCGAACTGCACTGCCCGCGCCTGCAGGCGATGGGCGTGGCGCTTGAATCGGGCCTGGCCTTCCGCTTGCCGAGGGTGCCGTTCCGGGTCGTGTCCGAGCGTCTGTTGTGAGATTCTGGCCGCCTGTTTTCCAGCATCACAGATGGCCATGAGCACCACTGTCTACGGTTTGAAGAACTGCGATACCTGCAAGAAGGCGACCAAGTGGCTGGACCGCTTCGGCGTGCCGTACAGCTTCGTCGACTACCGCGACAACACGCCCAGCCCGGAAACGCTGCTGGAATGGGCCGCGCAGCTGGGCGGGCTGGCGGCGATGGTCAACAAGTCCTCCACCACCTGGCGGCAGCTGCCGGACAGCCGCAAGGCGGCCGAGTCCGATGCCGAATGGAAGCTGCTGCTGCGCGAGTACCCGCAGCTGATCAAGCGCCCGCTGGTGGTCACCGCCGATGGCACGGTCAGCCAGGGCTTCAGTGACAACGGCTTCAAGGCACGCTTCGGCGTGGGCGGCGCATGAGTGCCGTTCTCGACCTGACCTGCGAGCTGATCGCACGGCCCTCGGTGACGCCCGATGATGCCGGCTGCCAGGCGCTGCTGGCCGCACGCCTGAAGCAGGCCGGGTTCCACTGCGATCACCTGCGCCTGGGCGAGGTCGACAACCTGTGGGCGACCCACGGCAGCGGGGCGCCGGTGCTGGTGCTGCTGGGCCACACCGATGTGGTGCCCACCGGCCCGCGCGAGGCCTGGACCAGCGATCCGTTCACGCCGACGATCCGAGACGGCGTGCTGTATGGCCGCGGCACTGCCGACATGAAGGGCAGCGTGGCCGCGTTCGTGGTTGCCGCAGAGCAGTTCGTTGCCGCCCATCCCGATCACGCCGGCACGCTGGCGGTGCTGCTGACCAGCGACGAGGAAGGCGACGCCATCGATGGCGTGCGCCACGTTGCACGCCTGTTCGCCGCACGCGGACAGCGCATCGACTGGTGCATCACCGGTGAGCCGTCGTCGACCGCGACGCTGGGCGACCTGCTGCGCGTGGGCCGCCGCGGGAGCCTGTCCGCCAAGCTGCGCGTGCAGGGCGTACAGGGTCATGTGGCGTACCCGGAAAAGGCGCGCAACCCGATCCACCAGGCGGCGCCGGCACTGGCCGAACTGAGTGCGCGACGCTGGGACGACGGCTACGAGAGCTTCCCGCCGACCAGCCTGCAGATCTCCAACATCCATGCCGGCACCGGTGCCAACAACGTGATCCCGGGCGAGCTGGAAGTGGATTTCAACATCCGCTACAACCCGCACTGGGACGCGCCGAAGCTGGAAGCGGAGATCACTGCACTACTGGACAGCCACGGCCTGCAGCACACGCTGAAGTGGCATCGCAGCGGCGAACCGTTCTACACGCCGGAAGGCACCCTGCGCGCCGCCGCGCGGGCAGTGCTGGCCGAGCACGTCGGCCGTGCGCCGGAAGAGAGCACCGGCGGCGGTACCTCCGATGCGCGCTTCATCGCACCGTTGGGCGCGCAGTGCATCGAAGTAGGCCCGGTCAACGCCAGCATCCACCAGGTGGACGAGAACGTGCGCGTGGATGAACTGGAAGCACTGCCCGGGCTGTACCAGCGGCTGGTGGAACGGCTGCTGGTGTGAGGACGGTGGGGTGAGAATGGTGGGTGCCGACCGTTGGTCGGCACGCCCTCCTGTAGAGCCGAGCCATGCTCGGCTGATGTCTACCGGCAGAAGCAGCCGAGCATGGCTCGGCTCTACAGAACGGCAGCCCGGCCCTATTCCGAGAAAAGGAAGAACGGCGGCTCGACCGCCTTCTGCCAATAGCTCGGCGCCGCCATGTAGAAGCGTTGCGCCTCGGCTCGGGCGAACCAGCGTGCCGCCGCCTCGGTGTCCTTCTCCACGCCCGGCGCACTGCGGCCCAGCAGCAGCCCGGCGAAGTACTGGCCGAACACATTGCCCTTTTCACCGGCGCACTGGTACAGCTGCAGCGCATGCGCCGGATCGCGCGGCAGGCCCACGCCGCGTTCCAGCAACGCGCCCAGGTCCACCTGGGCCTCGGCATCGCCACGCGCTGCTCGGCGCTGGATATGCGCAACCAGCGGATGCACGGCATCGCCCTGGGCGGCTAGCGCATCCGGCAGTCGCGAGGAACGGCTGGGATAGCGCTGGTAGATCATCGCGCGCAGGTCCCAGCGCAGTGCCTGCTGTGCGTCGCCGTGCTGGCGATAGGCAGTGGCCAGTTCATGGAAGGCGTAGGGATTGCCGTGGTTTGCCGCGGCCAGGTAGGCGCGCTCGCCGCGTCGCCACGAAGCACGCAGCACCGGTGCAGGGTCGATATGGGGGCTGTCGGCGTGCCGCAGCGTGCCGGAGGTCCAGATCCGACCCAGCGCCTCTTCCGCCTTGGTGTTGTGGAAGGTCCAGGGCGTGACCGCAGCGGCGCGCTCGTAGTACGTGACCGCGCGTGGATCGTTGAAGCGCTCGAAGGTTTCTGCGGTATCAAAGGCCCCCTTGAAGCTGCCATCGCTGCCGCGCTGTTCCAGAGCCTGCTGCTCGGACTGCGGCAGCGTGGAGGGTGGAGGCAGGGTCTGGCAGGCGGCGAGGCCGAGGCAGAGCAGGGCGGCCGGTGTGGCGGTGCATCCAGTGCGGTGTTGCATTCCAGTTACACATTTCAGGGCTGGCCATTATGCGCTCCACCTGTGGTTGCCGACGCAACTGTTGCGCCGCACCGGAAACCGGGGTAGGGTCGATGCCATGTCGATCCGCCTGGCCACCGCCGTCAACAACAACCGCAATAATCTGCGTGCGAATAATCGCGCGCGGCCGATGCGGGACTGCGCCCTGGGTAGATAGACAGCAACACACGCCCGGACACCAGAAAACCCGCATCAGCCGATGCGGGTTTTTTTGTGCCCGGGCGCAGCCCCGCCCGGGCCTGGATGGCCGGTCGAACACCCCTTCCTCAGTGAAATCCCCCAACAGGAGCTCCACCATGTGTTCGATCTTCGGAATCTTCGGCCTGCAGGCCGGTGACGATCTTCCCGCCCTGCGCCGTCACGCGCTGGAACTGTCGCAGCGCCAGCGCCACCGTGGCCCTGATTGGAGCGGCGTGTACCTCGACGAAGGCGCCTTGCTGGTCCACGAGCGGCTGGCCATCGTCGATCCGGCCGGCGGTTCGCAACCGCTGCTGTCGGCCGATGGCCAGCTGGCGCTGGCGGTGAACGGCGAGATCTACAACCACCAGGCGTTGAAGGCCGCGCTGACCACCGCCTACGACTTCCAGACCGGCTCGGACTGCGAAGTGATCAACGCGCTGTATCGCCAGGGGGGATCGCCGGCGCAGTGGCTGGAGCAGCTCAACGGCATCTTCGCGTTCGCGCTGTGGGACCGTGCCAGTGGCCGCGTGCTGGTGGCGCGCGATCCCGTGGGCGTGGTCCCGCTGTACTGGGGCCATGATGCGCAGGGACGCCTGCGCGTGGCGTCGGAGATGAAGGCGCTGGCGGATACCTGTGCCGATGTCGCGCAGTTCCCGCCGGGCCACTATTTCGACAGTGCCAGCGGCGAGCTGGTGCGCTACTACCAGCAGCCGTGGCGCGACTACGCCGACGTGCAGGGCCGCCAGGCCGACCTGGCCGAACTGCGCCAGGCTTTCGAGCACGCGGTGGAGCGCCAGCTGATGAGCGACGTGCCGTACGGCGTGCTGCTGTCCGGTGGCCTCGATTCATCGCTGGTGGCTGCGGTGGCTGCACGCTATGCGCGTGGCCGTATCGAAGACGGGGGCCAGACCGAAGCCTGGTGGCCGCGCCTGCACTCGTTCGCGATCGGGCTGAAGGGCTCGCCCGACCTGGCCGCCGCTGCGGTCGCCGCCGAGGCACTGGGCACCGTCCATCACGGCTTCGAGTACACCTTCGAGGAAGGCCTGGATGCGCTGCCGGAAGTGATCCGCCACATCGAAACCTACGACGTCACCACCATCCGCGCGTCGACGCCGATGTTCCTGCTGGCGCGGCGGATCAAGGCGATGGGCGTGAAAATGGTGCTGTCCGGCGAGGGCAGCGACGAGATCTTCGGCGGCTACCTGTACTTCCACAAGGCGCCGGACGCGCGCGAATTCCACGACGAGCTGGTGCGCAAGCTCGACGCCCTGCACAACTACGATTGCCTGCGTGCCAACAAGTCGATGATGGCCTGGGGCGTGGAGCCGCGCGTGCCGTTCCTCGATCGTGAATTCCTCGACGTGGCGATGCGCTTCGATGCTGCGCACAAGATGGTCGGTGCCGGGTTCGGTGGCCGTCGCATCGAGAAGGCGGTGCTGCGCGAGGCGTTCGATGGCTATCTGCCCGACAGCATCCTGTGGCGGCAGAAGGAGCAGTTCAGCGATGGCGTCGGCTACGGTTGGATCGACGGGCTGAAGGCGCATGCCGAAGCACAGGTGAGCGACCGCGTGCTGGCGGCCGCCGACAAGCGCTTCCCGCACAACCCGCCGCAGACCAAGGAGGCGTACTACTATCGCCACCTGTTCGAGCAGTTCTTCCCGAGCCGCGCGGCCGCCGAGACGGTGCCGGGCGGAAAGTCGATCGCCTGCTCGTCGCCCGCGGCGATCGCGTGGGATGCCAGTTTCGCCGCTGCGGCCGATCCGTCCGGCCGTGCGATTGCCGGCGTGCATGAGCAGGCGTTGGCCTGACAGGCGGCGTCATCAAGTACCCCACACCATTGCAGCACGGTGTGGGATTCTGGGTCAGCTGGCGCAGCAATGCGCCGGCTGGCATTCCATCGCTGAGCCGTTCAACACGGTGTCGCACAACATCGCCGCAGTACTGCTGAGCGTCTTGCCTGCCTCGATCAGAATGCCATCACGACGCTTTCCGACGAGCACGGTGTCAATGAAGAAATACAGCGTTGCCTGATCGGGGCTGGTAATGCCGTTCTCGGCGTCAAGACTGATTCTGTCGTCGATGCCAAGCTGCCGTGCTATCGGACACGCACGTGGGCGCGAGTGCTCGCGTTCGGAAAGCCAGACTCCGAGCTGATCGAAGTCCATGGAAAGCAACCTATGAAGCACGCCCTCCTTGAGGAAGGGACGGCTGCTCTGTGGAATTTCGATGTACGTGTACCAGCGCGTCTCCGCATCAAACGTCTCCGATGTTGACCTCGGCGGGCGGTTGATGTTGTGTTTGATGACGTTGTTGATTTCCGAATACAGCTTGAATCGCAGTCCTTCTCCATTGATCGCGTTGCTGATGAGTGGCTGGACGTAATAGAAATAGGTGCGCAGCTGCTTGAGCGGGCTCCCAGGCAGGTCCTCCTCGCGCTCAGGGTCAAGCGCTACGCCAAGTGTCTTCAGTCGATCTTCGATGGATGCCGAATAGAGTTCCAGCCAAAAATCGGGACGATCCTGCTGGTCTTCCTTCCATCTTTGGTTGTACGCAGCCGAAAACTCCTCCAAAGCAGGTAGCAAATCGGCCTTGCCTGCATTTTTCCCATTCAACTGGAGCCTGGGGTGTTGGATCCAGTCATGATGCACGCTGGTTATCCTGCTTTCCGGAACGCCGATGCGGATGGCACAGAGCATCGCGTAGTAGTCGATGAGCGACGACATTGCGCCGAGGATCGCGTCTGCCAAGGCCGCTTGGCGATGGACAGCGGCCTCTGGCTCGGCAGGATCATTGACTGCAGGGGCGATCAGCTTTGACTTGGGCTGCTGTTCGCGTGCCCGTGTGTCGTAGACAGAAGTGCACGCGGACCTGTACAGCTGCCGAAGCTGCAGCAGCTTTGCACATTGGCTTTGAATGCTGTCGCGTACAGCAGCTTCCAGAGATGTCTGCAACATGGATCTGCTCGGATGATCGAGAAGTCCTGAACTCTAGGACGTAATCTTCAGCGTGTCTCTAGGAACAATTGCGAACTTCCGGCAGGCTGCCTGGTTCCCTCAGTCTGGCGCCTGTGGTGCAGGGACCAGCGTCATCACGTGCTGTGCCTTGCCCGGCAGGAATGGCGTCGGGCGCCCATGTACCCAGTCCTCGTGGCCGGCGCCCCAGTACGGCGAGAGGGGATGACCGCTCTGGCCGCCGGGCATGTGCACGATGCCGTCGGCCTCGTGGCCCGGTGAAACCACCATGCGTTCAGAGGCACCGAAGTTCGGCGTCTGCACGCGTGGCATGTCGCGGTCGCCGGGCAGGCGGTCGGCCGGCATGCACAGCCAGCGCTGGGCGATGCCGGGCAACGCACGGGCGATGGGATGGCAGATCGCCGCAGTGTTGCGCTCGCCCCAGCTGCGCTTGGCCAGTGGACCCTGCCTGGAGAGTTCGGCTTCCGTACGCCGTGCTGCGTCGATCAGCAAGGCATCCCAGCTGTTGAATGCCGGTGGCAGCAGGTGGGCCGGGCGCTGCTGCAGCATCGGCCAGACCACGCCTTCCAGCTGCGCCAGGCGCGGTTCGAGATAGTCCTCACCCAGCTGCGCATTGGCCGGGGCCAGCAGGGCCTCGGACAGCGTCTCCATCACGTGGGTGCGGAACCCGCGCACCACCCGGTAGCTCACCGAACTGGCTGAGGCGCGCCCGCCCCATTGATGGCTGACCGCCTTCAGCCGCTTCAGCGCCGGGTCGTCACTGCCTTCGATGACGTCGTGCAGCAGCGCCCACCAGCGCTGCAGGAACACAGCGCGATCATCGAGCTGGATCGCCAGCAGGTCGTGCTCGTCGAAGCGCTCCTGGGTCGCCAACAGATCGCGGATCTGGCGCGCGCGTGCGCCGAGGTCATAACCACCGTTGCCGACAGTGGCCAGTGCCTCGCCGTCGAGGACGCGGCCGTTGGCGGTCCACAGGCGATGGTTGGGTGGGTCGATCAATGCCGGGGCGGCATCGCTGCGGATCGGCCACGGTGCGCAGTCCTGGTTGCTGGCGGCCGTGAAGCCGGCCGGTGCACAGCCGGGGCCGCGGTCCGGGCGGGCACCGATCAGGCGCCAGGCGATGCGTCCGCTGCGGTCGCCGACCACCAGGTTCTGCGCGGGGATGCCGGCGCGGTCGGCGAAGTGCAGGGCAGCGTCCAGATCGCCGGCGCGGGCCAGGTCACCGAAGTCCAGCCGCACGGCTCCGGGCAGGTGGGCGACCCAGCGCAGCGCATCTCCGCTGCCATCGGCATGGGTGTGCAGGATCGGCCCCCAGGCGGTTTCGCGCACCGGGAACACCACGTCGACCTGGCCGGCTACGGTGATGCGTTCTTCATGTACGGTCGCCGCGGCGTTGGCCGGTTCAGTCCGGTAGTCCGCCGTGTCGATGTAGCTGTTGGTGAAGCCCCAGGCCACGTGCCCGTTGCTGCCCACGATCACCGCCGGCAGGCCGGGCAGCGAGAAACCGGTGACATCGACCTGGCCGCCGGCAGCCTGCGGGTCGGGGTAGCGCAGGCGCACGCGGAACCACAGGCCTGGTGCGCGCAGGCCCAGGTGCATGTCGTCGGCGACGATCGCGCGGCCATCGGCGGTAAGTGCCCCGGCCACCGCGAAGTTGTTGCTGCCGACGGCCTCCGCCTCTTCCTGCGCGGTGCCGGGTTTTCCCTTCAATGTGCGCAGGTCAAGCTGGCTGGCATCGGGCAGGGTGGCGTTGCCCGTTGGTTCGCCGAACAGCGGTGCATCCCATTCAGTGCCGTCGTGGGCGATCAGCGCGTACAGCGCCGGCGGCACCACCGCGCGGATGCGGCTCAGTGCAAGCTCGGTCTGGTTGCCCGGATCCTGCAGGTCGGCATACATGGCCAGCCCGGCCAGCACGCTGTCGCTGGCCTGCCAGGGCTGCGGCGATTGCCGCAGCAACAGGTACGCCCACGGCCGCACGGACAGATCGGCCAGGCCTTCGTTGACCCCGTCCACGTAGGCACGCACGGCCTCGCCGTTGTCACCCAGTGCGGTCTGCAGGTTCGCCTCGGTACGTGCGCGCAGCCGGTGTACGCGCATGCGCTTGTCGGCGTCGATGGCCTTCGGGCCGAACAGCGCCGACAGCTCGCCTGCAGCGCTGCGGCGCATCAGGTCCATCTCGAAATAACGCTCCTGCGCGTGCACGTGGCCCAACGCACGCATCGCGTCGGCCTGGCTGCCGGCGGTGATGGTGACCACCCCCAGCGCATCGCGCTCGATCGTGACCGGCCTGGCCAGCCCCGGCAGCGGATGCTCGCCGTCCAGGTCGGCCAGGCTGCCGCGCAGCAGCAGCCACAGCACGAGGACGGTGACCAGCACGATGGCGATCAACACGCCCAGCACCCAACGCCATGTACGTCGCATCGCACGTCCTTTCCGAACTCGTGGGTCGATTGTAGCCGCAGGCGCAACTGCGACTGATTCCGATTAGATCACCGTAATTTGAAATGCGGCACCCTATGTCACATTGATTCACAGGAGCCCCCCCATGAAAGGCAACCCGGACGTCATCGCCTGCCTGAAGGAACTGCTGCGCGGCGAGCTTGCTGCCCGCGACCAGTACTTCATCCATTCCCGCCGTTACGAGGACCAAGGCCTGTTCGCGCTGTACGAACGCCTGAACCACGAGATGGAAGAGGAGACCCAGCACGCCGATGCGCTGCTGCGCCGGATCCTGTTCCTGGGCGGCGACCCGGACATGCGCCCGCATGCCACCGAGCCCGGCAAGACCGTGGAGGAGATGCTGCAGAAGGATCTCGATACTGAATACGCCGTTCGGAACAATCTCGCTGCTGGCATGAAGCTGTGCGAGGAGAAGGGCGACTACGTGAGCCGCGACATCCTGCTGGCGCAGCTGAAGGACACCGAGGAAGACCACGCCTGGTGGCTGGAACAGCAGCTGGGCCTGATCAAGCGCATCGGCCTGGAGCTGTACCAGCTGAGCAAGATCGACGGCAGCGGCGCCCCGGCGCACTGAGCCGGCACCGCTCTTTTCGGTAGAGCCGACCGCTGGTCGGCTGCCTCGTTTCATGTAGAGCCGAGCCATGCTCGGCTGCTGTTGGACCCGAGTCGAGCATGGCTCGACTCTACAAAAGTTCTGTCGCCCGCCAGCACCGGAGCACCGCCAGCCAGCCTTCGCCAGCCAGCCGCTCCACAGCCCGCCAGCCGACAAACGAAAAAGCCGGGGAATCCCCGGCTTTTTCTTGTCCGGGGTCAGATCCTTTTTCAACGAAAACGGATCTGACCCCTCGCCATGTCGGATGGGTCAGAGCCCTTCCCCGTGGAAAGGGATCCGACCCCGTTACCCATCATTCCACCGACAACCCTTCCACCTTCTGCCAGCCGCGCGGCAGCAGGTGGCCGCGGGTGGCGCGGGCGCCGAGGTAGGCGTCGAGCTCGTTGAACTTCAGGCCCATCGTGCGCTGACCGCTGCGTACCTGCAGGGTCTGCCCCGGGCTGATCGCGACGATGGCGACCACGCGTTCGGTGGCGAGCTTGGCCTTCGGGATCTCGATGATCTTGTTGCCCTTGCCCTTGTCCAGTTCCGGCAGGTCGTTGGCGGCGATCGCCAGCAGGTTGCCCGAACTGGTCACCGCCACGATGCGGTCGGTGGCGACGTTGGCCACTGCCGACGGGGTCAGCACCGACGAACCGGCCGACAGGTTCAGCATCGCCTTGCCGGCCTTGTTGCGGCCGATCAGGTTCTCGAAGCGGGTGACGAAGCCGTAACCATGGCTGGAGGCCAGCACGAAGCGGGTGTCCGGCTCGGCGCTGGCCAGGGTCACGAAGCTGGTGCCCGGCGCCGGCGAGAAGCGGCCGGTCAGCGGTTCGCCATTGCCACGCGCGGAGGGCAGGGTGTGCACCGGCGTCGAGTAGGCGCGGCCCTCGCTGTCGAGGAACGCGACCTGCTGGGTGCTGCGCGCGCGCACCGCGCCCTGCAGTCCGTCGCCTTCGCGGTAGGACAGGGCCGATGCATCGACGTCGTGGCCCTTGGCGGCACGGATCCAGCCCTTCTCCGACAGCACCACGGTCATCGGCTCGCTCGGCACCAGCTCGGTCTCGTCGATGGCCTGCGCCGCCTGGCGCTGCACCAGCGGCGAGCGACGGGCGTCGCCGAACTTCTTGGCGTCGGCGGTCAGTTCGTCGCGGATCAGCTTCTTAAGCTTGGCCTTGCTGTCGAGGATGCCGAGGATCTTCTCGCGCTCCTTGGCCAGCTCGTCCTGCTCGCCGCGGATCTTCATCTCCTCCAGGCGGGCCAGCTGCTTCAGCTTGGTTTCCAGGATGTACTCGGCCTGTTCCTCGGACAGGCCGAAGCGCGCGATCAGCGCCGCCTTCGGTTCGTCCTCGGTACGGATGATGTGGATCACCTCGTCCAGGTTGAGGAAGGCGACCAGCAGGCCTTCCAACAGATGCAGGCGGCGCTCGACCTTCTGCAGGCGGTGCTGCAGGCGGCGGGTGACGGTGTTGCTGCGGAAGGTCAGCCATTCGCTGAGCAGCATCTTCAGGTTCTTCACCTGCGGACGGCCGTCCAGCCCGATCACGTTGAGGTTGACGCGGTAGCTGCGCTCCAGGTCCGTGGTGGCGAACAGGTGGCCCATCAGCTGCTCGGCGTCGACGCGGTTGGAACGCGGCACCAGCACCACGCGCACCGGGTTGGCGTGGTCGGACTCATCACGGATGTCCTCCAGCCACGGCAGCTTCTTGGCGCGCATCTGCGCGGCGATCTGCTCGATCACCTTCGACGGCGACACCTGGAACGGCAGCGCCGTCACCACGATGTTGTTGGCTTCCTTGGTGAAGGTCGCACGTGCACGCACGCTGCCGTTGCCGGTCTCGTACATGTTCCGCAGATCGTTGGCGGCGGTGATGATCTCGGCGCTGGACGGGTAGTCCGGTCCCTGCACGTGTTCGCACAGGTCGCGCACGGTCGCATCGGGGTTGTCCAGCAGGTGCAGCAGCGCGCTGACGATCTCGTTGAGATTGTGCGGCGGTACGTCGGTGGCCATGCCGACGGCGATGCCGGTGGTGCCGTTCAGCAGCAGGTGCGGCAGCCGCGCCGGCATCCAGGTCGGTTCCTGCAGGGTGCCGTCGAAGTTCGGCGCCCAGTCGGTGGTGCCCTGGCCCAGCTCGCCCAGCAGCACTTCGGCGATCGGCGTCAGCTTGGATTCGGTGTAACGCATCGCCGCGAACGACTTCGGGTCGTCGCTGGAGCCGAAGTTGCCCTGGCCCTCGATCAGCGGGTAGCGGTACGAGAACGGCTGGGCCATCAGCACCAGCGCTTCGTAGCACGCGCTGTCGCCGTGCGGGTGGTACTTACCGATGACGTCACCGACGGTGCGCGCGGACTTCTTCGGCTTGGACGCGGCATTCAGGCCCAGCTCGCTCATCGAATAGATGATGCGGCGCTGCACTGGCTTCAGGCCGTCGCCGATGAACGGCAGGGCGCGGTCCAGGACCACGTACATCGAGTAGTCGAGGTAGGCGCGTTCGGCGTACTCGCGCAGCGGCAGTTGTTCGAATCCGTGGAACACGGGGCGGGCAAGTTCGGTCATGCGGCGTTGTTACCTGTTGTCGGGAGGCGGCGACGGCGGTCGCCGCTCGCAATCCTGTGATTATCCGGATGCGGCGGGGGATGCCAAGCCGCGCGCAGGGTCCAGCCCGGTTTCCAGGCCATGCCCGGCCCGCGCCAGGTAGCGCCCGGGCGGCAGCCCGAAGTGGCGGCGGAACACGGTGACGAAGGCGCTGGCGCTGCTGAAGCCCAGTGCGTGGGCGATGTCGGCCACGCTGCGGCCGTCGGTCAGCTGGCGCAGGGCTTCGGAGAGCCGGGCCTGTTGCCGCCACTGGGCGAAGCTGAGCGTGGTCTCATCGCGGAAGTGGCGGGTCAGGCTGCGCGGCGACAGGCCTGCCCAGTGCGCCCATTCGGCCAGGCTGCGTTCGTCGGACGGGTCGGCCAGCAGCTGCGAGGCGATCTTCAGCAGGCGCCGATCGTGCGGCATCGGCAGGTGCATGCGCTGGCGTGGCGCGGTACGGATCTCGTCCAGCAGCACCTCGATGATGTGCTGGCGTTCGGGCGTGGTGTCGTAGCCCAGCGGCCATTCGCAGATGCGGTCAGCCAGCGCCTGCGCCAGCTTGGACAGGCCCAGCACGCAGGGATCGGCCGGCAGGGTGGCGCAGGCCGGCGCGGCCAGCGCCATGCCCCAGCCACGCAGCGGGCCGTCGAGGGTGACGGTATGCGGCTCCAGTGGCGGCATCCAGCCGGCCGAGCCCGGCGCCAGAGACCACGTCCCGTGCGAGGTGCGGGTGGTCAGCAGGCCGCGTTCGACACAGATCAGCTGCGCGCGCTGGTGGTGGTGCCAGTCCACTTCCCGGACCAGCCCCAGCGGGCTGTCGAAGCGGAAAGCGACCACCGGCGGGCCATCGTTGCGCTCGAACCAGTCCAGTGCGTCGTCCCTGAGCAAGCGTTTGGGAGGGGGGATTTCTGCCTTGTTCATCATGTCCGCTGGCTGAAATGTGTCATCCATTGGCTTAATTGTACTACCGGGCCAGCTGAGCGGGCCATTAAGGTGTGCGCCTTCACTGATCCAGCCCACTGCTGCAACACAGCATTCGATGCCAGATCGAATATTTCCATTGAGAAATATTTTTTTTGGAAGAGAATGCTCCCCCATGATCTGTCCTGCAACCACCCCCCCCAGCTTCGGCCTGCTGCTGCGCCAGGTGCGCGACGGCCTGGTCCGGCAACTCGACGCGTCCATGGCCGAAGAAGATCTGGGCATCGGCTTCACCCACTACATCGGGCTGAAGGTGCTTTCGCACATGGCCCCGTGCACCGCCAACGAGCTGGCCCAGGCCATCGACCAGGTGCCCAGCGCGGTCACCCGCCTGCTGGACAAGCTGGAGGCGCTGGGCTGCGTCCGCCGCGAACCGCATGCGCAGGACCGCCGCGCGTTGCAGATCGTGCTGACCGATGAAGGCCGCGCGTTGTGGGCGCGGCTGAAGCTGCGCGGCGACGCGGTGATGGATTACGCCTTGCGCGATCTTTCCACCGACGAGCGCACGCTGCTGCTGTCCCTCCTTACCCGAATCCGCGATTCACTGACGACCCCATGAACCCGATCCCGCATCCCACTCTCCGCCGGTCCGGGCGCGCGCTGCTGGTGTCAGCGCTGGCCCTGGCTTTGGCCGCCTGCGCCAGCAGCCGCGGCCTCACCCCGCAGGGCCACGTGCTTGACGTGGACAGCCTGCACAGCGAACGCACCCTGGCCGACACCGACCTGAGCGCCACCGGCTTCCCGGCGCAGGACTGGTGGAAGGCGCTGGGCGATGCGCAGCTGGACGCGCTGGTTGCCGAGGGCCTGGCCGGTCATCCGAGCCTGGACGCCGCCGACGCGCGTCTGCGCCAGGCCCAGGCCCAGGTCGGTACCGCGCGCGCCGACGAGCTGCCCAGCCTGTCGGTGTCCGGCGGCTACACCGGCCTGCGCCTGCCCGAGTCGATGGTCGGCAGCGAATTGGGTGGCCGCTACGGCGGCAGCAGTCAGGTCGCCTTCGACTTCAGCTATGGCGTGGACCTGTGGGGCGGCAAGCGCGCCGCCTGGGAAGCCGCCGTGGACGGTGCCCACGCCGCCACCGTCGAAGCCCAGGCCGCCCGCCTGAACCTGTCCACCGGCATCACCCAGGCCTATGCCGAGCTGGCCTATGCGTGGCAGCTCAATGACGTGGCCGAGGAAGAGCTGACCCGTTCGCAGAAGTCGCTGGAGCTGACCCGCCAGCGCCGCAGCGCCGGTATCGACAGCGACCTGCAGGTGCGCCAGGCCGAAGCCCGCGTGCCGGCCGCACAGCAGCAGGTGCAGGCCGCGCAGCAGCGCATCGACGCCGCCCGCACCGCGCTGGCGGCACTGGTCGGCAAGGGCCCGGACCGTGGCCTGTCGATCCAGCGCCCGCAGCCGCTGAACCCGGTGGCATTGCAGCTGCCGGGCGTGCTGCCCAGCGAATTGCTGGGCCGTCGCCCCGACATCGTCGCCGCGCGCTGGCGCGTGGAAGCGGCCGACAAGCAGATCAAGGTGGCCAGGACCAAGTTCTACCCGAGCTTCAACCTGACCGCGCTCGCCGGCGTGGTCGCCCCGAACGTGGGCGACCTGCTGAAGAGCAGCTCCACCTTCGCCTACATCGGCCCGGCGCTGAGCCTGCCGATCTTCGAAGGCGGCAAGCTGCGTGCCAACCTGGCCAACACCGATGCGCAGTACGACCTGGCGGTGGCCAACTACAACCAGGCCGTGCTGGACGCGCTGCGCGACGTGGCCGACCAGGTCAACGCGGTGCGCTCGCTGGCGCAGCAGGCGCATTCGCAGCAGCAGGCCGTGGACACCGCACGCTCGGCCTTCGACCTGGCCCAGCAGCGCTACCGCGCCGGCATCGGCAGCTACCTGGACGTGCTGACTGCGCAGTCCACGCTGTTGCAGTCGCAGCAGCAGCTGGCCGGCCTGCAGTCGCAGCAGGTGCAGTCCTCGGTGCGCCTGAGCAAGGCGCTGGGGGGTGGTTTCCAGCCCGCTGACGCCGACCGCGCACCGATCGCCTCCCATTCCGATTCCTCGCATTCCTGAAGACCCCTGCCATGAGCCAGACCCAAGACACCGCGGCCCCGGCCGCCTCCAACCGCCGCGGCAACCTGCTGCGCGGCCTGTTCGTGATCGTCGTGCTGCTGCTTGCCGCACTGGCGCTGTGGTACTTCATGTTCGGCCGTTGGTTCGAAGAAACCGACGATGCCTACGTGCAGGGCAACCAGGTGCAGATCACCCCGCTGGTGGCCGGTACCGTGGTCGCCATCAACGCCGATGACGGCATGCGCGTGGAGCGCGGCCAGCTGCTGGTGCAGCTGGACCCTTCCGACACGTCGGTGGCACTGCAGCAGGCCGAAGCCAACCTGGCCAAGACGGTGCGCCAGACCCGCGGTCTGTACCGCAGCGTGGAAGCTGCACAGGCCGACTTGAACGCGCGCCAGGTGACCCTGAAGCGCGTGCGCGACGACTTCGCCCGCCGCAAGGGCCTGGCCGCCACCGGCGCCATCTCCAACGAAGAACTGGCCCACGCCCGCGATGAGCTGGCCGCCGCCGAAGCGGCCGTGGCCGGTTCGCGCGAGACCGTCGAGCGCAACCGCGCGCTGGTCGACGACACCGTGATCGCCACCCAGCCGGACGTGCAGGCGGCGGCCGCGCAGCTGCGCCAGGCCTTCCTCAACAACGCCCGCGCCGGCATCGTCGCGCCGGTCACCGGTTATGTCGCCCGTCGTTCGGTGCAGGTGGGCCAGCGCGTGCAGCCGGGCAACGCCCTGATGGCGGTGGTGCCGACCGAGCAGATGTGGGTCGAGGCCAACTTCAAGGAAACCCAGCTGCGCCACATGCGCCTGGGCCAGGAAGTGGAGCTGAAGTCGGACCTGTATGCCGGTGACGTGAAGTACAAGGGCCGCATCCAGAGCCTGGGCCTGGGCACCGGTTCGGCGTTCTCGCTGCTGCCGGCGCAGAACGCCAGCGGCAACTGGATCAAGATCGTGCAGCGCGTGCCGGTGCGCATCGCCATCGATGCCAAGCAGCTGGCCGAACACCCGCTACGCATCGGCCTGTCGATGAAGGCCGAAGTGAGCCTGCGTGACCAGAAGGGTGAAGTGCTGCCGACCGCTGCCGCCAAGGGCACCGTGTTCGACACCGACGTGTATGCCAAGCAGCTGCATGATGCCGACGAGGTGATCCACACGATCATCCAGGGCAACCTGCCGCAGCAGCAGGCGAAGGCGGGCTGAGGTCGCCATGTCCGCACAAGCTCCAGCCGCGCCCGGCGCTCCGGGCGCACCGGCGGCGCCGGGAGCGGCCTCCGGATTCCTGCCGCCCAGCGTCGCCCTGTGCACCGTGGGCCTGGCGATGGCGTCGTTCATGCAGGTGCTCGACACCACCATCGCCAACGTCTCGCTGCCGACCATCGCCGGTAATCTCGGCGCCAGTTCGCAGCAGGCGACGTGGGTCATCACCTCGTTCGCGGTCAGCACGGCCATCGCGCTGCCGCTGACCGGCTGGCTCAGCCGCCGCTTCGGCGAACGCAAGCTGTTCGTATGGGCCACGCTGGCCTTCGTCATCACCTCGCTGCTGTGCGGCCTGGCCCAGAGCATGGGCATGTTGGTGCTGTCGCGTGCACTGCAGGGCTTCGTGGCCGGCCCGATGTACCCGATCACGCAGTCGTTGCTGGTGTCGATCTATCCCCGCGAGAAACGCGGGCAGGCGCTGGCGCTGCTGGCGATGATCACCGTGGTGGCGCCGATCTGCGGCCCGATCCTCGGTGGCTGGATCACCGACAACTACAGCTGGGAATGGATCTTCCTGATCAACGTGCCACTGGGCATCTTCGCCGCGCTGGTGGTGGGCAACCAGCTGAAGGGGCGCCCGGAGCAGATCGAGAAGCCGAAGATGGACTATGTCGGCCTGGTCACTCTGGTGATCGGTGTCGGCGCGCTGCAGCTGGTGCTGGATCTGGGCAACGACGAGGACTGGTTCTCGTCGATGAAGATCGTGGTGCTGGCCTGCGTGGCAGTGGTGACGCTGACGGTCTTCCTGATCTGGGAGCTGACCGACAAGGATCCGATCGTCGACCTCAAGCTGTTCCGGCATCGAAACTTCCGCGCAGGCACGCTGGCGATGGTGGTGGCCTATGCGGCGTTCTTCAGCGTGGCGCTGCTGATCCCGCAGTGGCTGCAGCGTGACATGGGCTACACCGCGATCTGGGCGGGCCTGGCGACGGCGCCGATCGGTATCCTGCCAGTGATCATGACCCCCTTCGTCGGCAAGTATGCATCGCGCTTCGACATGCGCATGCTGGCCACGATCGCCTTCATCGTGCTGTCGATGACCAGCTTCCTGCGCTCGAACTTCAACCTGCAGGTGGACTACATGCACGTGGCCGGCGTACAGCTGATCATGGGCATCGGCGTGGCGCTGTTCTTCATGCCCGTGCTGCAGATCCTGCTGTCGGACCTGGATGGGCGCGAGATCGCGGCGGGTTCCGGCCTGGCCACCTTCCTGCGTACGCTGGGCGGCAGCTTCGCGGCATCGCTGACCACGTGGCTGTGGGCGCGTCGTACCCAGGTGCATCATGCGGATCTGACCGAGCACATCTCGGCCTATCAGCCGGGCATGCAGGACCAGGTGACCGCGATGGGGCAGGGCAACCTGCAGAACGGTGCCGCGGTGCTGAACAACATGATCAACCACCAGGCTTCGCAGATGGGCTTCAACGACATCTTCTTCCTGCTGGGCTGGATCTTCCTGGCGATCATCACGTTCCTGTGGCTGGCCAAACCGCCGTTCGGCGCAGGCGCAGGTGCGGCCGCCGGCGGAGGGCACTGAAAACTCCCTGGAAACACGTGCAGTATTTTGACCCCGTCGCAAGGCGGGGTCCTTGTTTGTGCAACGCGGGTCCCACGGGCCCTGGCGTTGGGGGAGTGCAGCGGCAGGTTCAGCGCGTGTGATAGACGCGCTTGAACACGACTCGATCACGGAACAATAGGGAAATGGCCCACATTCCCGCCACAAGTACGGCGCCACACGTGAGCCAGCCGGCAGTGGCCTGCAATCGGCTGCCGACCAGGGCGCCGCAGATGATGGCGGCGACGAAGACGAACATTACGGCCTCCTTCGATGCGCCGTAGTGGACCTCGGCCTGGCATCCCACGCATACGCGTACGCCGTCATTCGAGCCGGTGTGGCAGTGAGGGCAGATGATGGTGCGCTGCATGGGGACATCCTTTTGGGGAAAGGGACGCTGGTCAGGTCGTGGCGATAGACCTGCAACCGGCTCCCGTAAATCTGCCTTCCACCGAAATGGAATCGGGTAGATCTCCGACTAGGAAAAGTACGAACTGAGCGGGTAACGTGAAATGCGACCCAAAAGGAGGCCGTTCAGGGTTTGGTGACGGCGCGCCGGGAGGAGGTATGCACCAGCGAGTGACGCCTGGGGGGGGGGCGAGATGCGACAGTTCGAGCGGTAGATGCGATGCCACGCTCGCCAAACCCCGGAAACGAAAAAACCCGCTTTCGCGGGTTTGATCACTTTGAGTCGTGGTGCCCAGGAGAGGACTCGAACCTCCACGGTTTTACCCGCTAGTACCTGAAACTAGTGCGTCTACCAATTCCGCCACCTGGGCGACTCAGGAGATGAATTATGAGGAACGACAGCGGGGGTGTCAACAACATTTCACACTTTTCTCTGCGGCTCCACGCCCAGGTGCAGCAGCAGGCTGCGCATCGCCGGCGACAGCTGCGCCCACTGGGCGAAGCACGCGCACAAACGGCGTTGTGCCCACGCATCGGCAAGCGGCACGGCGACGGTACGCGTGCTGCGCCGATGCTGGCGGGCGAGGGTACGCGGCACGATGCCGACGCCGATGCCGTGTCCGACCATGATGCACACGCCTTCGAAGGTCTTCATGCGGATGCGCACGTCCAGTCGGCGACCGATGTCGCGCGCCTGGCCTTCGATGTAGGTCTGCAGTGCATTGCCGTCGGCAAGGGCGACGAAGGTCTCGCTGGCAACCTCGGTGAAGGACACGCTGCGCCGCGATGCGAAGCGGTGGTCTGCGGGCAGCAGCATCACCAACGGGTCTTCCGCGACCACATGCTGCTGCAGGCCGGTGGCATCGACCGCGTCGCTGATGATGCCGGCCTCGGCCTGGCCGGCATTGATCGCTCGCACGACGTCCGGGCTGGTGCGTTCCAGCAGTTCCACGTGCAGGCGCGGGCGTTCGGCCAGCCACGGCGCGAGCCGCGAGGGCAGGTAGTTGGTCAGTGCTGCGGTATTGGCATACAGATGCAGGGTGCCGCGTGCGCCGTGTGCGAACGCCTGCAGCTCACCGCGCAGTTGTGCCTGTTGCTGCAGGATCAGGCGTGCATGGTGGGCAAGGGCGGCGCCGGCTTCGGTCAGGCTGACGCCGCGCGGATGCCGGTTCAACAACCCGGTGCCTGCGTCGGCTTCGATCATGCGCAGGCGTTCGCTGGCCGAACCCAGGGCCAGGTTGGCCTGTGCTGCGCCGGCGGTGATGCTGCCGGCCTCGGCGATGGCCAGGAACAGACGCAGGTCGGCGATATCCATCCGCATGGGGTGCCCTCATCGCAACGCCGGCGCCTTCGGATCAGCCGAAGGCAGGGGCGGGAAGACCGCATTGTGCGCCGATGATCTGCCCGATCCAATGAAGGCATGAATGAGACAACGTATTTCTACATGCTGCTGGTGGCGGTGTTCGTGCTGGCCGGCGTGGTCAAGGGCGTGACCGGCATGGGCTTGCCCACGGTGGCGATGGGCCTGCTCGGTGGCACGCTGTCGCCGGTGGCAGCGGCGTCGATGCTGTTCATTCCCACCTTCGTCACCAACGCGTGGCAATTGGTGTCCGGTCCGTCGCTGGGCGGCATCGTGCGGCGGCTGTGGCCGATGATGCTGGCAGTGGTGGTGGTGACCCTGGCTTCGGCAGCGCTGCTGGTGCGGATCGACCGCACCGGGTCCCGCGTTGCCCTGGGCGTGGCCCTGGTGGTCTATGCAGCCTATGCGCTGCTGGCGCCTGTATTCCGTGTACCGCAACGGCGCGAGCGTTGGCTGGGGCCGCTGGTCGGTGCGCTGTCGGGCGTGGTCACTGGTGCGACGGGTGTGTTCGTGATGCCGGCGGTGCCGTACCTGCAGTCGCTGGGGCTGCAGCGCGAGGAACTGGTGCAGGCGCTGGGGCTGGCGTTCACCGTGTCAACGATTTCGCTGACCACCGGACTGGTGATGCACGGTGCATTCGGCATCCAGCAGCTGGGCCTGAGTGCGCTGGCGGTGGTGCCGGCGCTGCTGGGCATGTGGCTGGGCCAAGTGATCCGGCAGCGCATCAGCGCACGGGTGTTCCGCGCCTGTTTCCTCGGGTTCCTGCTGCTGCTTGGGCTGGAACTGGTGTTGCGGCCGCTGTTCTGATGCCGGATTCCGGGCATGAAAAAACCCGCTTTCGCGGGTTTTTCTCATTCTCGACGTGGTGCCCAGGAGAGGACTCGAACCTCCACGGTTTTACCCGCTAGTACCTGAAACTAGTGCGTCTACCAATTCCGCCACCTGGGCGTCGAGGAGCGAGATTATGGGGTGTTGTTACGGAGGTGTCAACACCTGCGCCCGGTATGCCTGCGAGGGGGCTCACAAGGCCAGCCAGGGCCCATGCGTCCCACCCGTTTGCCGTCTGGATTGCCGCACGTTTTGGCCCGATGATGCAGCGCTGACCGATGCGGCGCAGGGAGCATGCCTGCCGTGGTCGGGCTGGAAACGAGATCCTGGCATGCAGCAGCAAGGAGTGAATGGTGGAGTGTCGGTCGTGCGGTGCGCCCCTGCGGGCTGCAATGCGGGTGTGTGCCTACTGTGGAAGCCTGCCGGAAGAGGCGGCGGCGGTCCGGCCCGCGATGGATGCCGGGATCGCCGGCGAAGCGGATCCGCGTGCCCTGGAGGCCTCCTTGCGTCGCGAGCTCGCGTTTCTTGTCGAGCAGCAGGTTGAAACCGGTCATCCAAGCATTGCCCGGAAGATTGAAAACGTCGAGCGGAGGCTCGGTGCACTTTTGCAGCAAACAGGGGGAGTGTAAGTGTCGGATGCAGCAGATTCCTTCGTCGAGAAAACCTTCGACGAGTTCACCGAAAAGACTGAAATCACGCATGTCCAGCAGTTCATGTGGGGAGAGGGCGACCTCTACATCCACGATTACCTGGACGAGGTCGCCATCAGCTCGGAAAATCTGAGCGCGTTCAATGCCCGGTTTACACTGCGGCGTGTCAAGACGGCTGAGCTCGATGTCCTTGTGCTCGATTGCGTGGTGATCCGTGCCGATGATTGGTTCCATGCGCGCGATGGTGTGATCTTCTTCAACTGCGATCAGGTCAATCAGCGGGTCGAGTTCACCGAGCAGGACACCCAGGTCGAGCACATCGGTGGTCAGATGTTCTGCTTCGAGAATGGGCGTTACATCATCTCCGAAGCGCTTCTGAAGACGATCTGTGCTGCTCAGGTCCTGAAAGTGCGCATCCAGGGCGCGACCGTCCATTCGGATCCGCCGCTGGACTGGTGCCAGGGATTCCAGAAGTACTGCAGGCAGTTCTACAACAACGTCTACGATGCCAGTGCCTGGCCCGAAGCGGTGGCCGGTGGCCTGCCGCCGCCGGCGAAGACGGGGTGTTTCATTGCCACGGCGGCCATGGGCTCATACGAGGATGGCAGCGTGCGGGTGCTGCGGCGGTATCGGGACCGCGTGCTGCGCAGGACAGCGGCGGGCCGCCGCTTTGTCAGGCTCTACTATCGCTGCTCGCCGCCGGTGGCTCGCCTGATCGAGGGCAGTGTGCTGGCCCGTGGCGCTACGCGGGTGCTGCTGGTTGCACCGCTGGCTGCGTGGGCGCGACGTCGCCTGTCTGCCAACACGATCGAGGCCTGACTGCATGGCGCTCATTGATGTCGTTGCGTTCGAGAACACTGCGCAGGACTTCGTCTGGAAGTTTCCCTCCACCCGCCTGAGGTGGGGTTCGCAGCTGGTGGTGAAGCCCGGCCAGGTCGCGTTCTTCGTCTACCGCGGCACCATCCGCGAGGAGGTGTGCGAAGGAACGATTACGCTCGATACGCACAACCTGCCTTTCCTGACCACGCTCACCAGCGTGCCGTTCGGAATGGACAGTCCGTTCCAGGCCGAAGTCTGGTTCGTCAATCTCGTCTCGAAGCTGGACAACCTGTGGGGGACCCGCCGCCCGATCCAGCTGGAGGATCCCCGATACGGCGTGGTCGTGCCGGTGCGCGCCTATGGCCAGTACGGTTTCCGGATCACCGACGCGCGGCGGTTCCTGGAGTCGCTGGTGGGGGCGGGGACCGGCTTTTCGGCCGGGCAGGTGGTCGAGTACTTCACCGGGGTGGTGCTGCAGGCGGTCAACGTGCACCTGGCGCGCGCGCTGACGACGCTGCGCATCTCCGTCGTCGAAGCGGCGCTGCACCTCGAGGAGATTGCTGCGCAATGCAGTGCGGCCATCGATGAAGAGATGGGTCAATTCGGTGTCAGCCTCGTCAATTTCTACTTCCACTCGGTCAACGTACCGGAAGACGATCCGAGCTTCCGCCGGTTGAAGGAACTGAAGGAAAAGACGGCTGAGCTGAACATGCTGGGGCGCGATATCTACCAGTACGACCGGTCGATCGACGTGTTGAAAACCGCAGCGGCCAACGAAGGCAATCCGGCGGTGCAGGCCGGGCTGGGGCTCGGTGCAGGTCTGGGGTTGGGGCAGGGCATGGCAACTCAGCTGGATGTGCTGACCCCGCGGCTGCCGGCACAGCCTCCCTCGCTTCCCGTCACCACACAGTACTTCCTGGCTGTGGACGGCAATGCGTCGGGGCCTCACGCCCTTGAACAGGTGTGGCGCCTTCTGCGTGAGCGTCGCATCACTGTGGAGACACTGGTCTGGCATGAGGGATTGCCCGCCTGGAAGGCGGTGCGGGAGATCCCGCAGCTTGCGGAAGGGGGCATGCCGCCGATTCCGGGTGGCCCGCCGCCGCTGCCCTAGCCCTTGTGCCGGTTATTCGACGGGACGCCGAAGGCGGCGTCCCGCTTCCATGTCGCCATTGTTGGCGTGGGGGAGGCACAACGCAAAAACCCCGCCAAGGCGGGGTTCTGTGCGGCCGAAGCCTTGAAACGTGGTGCCCAGGAGAGGACTCGAACCTCCACGGTTTTACCCGCTAGTACCTGAAACTAGTGCGTCTACCAATTCCGCCACCTGGGCGTTCCAGAGGCGCAATTGTGAAGATGAATCCGCAGGCTGTCAACGACTTCCTGAATATTTTTCACGCAAGGCCTTCAAGACGGCCACTGACCCGTTCTGCACGCCGTCAACGGCTACCATGTAGGGCGATGACTACCAAAAAACCAAGCAAGGGCGGGAGCACCTTCCGCGGCCAAGCTCCGAAGAAGGGCGCCAAGGCGGGCACGGCCCGCACCACCAAACCGGGCAAGCCGTTGCCGGGCTGGTTCCCCGAATTGAATGAAGACGGCGCACCACCGCGTGGCCGCAAGGTCCGCAATACCGACGCGCCAGGCCCGGCCCCGGGCCGCAAGCTGCCGCCGACCGGCAAGGTGATCGACGATCCCTACGCCGCGCGCGAAGCGGAGAAATACGAGCAGCCCATCGCAAGCCGCGAGGCCATCCTGGCCCTGCTGGAGCGCTGCGAAGGGCCGCAGACGGCCGAGGAACTGGGCGCACGCCTGGGCCTGACCGCACCGGATCGTGCCGAAGCGCTGTCGCGCCGGCTCGGCGCCATGGTCCGTGATGGCCAGCTGGTGCAGAACCGCCGTGGCGGCTTCGCCCCGATCCAGACCCTGAACCTGGTCACCGGCGTGGTGATCGCCAACCCGGAAGGGTTCGGCTTCCTGCGCCCGGTCGAGGGGGGCGACGACCTGTTCCTGCCCCCGTATGAAATGCGCAAGGTCATGCACGGTGACAAGGTGCTGGCCCGCGTGACCGGCATCGACCACCGTGGCCGTCGGGAAGGCAGCATTGCGCGCGTGCTCGAACGCGGCATGACCCGCCTGATCGGCCGCTTCAGCGTCGAGATGGGGATCAACTACGTGGTGCCTGACGACAAGCGCGTGCAGCGCAACGTGCAGGTACCGCCGGACCAGACCGGGGGTGCGCGTGATGGCCAGCTGGTGGTCTGCGAACTGACCCAGGCGCCGGACAGCCGCCGCCCGCCGATCGGCCGCATCATCGCCGTGCTCGGCGACAAGCTGACCGCATCGCTGGTGGTGGAAACCGCCATCCACGGCCACGAGCTGCCGTTCGAGTTCCCGCAGGAGGTGCTGGACGAAGCCGCCTCGGTGCCGATGGTGGTCGAGCCGGCGATGATCGGCGACCGCGTGGATCTGCGCAGCACGCCGCTGGTGACCATCGATGGTGAGGATGCCAAGGACTTCGACGACGCGGTGTACTGCGAACCGAATGCCGATGGCTTCCGCCTGGTGGTGGCGATTGCCGATGTCTCCAACTACGTTCGCCCCGGCACGCCGCTGGACGAGGAAGCGCAGAAGCGCGCCACGTCGGTGTACTTCCCGGGTTTCGTGGTGCCGATGCTGCCGGAGACGCTGTCCAACGGCATCTGCTCGCTGATGCCCAAGGTCGACCGCATGTGCTTCGTCTGCGACATGCAGATCGACCGCGACGGCCTGGTCACGCATTCCCGCTTCTACGAAGCGGTGATGAACTCGCACGCGCGCCTGACCTACACCCAGGTGTGGAAGGCGGTGGGCGAGGACGATGCCGATACCAAGGCCTGGATGGGTGACCTGCTGCCGCAGGTGCAGCGCCTGCACCAGCTGTACAAGGTGCTGTCCAAGGCACGTGCCAAGCGGGGTGCCATCGAGTTCGAAAGCAGCGAAGTGCGCTTCGTGCTGGACAACCGCGGTGAAGTCACCCAGGCCGGCATGCTGGTGCGCAACGATGCGCACAAGCTGATCGAGGAGTGCATGATCGCGGCCAACGTCGAGGCGGCGAAATACCTGCTGTCGCGCCACGTGCCGGCCCCGTATCGCATCCACGAGAAGCCGCCGGAAACCAAGTACGCCGACCTGCTGGAATTCCTCAAGGAGTTCAAGCTGAGCCTGCCGCCGTGGTCGAAGGTGCGCCCGGGTGACTACACCAAGCTGCTGAAGAAGATCCGCGACCGTCCCGATGCCACGCTGCTGGAATCGGTGCTGCTGCGCAGCCAGAGCCTGGCCATCTACAGCCCGGAGAATCACGGCCACTTCGGCCTGGCGCTGGAGGCGTACGCGCACTTCACCTCGCCGATCCGTCGCTATCCCGACCTGCTGGTGCACCGTGCGATCAAGCACGCACTGTCCGGCAAGCCGCTGGACAAGTTCACCTACAACGCACGTGAAATGGCGGCGCTGGCGCTGCAGTGTTCCGAACGCGAGCGCCGTGCCGACGAGGCCGAGCGCGAGGTCGACGAGCGCTACCGCGCCGCGTGGATGGAAAAGCACGTGGGCGGCCAGTTCGACGGTGTGATCAGTGGCGTGACCAGCTTCGGCCTGTTCGTGGAACTGGATGAGTCGAAGGTACAGGGCCTGGTGCACGTGACCCAGTTGCCGCAGGACTATTACAAGTTCGATGCCACCCGCAAGACCCTGACCGGCGAACGCCGTGGCAGCAGCTACCGGCTGGGCGACCGCGTGCGGATCCTGGTGCTGAAGGCCAGCATGGAAGAGCGCAAGATCGACTTCCGCCTGGTCGAGCACAAGGGCGAGGACGAAGGCGATGGCCTGCCGCCACTGCCCGAACGTGGCAAGCCGGCCAAGCGGACGAAGAAGAAGTATTGATGGGTAGAGCCGAGCCATGCTCGGCTGAAAATCCACGGTGGGTGCCAACCAGGGTTGGCACCCACCGTATCGGCACCGCTCATCAGATAGGTGTCGAGCTTGGTCGACACGATCTTCCGGAGGAAAGCAGCAATGCAGGGCCAACCCGAGTACCGCGGCGGCTGCCAGTGCGGCGCCATCCGCTTCCAGGTGCGCGGTGAGCTGACCGACAGCTCGATCTGCCATTGCCGGATGTGCCAGAAGGCCTTTGGTGCCTACTACGCGCCACTGGTGTCGGTGCGCGGCGTGCAGTTCAGCTGGACCCGCGGCCAGCCGCGCTGTTTCCAGTCCTCCAACGTGGTGCGGCGCGGCTTCTGTGCCGACTGCGGCACACCGCTGACCTACGAGGCACCGGACGGCGTGGCAGTGGCGGCTGGCGCCTTTGACGAACCCGAGCGCTTGCCGCCGACGATCCAGTACGCGATTGAGCGCAAGCTGCCGTTCGTCGATACGCTGGCCGATCTGCCGGCCCGTCGTACCGAGGACGATGCCGCGGCCCTGGACTTCCTGGCCACGATCGTGTCCCACCAGCACCCCGACCACGACACCCCACACTGGCCGCCGCGCAGCCGGTAACGCACCTGTAGAGCCGAGCCCACGCTCGGCTGGCGGGTCGCCGAAGCCTGAACCCAAGGCCACCGGGTGCAGGCTCGGCTCTACAGGCGGGCCCGCCGCAGCGCCCGGCCCGCCGATGCTCTACCATAGCCACCCCCTTTCCGGTCCTCGCCCGCATGAGCAAGAACAGCCAGTGGATCGTCGGCGTCAACGCCGTCGCCTCCTCCATCGAGAACGACGCCGAGAACGTCCGCGAAGTGCTGGTCGAGGCCGGGGCGAAGAACCCGCGCCTGACCGAGATCGAGGAGAACGCCCGCCGCAAGGGCATCGACGTGCGCAAGGTGAACAGCCAGGCGCTGGATGGCGTGGGCGGTTCGGTGCGGCACCAGGGCGTGGCCGCCCGTTACGCCGCCGCCCGTACCTACAGCGAGAACGAGCTGGAAGGCCTGGTCACCGCCGCTGAGGGCAAGGCCCTGCTGCTGGTGCTGGACGAGGTGCAGGACCCGCACAACCTCGGTGCCTGCCTGCGTTCGGCCGCTGCCGCCGGTGCGACTGCAGTGATCATCCCCAAGGACAAGTCGGCCACGGTCAATGCCACCGTGCGCAAGACCTCGGCCGGTGCCGCCGATCTGATCCCGGTGGTGGCGGTGACCAACCTGTCGCGCTGCCTGAAGGACCTGCAGAAGCAGGGTGTGTGGATCTACGGACTGGCCGGTGAAGCCACGGCTTCGCTGTACCAGCTGGATCTGAAGGGCAACATCGCGCTGGTGCTGGGCGGCGAAGCCGACGGCCTGCGTCGCCTGACCCGTGAAAACTGCGATGGTCTGGTCAAGATTCCGATGCCGGGCGAGATCGAGAGCCTGAACGTCTCCGTCGCTGCCGGTGTCAGCCTGTTCGAAGCCGTGCGCCAGCGCGGTTGATCGGCACCGATCGGGGTCAGATCCCTTTTCCAGAGGAAAAGGGATCTGACCCCGTTGTTTGGCGCGCTACCCCGCGCTGCCGCCCAACGCCTTGAACAGGGTCACGTCGTTGTTCAGCTGGCTCTGCCGCACGCGTGCCAGCGACAGCTCGGCGTCGCGCCGGGTCTGCTGCGCTTCCAGCCAGGTACGCAGATCGGTGGCGCCCACGCGGTAGCGCACTTCCTGCGCGCGCTCCACTTCCACCGCTTCGTCGTACGAGGCCTGCGAAGCGGCCACCTGGCGCGCCAGCTGCTCGCGTGCCGACAGCGCGTTGTCCACCTCCGACAGCGCGGTGTACAGCGTCTTGCGGAAGCTGGTGGCGGCGATCTGATAGGCCGTGCCGGCGATATCGGTATCCAGCTGCGCGCGCTGCAGGTTGAGGAACGGCAGCGACAGGCCCGCGCCCAGCGTGGCCACCGGGTTGCGCAGCACATCACCCAGCGAAGTCGCACTGGAGCCGAGGCTGCCGGTCAGGCTCAGCGCCGGGTAGTACTGGGTAGCGGTCACCTTGATGGTCTTCAGGCTGTTGCGCAGGCGCAGTTCGGCCGCGCGCAGGTCGGGACGGCGGCCGAGCAGGTCGGTCGGCAGGCCCTCCGCGATGTCAGGGCTGCGTGCGCCCAGCAGGTCCTGCGGCTCGTCCTGCTGTGGCCACGGCGTGCCGTCCAGCAGCACGGTCAGCGCATTGCGCGTTTCCACCCGCTGCTGTTCCAGCGCGCTCTGTGCTGACCGTTGCGACTGCAGGTTCTGCAGCGCCTGGCGCACTTCCAGGCGCGATACCGCACCCGCGTCGAAGCGCGCCTGCACCAGTTCGCGGGTGCGCTCCAGGCGCTCCAGGTTGGCCTGGCCGGTGGCGATGGACTGGTTGAGGTAAGCCAGCGTCCAGTACTGGGTGATGGTGTCGCTGATCACCAGCAGGGCGGTGTTCTGCCGGTCCTCCTCGCTGGCCTCGGCTTCCCAGCGGGCGATGTCACGCTGGGTGCGCAGGCGCCCCCACAGATCCACCTCCCAGCCCAGCGAGACGCCGGTGGAGTAACTGCGGCGCCAATCGTCGGCCTGGTCGGTGGCACGGCTGGCACTGCCGCTCACGCCGGACGAAGACGGCTGCGGCCACAGCGCGTTGCTGGCCAGGCCGGCCTGAAGGCGCGAGCGCTGCACGGCCAGGCCGGCGGCAGCGAGGTCACTGTTGGCGGCCAGTGCCTGCGCCACCAGGCGGTCCAGTCGTTCATCACCGAAACCGGTCCACCAGCTGTCCTGGCGAATGTCGCGACCGGGGGTATCCAGGCTGCTGCGCGGGTCGTCGGCCGGTGCATTGAGCGTGGCGTCGCCGCGCCCGTAGGTGGCCGCTACGTCGGGGTCCTGCACTGGATAGCGGCCGACCGAGGCACAGCCGGACAGCGCGAGCAGCAAGGCACCGGCCAGCAGCAGGCGCGAGGGAGCAGGGAAGGGCAGTCGGGTCATCATCTTCATTCGCGGGCCAGGGCCTCGACCGGGTCGAGCTGCGCGGCATTGCGCGCGGGCAGGAAGCCGAACGCCACGCCGATCAGGGTGGAGCAGGCGAACGCGGCAACAATCGAGGCGGTGGAGAACAGCACCTGGAAGTCACTGGCGAAGCGGCCGATCATCGAGCCCAGCAGCAGCGCCAGGCCGATGCCGAGCAGACCACCGAGCAGGCACACCAGCACCGCTTCGATCAGGAACTGCTGGCGGATGTCACTCTGCCGCGCACCGACGGCCATGCGTACCCCGATCTCGCGGGTACGCTCGGTCACCGACACCAGCATGATGTTCATCACGCCGATGCCGCCGACCAGCAGCGCGATGGCGGCGATGGCGCCGATCAGCAGCGTCATCGTGCGCGTGGTCTGTTCGATGGTCTGTCGGATCTCGGCGCTGTTGCTGAGGAAGAAATCCTCGGTGCCGTGGCGCATCGTCAGCAGGCGGGTGATCGCTTCCTGCGCGGCATCCATCGGCGTGTTGTCGTCCACGCGCACGGTGATGCTGGACACGTGGCCCTGGCCCAGCATGCGCGACATCACCGTGGTGTAGGGCACCCACACGCTGAGGCTGGTGCTGCCACCGAAGCCGAAGCTCTGGCGCTTGGCCACGCCGACCACGCGCGCCGGCACGTTGCCGAGCAGGATCACCTGGCCGACCGGATCGACATCGGGGAAGAACTGGGTCTGGGTGTTCTCGTCGATCACCGCCACCTGGCCCAGGCCCTTTACCGCATCGGCATCGAAGAAGCTGCCGCTGAGCAGGGTCACGCCCTTGACCCGGAAGAACTGTTCGCCGACGCCGCTGACCTGCGCGGTGGACGACTGGTTGCGGTAGCGTGCGGTGACCGAGGTCGACACGCTGGGGGTGGCGCTGTCCACGTAGCTCTGCTTGGCCAGGGCATCGGCATCGCTGGCCTTGAGGGTCTGCACGCGGGCCGAGCGCATGTCGCCGAAGCCGCGGCCGGGATAGACGTCGATGGTGTTGGTGCCCAGCGCACTGATGTTCTGCAGGATCTGCTGCTGCGAGCCGTTGCCCAGCGCCACCACCGAGACCACCGAGGCAATGCCGATGATGATGCCGAGCATGGTCAGGAAGGTGCGCAGCCGATGCGCGTTCATGGCCAGCAGGGCCATGCGGAAGGCTTCGGTGAAACGATCCCGGGCCGCCCGCCAGCTGTTGCCGTGGGCAACGCCTGTGCTGGCTTCGCGCTGCGCACGGTAGGTCGGTGCCTCCGGGTTGGCGCGGTCGGCGATGATCTCGCCATCGCGGATCTCGATGATGCGCTGCGCGTGCTGGGCCACGCTCATGTCGTGGGTGACGATGATGATGGTGTGGCCTTCGGCATG
Source organism: Stenotrophomonas sp. 57 (assembly GCF_030291075.1). Taxonomy (NCBI): domain Bacteria; kingdom Pseudomonadati; phylum Pseudomonadota; class Gammaproteobacteria; order Lysobacterales; family Lysobacteraceae; genus Stenotrophomonas; species Stenotrophomonas sp. 57. The sequence goes on from NZ_CP127407.1 coordinate 1,493,662, forward strand.
CAGCTCGCCGAGGATGGCCATCACTTCCTCGCCGGATTTCGTGTCGAGCGCACCGGTGGGCTCGTCGGCCAGGATCACCTCGCCGCCGTTCATCAGCGCACGCGCGATCGAGACGCGCTGCTGCTGGCCGCCGGACAACTGGCCCGGCTTGTGGTGCATGCGATCGCCCAGGCCCAGCCGCTGCAGCAGCTGCTCGGCGCGCGCGTTGCGCACCGGGCCGGGGCTGCCGGCATACACCGCAGGTACTTCCACGTTGCCACGTGCGTCCAGGTCACCCAGCAGGTGGTAGCGCTGGAAGATGAAGCCGAAATGTTCACGGCGCAGTTCGGCCAGTTCATCCGGCTCCATCCTGCCGGTTTCGCGGCCGGCCACCTGGTAGCTGCCACGGGTAGGACGATCGAGGCAGCCGAGGATGTTCATCAGCGTCGACTTGCCCGAGCCGGACTGGCCAACGATGGCCACCATCTCACCGGCGTGGATGTCCACGTTGACGTCGCGCAGTACGGCGATGACATCATCGCCGGCCGGGAATTCACGTCGCAGGTCGCGCAGGCGCAGCAGCGGCGCCGTCGTGCTCATCGGCGCGGACCCATGCCCGGGCCGCCGACCCGCATCTGCATGCCGCCACGGTTGCCGCCGCCGGCGCTGGCACCGGCGGCACCGGCTTCGCCGACCACCACGCGCTCGCCTTCCTTCAGCCCGGACAGGATTTCGGCCGAGGCGCCGTTGTTGATGCCGACGGTGACCTTGCGCGGCTGCGGCTGGCCCTTGTCGTCCAGCACCCGCACCATGCGCTCATCGCCACGGCGCTTCGGCCCCAGCGCCACCGCCGGCACCATCAGCACGTTCTTGGCCTGCTTCAGCAGCACCGAGACCTGGGCGGTCATGTCGATGCGCAGCGTGCCGTCCGGGTTTTCCACGTCGAACAACGCGTTGTAGTAGACCGCGCTGCTGGAACTGGAGCTGGACGAGCTGCTGGAACTGGAGGAGGTCTCGCTGGCGATCGAGGCCGGCGCCGGATTGATCTGGCGCAGGGTGGCGTGGTATTTGCGGTCCGGGTCGCCCAGCGTGGTGAAGTACACCGGCATGCCGGCCTTGATCTTGACCACGTCGGCCTCGGAGATCTCGGCATTGACGGTGACCACGTCCAGCCGCGCCAGCATTACGATGGTGGGCGCGGTCTGGTTGGCGTTCACGGTGCGGCCTTCCTCGGCCACCACGGCCACCACGGTGCCATCCATCGGCGCGGTGATGCGGGTGTAGGCCAGGTTGGCGCGCGCCGTGCCCAGCTCGGTTTCGCGGCCCTTGATCTGTGCCTCGTAGGACTGCAGCTGGGCGCGGGCGGTCTTCAGCTGGGCCTCGGCGGCATCATATTCCTGGCGCGAGGTGGCTTCGGCGGCCAGCATCTGCTGCTGGCGCGCGAATTCCAGTTCGGCCTGGCGCAGGGTGGCCTGCTGCACGGCGCGCTGGGCGGTGACCTGGTCCAGCGAGGCCTGTGCGTTGAGCACCTGGTTCTGCTGGGTGGTGGCGTCGATCTCGGCGATCAGGTCGCCCTCCTTCACCGTGTCGCCCAGCTGCACCTTCAGCGACTTGATCTGGCCCGAGGCCTGCGCACCCACGCTGACCAGCTTGTAGGCGTCGATCACGCCGGTGGCATCCACGGTCTGTTCGATGTCGCCGCGGCTGACCGGGGTGGTCGCCACGGCCGGGGCGGCGGGCTTGCGCAGCAGCCACCAGGCGGCCACGGCAACGATCAGGGCAAGCAGGGCGATCAGTATCAGGCGACCCCGGCGGGTCGCAGGCAGCAGGCGGAACGTCACGTCGTGGCTTCACTCTCGGGGCCGCGGTGGCGGCGTTGGTGGGCATTGTGAAGACGGGGCGATGGAGGGCTCAATCCTCGGGGTATGTCTCTATGTAACACTGTCGGTGAATACGCGTAACCACAGGTATCCCGCCCCCGGCTGGATACACTGGTACGCATTGCCCCGGATGCGGTTCAGCTGCCGACACGGGATGATCGCGCCATGGAGACTGAAAACACGATGCATCGACTGCTGATCGTCGACGACGACAACGACATCCGCACCCTGCTGGCCGAACAGCTTGGCCGTGCCGGCTACCAGGTGAGCACGGCTGCCGATGGCACCGCCATGCGCCAGCTGCTGGACCGCGAGCATGTGGACCTGATCGTGCTCGACCTCAACCTGCCGCGCGAGGATGGCCTGACCCTGTGCCGCGACCTGCGCGCGCGCTCGAACACGCCGGTGATCATGCTGACCGCACGTGCCGAGCCGATCGACCGCGTGCTGGGCCTGGAGATGGGCGCCGACGACTACCTGGCCAAGCCCTTCGAACCGCGTGAGCTGCTGGCGCGCATCCGCAACGTGCTGCGCCGGACCGAGGCGCTGCCGGCCAACCTGGAACCGCTGGCGGTGCGCCGCGCGCGCTTCTCGCGCTGGGTGTTCGATCTGGAGCATCGCCATCTGGTGGACCCGGACGACCGCGTGGTGGTGCTGTCCGGCGCCGAGTTCCGCCTGCTGCGGGTATTCATCGCGCATGCCAACAAGGTGCTCTCGCGCGAGCAGCTGGTGGCGCTCAGCAGTGGCCGCAACTACGAGGCACAGGACCGCGCGATCGACCTGCAGGTCAGCCGCCTGCGCAACAAGCTGGGCGACGATGGGGGTCCGGACGGCCTGATCAAGACCGTGCGCAACGAGGGCTACGTGCTGGCCTCGTCGGTGAACCTGGAATAAGCCGCAATGACGCGCCTGCGCCATTTCCTGTCCTCGATGGTCGGGCGGTTGTTCGTGATCCTGTTGCTGGGCATGAGCGTGGCCGCGATCGGCGCGACCATGCTGGCCACCTCCAAGCGCCAGCAGGAGTTCGAGCGGCAGAACCTGAACCGCATTGCCGACCGCCTGCAGGGCTACGTCAACCTGCTCGATGACAACCCCGAACTGCGCGAGCGCCTGCTCGAGATCGGTGGGCCCAGCGTGCGCGCACTGCAGCCCGGTGCGCGGCTGGGGCGTGCCGACACCGCGCTGATGGAGGTGCTGGAAGACCGCCCGGGCCCGGTGTCGCGGGCGCATGTGCACTTTGCCTCGTTCCGCTCGTGCATTCCCAAGCTGCAGGACCTGTTGCCACCGCCACCGCCAGGCCACCGCCGGCCGCCGCGCGAACGCGACCCCGCCTTCATCCCGCCCAAGTGCCGTGCGGTGGACGTGACCCTCAACGACGGGACGCTGCTGAAACTTGCGCTGGATTCCCCGGCCGTGGCGCATAACGGCATCCTGGCCGTGGACCCGTGGTTCCTGACCCTGCTGGTGCTGGCGATCGCGGTGCTGGCCTACATCGTTGCGCGCATGGCCAGTGCGCCGCTGCAGGAACTGGCGGCGGCCGCTGAAGACCTGGGCGACGACCTGCAGCGTGATCCCCTGCCGTTGCGCGGGCCGCGCGAGGTGCAGCGCGCCGCCGAGGCCTTCAACGCCATGCAGCACCGCCTGCAGCGGCATCTGGCCGAACGCACGCAGATGCTGGCGGCGATTACCCATGACCTGCAGACCCCGCTGACCCGCCTGCGCCTGCGCCTGGAGAACGTCAGCGACGAGGTGCTGCGCGAACGCCTGATCGGCGACCTCGCCGCGATGCAGGCGCTGGTGCGCGAAGGCCTTGAGCTGGCCCGCAGTGCCGAGAGCGCCGAACAGCGTGCCGCGCTGGATCTGGATTCGCTGCTGGAAAGCATCGTGGAAGACGCCGCCGAGGGGGGCGCCGACGTGGTCTTCGAGGGCGGAACCGGTGCGGTGCTGATGCTGCGCCCGCTGGCCATGCACCGGCTGTTCTCCAACCTGGTGGACAACGCCATGATGTATGCCCACCGCGTGCGCGTGCGGGTGGAGCGCAGCGGCGGCACGATCACCGCGATGGTGTCCGACGATGGCCCGGGCCTGGCGGAGGATCAGCTGGAAGCCGTGTTCGACCCGTTCGTACGGGTGGAAACCTCGCGTTCGCGGGAAACCGGCGGCGCCGGTCTGGGCCTGACCATCGCCCGTGCACTGGCCGAGAAGGATGGCGCGCGCCTGTGGCTGCGCAACCGGTCCGAGGGCGGCCTGGAGGCGGTGGTGCAGTGGCCGGCCAGTGCGCTGGTGGGGGCGCCGGGCCGGGGCGGCTGACTACGCCGGTTCCGCCGCGGTGACGCCGGGGCGGGGGTTTGGCCTATCATCTGCCCACCTCCCCAGTTTCTCCCCGATGAGTCAGCCCGTTCCTGCCGGCACGCTGTTCCGCGTCGCCCGGCTGTTCCCGTCCGCTGCCATGCCCTGCAGCCACCGCCGGCCACTGCCGCCGGGCTGATGGGCAGGCCAGGGGACAACGGGTGCTGGGTGGAGCGCCCCGTTTCGAAAGCCCGGCAGGTGCTGCAGCGCGGCCTGCTGTGGCTGTTGCTGCTCCTGGCGCTGCCGGCGGGCGCGCAGGAGGGCGCGCCGCCGCTGCGCGACTACGCCATCGACGTATGGACCTCGCGCAATGGCCTGCCGCACAACTCGCTGCGCGATATCGCGCAGACCCCCGAGGGGCACCTGTGGTTTGCTACCTGGGAAGGCCTGGTGCGCTACAACGGCCTGGATTTCACCGTGTTCGACCGCAGCACCCGACCGGGCCTGCGCGACAACGGCATCGGCGCACTGCTGGTGGATCGGCAGGGTGGCCTGTGGATCAGTGATTCGCGCGGCAATGTCAGCCATCGCGGCAACGACGGCCAGTGGCGGGTCTGGGAGCATCAGGCCAACACGCCGCAGGTGCTGATCCAGTCCATGCAGGTGGACAGCCAGGGGCGCCTGTGGCTGCTGTACGAAGGCAAGGGCATCGGCTATCTGACGCCGGACAAGGGCATCGTCTACCAGGCACCGGCCGCCGACCTGCCGATGGCGATGAGCTTCACCAGGCTGGTGGTCGATGCGCAGGACCGGGTGTGGGTTGGCACGCTTGATGGGCTGGTGCTGCGCGACAACGATGGCGTGCTCAAGCGTGCCCCTGCGGCGTGGGGCCTGGGTGCCGGCACTGGGCTGTCATGGCCGTACCGGGCACCGGATGGCGCGCTGTGGATCGTTGCTGGCGAGCGCCTGTACCGCGTGGAGGACGATCAGCTGGTGCTGGTGCACCGGCTGCCGGGACAGCTGCACATGACCTCGATGCTGCAGGACCGGCACGGCGACCTGTGGCTGGGCACCGAGAACCAGGGCCTGCTGCGGATCTCGGCGCATGGACTGGAGCGGTTGCCCGCCGGCCTGAACCTGCCGGGCGGGCGTGTGGTCAGCCTGCGCGAGGATGCTGAAGGCAGCATCTGGGTGGGGGCCAACGGCGGCCTGTACCGCCTTCGCGAGACGCTGTTCAGCAGCTACACCGAGCGCGATGGCCTCAGCGGCGATTATGTACGCACGGTGCTGGAGGACCGCGACCGCCAGTTGTGGGTCGGCAGTGCCAGTGGCCTCGATCTGCAGACGCCCGATGGGCGCTTCCGCGCTGTTCCGCTGCACAACCGCGGTGGCAAGGCGCCCTCGGTGCTGAGTCTGGCGCAGGGGCCGGACGGTGACCTGTGGGTCGGCACCTTCGGTGATGGCGTTTACCGGCTGGGCCGCGATGGCAGCCTCCGCCACAACTACGCGGCCGCCGATGGCATGCCGGGCGGCAACATCCGCGCGATCAGCGTCGACCCGCAGGGTCGCGTCTGGGCCGGTACGCAGAAGGGCGTGGTGAGCATCGACGGCGACCGGGTGCAGGTGTCGAATGTGCCGGGCATGCCCGGTGGCCTCATCACCGCACTCGAGCATGACCACCAGGGCAACCTGTGGATCGGCACCATCGAGGGCATCCGCGTGCTGCGTGGCGACCACGTGCAGTCGATCGACCTGGCACCGATGGGCGGGGGCCGCAGTGTTTTCGGCTTCCATCAGCTGGGCGATGCGATGTGGGTCAGCAGCGACCGGGGCCTGTACCGTTGGCGCGACGGAAGGCTGGCGCGCGTCGGCCTGGAACAGGGAATGCCGGTGGATGCGGTGTTCCAGCTGGTGCCGGACCGTCTGGGCAATGTGTGGATCAGCAGCAACCGCGGCGTGCTGCGCACCGACATGGCCACCCTCAATGCCGTGGCCGATGGCCGTGCGCCGCGGGTGACGGTGGAGCGCTACAACGAGATCGACGGCATGGCCAACGCACAGGCCAACGGCAGCTCCGGGCCATCGGCGATCCTGCGGCAGGACGGCACGTTCTGGGTGGTCACCGCCGGTGGCCTGAGCACGGTCGACCCGCAGCGGCTGCAGCGTTTCCGCGAGCGTCCGTCACCGCCTGCAGCGATCGAGAGCGTGCAGGTGGATGGCGCACCCGTGCATTGGGAGGGCCCGGAGCGCAACTACATTCCCGGCGGGCGACGTCTGGCGGTGAGCTATGTGGGCCTGAGTTACCTGATGTCGGACCGGATCCGCTATCGCACGCGGCTGGACGGCCTGGACACCGGCTGGGTCGAGCGTGGCCCGCAGCGCAGTGTCGAGTTCGTCGGCCTGCCGCCGGGTGACTACACCCTGCACGTATCGGCGGCGCATCCAGGCGGGGCCTGGGGCCAGCAGGAAGCCGTGTGGAGCTTCACGGTGGAGCCGTTCTGGTGGCAGCGCCGCAGCGTGCAGGTGCTGGGCGGGCTGTTGCTGCTGGCCGGACTGGTGGTGCTGTACCGCCTGCTGCTGCAGCAGCTGAAGGCCAGCAACCTGCGCCTGGCACGGCGCGTGGACGAGGCAACCTTCGATCTGCAGGCCAAGACCGTGCACCTGCAGGCGCTGAACCAGGAAAAGACCGAGCTGGCCGAGCGCCTTGCACGGCAGGCCGAGGCCTTTGAACGGCAGGCGCGCGAGGATGCGCTGACCGGGCTGGCCAATCGCCGTGGATTCGACGAAACGCTGGCGCGTGACTTCGCCCGTTCACAGCGCAGCGGCCACCCGCTGTGCCTGGTGGTTCTGGACATCGACCACTTCAAGGCCGTCAACGACCGTCACAGCCACAGCATCGGCGACGCCGTGCTGGTGCAGGTGGCGCGGCTGATCGCCGCGGCCTGCCGCGACTCGGACCTGCCCGCGCGTACCGGCGGCGAGGAGTTCGCGCTGCTGCTCAACGACACCCGTCTGGAAGAAGCCGCCCAGCTGTGCGCGCGCCTGCGTGGCCTGTTCCATGATCACCCCGACTGGGCGGAGGTGCCGGGCCTGCGTGTGACCTTCAGTGCCGGCCTGGTGGAACTGGATGCGGATGACCGTACCCCGGCGTTGCTGTACCAGCGTGCAGACCGCGCGCTGTACCGCGCCAAGAGCGACGGCCGGGATCGCACGAGCATCGGTTGAATTCATCCACGCATGGCGTGGATCTACGGCTGTTGCCATACCACCCGGCGGTGCCGACCAACGGTCGGCAGCTACCACAGCACCGACTCACCACCGAGGTCGGCGACAGCACCCATCGAGCACAGGGACCCGCTGTTGCTCCCGCTTTTCTGATCTTCCCGTGGCGCCCCGCAACCTGTCGAAGGCCGGGCAGGGTGGGTTCGCAGGGGTATCCGCGCCATGGATGGCGCGGCTAAGCCCCCAGGGAAGGGTTCACGGCGTCCCCTGCGAACCCACCTTGCCCGGCCCAACCGATGATTCGCTTCACGCCACGAGGGGCTCCGCCGTTGGCCGCTTTACCGCGGCCAGGCGTTGGCGATGGTGCAGAACAATCGCGCGGTCTGTTCGGTGTCATACACCGCGCTGTGCGCTTCGTTGGCATCCCAGCCCAGTCCGGCGGCGGTGGCGGCGCGCGCCAGCACGGTCTGTCCATAGGCGATACCGGCCAGGGTCACCGTGTCGAACACGCTGAACGGATGGAACGGATTGCGCTTGTGGCCGGTCCGGGCCACCGCGGCGTTGACGAAGCCGAGGTCGAAATGGGCGTTGTGGCCGACCAGGATCGCGCGCTGGCAGCCGTACTTCTTCATCGCCGCGCGTACCGGGGTGAAGATGTGGTCCAGCGCGGCCTTCTCTTCCTTGGCCAGCCGGAACGGGTGGTCGAGGATGATGCCGGTCACTTCCAGCGATTTCGGGTCGATCTCCAGGCCTTCGGCCGGTACCACGTGTGCACTGGCGGTCTGGCCGGGGTAGAGCAGGCCGTTCTCGTCCATCTCGATCGGCACCGCAGCGATCTCCAGCAGTGCATTGCGCTGGCTGTCGAAGCCGCCGGTTTCCACGTCCACCACCACCGGCAGGAAGCCGCGGAAGCGTTGTGACATCGCGCGCTGCGCCTGGGGAACTGCGGAATCGGGAGCAGCGGCAGATGCGGGAGTCGGGTCATTCATGCGTGAATTCTAGCAGAGCGACCCTGAGCGCCCGGCCAGCCTGTGGTGCACGGGTTCCCTGCGCAGGAGCGTGTCGACCAGGGGCGGCATCTACCGAACCGCTGGCCGCGCAGGTGTGGCCGAGCGAGAGTACCGCGCTAACCACGCGTCCAGACTCAGCTTGCCGGCGCCGGTGAAGATCAGCGGCAGCAGCATCGCCATGAACAGCACGGGCAGCTTGAAGTTGCCGAAGCCCTTGTCGCTGATCGCGTAGCCCATGGCAAGGTCGCCCAGCGAGTTCCACTCCATCGGCCAATGCACCGCATAGGTGGCCACCACGGTCAGCACCAGCAGGCTGGTGGCGGCGAAACGCGTGCAGAGGCCCAACAGCAGGCAGGCCGCGCCAACCAGTTCGAACCAGGTCGCCAGCTGCCAGTTCAGTGCCGCCGGTATCTGGTTGAAGGGGAACGGGAAGGCGTCCTGCAGGTCGGCGAACCAGTTCTGGCCGTGCAGCTTCTCGCGGCCGGATTCGAAGTATTCCCAGGCCAGCAGCAGGCGCAGGCCGAGCGGGGCCAACCACGGGGCGAGACGGTCCAGCTGGCCATGCGCGGTGGCCAGGGTCGGAAGCTTCATCGGTGCATCTCCGGGGGGGGAAGGGAGTGTCAGGCAGGTGTGGTCGAACGGCCGATCACGCCGGCCCGCAGGAACTGCTGCAGCAACGCGGCACCGGGTTCGGCCAGCGTGTCCTCGGCCAGACCATGCGCGGCGGCCAACTGCTGCAGATGGGTGCGTCCATCCAGGCCAGGCTGTTCGCCGATGCGGGACAGCAGGTACACCGCCAGCGGGCTGAGCGCGGCAAATCGCACCTCGCCGTCGGCCTCGCGGCGCACCAGCAGGCCGGTTGGCTCGGGTGGCATCGTGTCGGGGGCGTCCTCGGCGCCGAGGCGGTGCACGGGCCATTGGTAGAGCAGTGGCCAGGCCAATGGCGAACGTTGCAGCGGTGCCCGCAACGGGTCGATGTCCCCCGGCGCCGGCAGAGGTTCGGCGTCCAGCTGGTACAGCGCGGTTTCCACCCACTCGTAGTGGGCCAGCTCGGCCAGCGCCGGGTGTGGCAGCTGCGGCTGGGTCTGCAGCCACTGCACGAATTCAACAGCCAGTTCGGTGAACAACGGTGTCTGGCAGCGGTGCGTGGCGAAGTAGCGGCGGACCAGTGTGCTCCAGGCCGGTTCGCCGAGCAGGCGCACGCAGACCGGGAAGCCGTTGCTCAACAGGCCGAGCAGGTTGTCGAACAGCAGCCGTTGGTACACCGCCACCCGGCGTGGCTCCAGACCGGCCGGTGGTGGTACGCCCTGCGGATCGCGCAGGTGAGCGGTGAACGCGTGCTGCTGCGCACGCAGCGTGGCGGGGGCATCAGCCATATGCAGCTTCCGCGTGCACGGCCTGCAGGCGACGGATGGTCTGCAGTTCGCCGCGCAGTTCGGCGTAGGGCGGGAAATTGAAATCGCGTTCGAGCAGGGTGGGGCGTGGACCGATGCGCGCGTAGGTACGCGCCAGCAGGTCCCAGACCGGGTCGATCACCGCGCTTCCATGGGTATCGATCTTCAGGTCCGGCGCTTCATCCAGGTGCCCGGCCACGTGCAGGCAGACGATGCGCTCCGCGGGCAGGCCGGCGATGAACGCGTCCGCGTCGTAACCATGGTTGCAGGCATTGACGTAGACGTTGTTGACGTCCAGCAGCAGGTCGCAGTCGGCTTCGGCAAGCACGGCGTTGGTGAAGGCCAGCTCGTCCATCGCCGGCACCGGCGCCAGGTAGTAGGACACGTTCTCCACCGCGACGCGGCGGCCCAGCAGCTCCTGCACCTGACGGATGCGTGCGGCGGTGTGGCGCACTGCTTCATCGGTGAACGGAATCGGCAGCAGGTCGTACAGGTGACCGTCGTCGCTGCAGTAGCTCAGGTGTTCGCTGTACAGCGGTACGCGATGCCTTTCCAGGAACTGGCCGACCTGCTCCAGCAGGCGGGTATCCAGCGGCGCACTCCCGCCCAGCGACAGGGACAGGCCGTGGCAGTTCAGCGGATGGCGCTGTGCCAGCTCGGCCAGTGCGTCACCGGCGGGTCCGCCGACATGGATCCAGTTCTCCGGTGCGCATTCGAGGAAATCGAAATCGCCTGCCGGTGCATCACGCAGATCCTGCAGCAGCGCCCTGCGCAGCCCCAATCCGGCGGCCGCCGCGCGAAGCGGCGACCGCAGGTTGACGACGCTGGCGTGGACGTCAGTGCTTGGCACCGCACTTGCCTTCGCCGCACTTGCCTTCGGCGGCCTTCTTGTCGCCGGTCTTGGCCTTGGCACCGGCCGCTGCGCCGGCCGCCTTGCCCTTGTCGGCACCGCACTTGCCTTCGGCGGTCTTGCCATCGGCGCCACACTTCCCTTCGGCGTGCTTGGTGGCGTCCGCAGCCATCCTGGTATCGGCGGCCTTGGCGTCGGTGCTCGCCTTGGCTGCCTGTCCGGCCACCAGATAGCCCTGGGCGAGGTCGCTCATGCTCAGGGCCGAAGCACTGGCGGTCATGCCCAGGCCGGCGGCCAGGGCGGTAGCAGTCAGCAGGGACAGGGTCTTGTTGGAACTGCTCATCGGTCGTGCTCCTGGGTGGTGTGGGCGGGTGCCCGGGTGGCCGGCAGGGGTGCCGGTGGAAACGATGGTGCAGCGATCCTACTCAACGAATCCTCGCCAAGAACTCAAATTTTCGTGAGGTTTGTTACAGAAGCATCCGGAAGGTCCGCACCGGGCAAGCCCTGCGCCCACAATGCGGGGGAATACCGCAAAAAAGAAGGCCGCTGTCACCAGGACAGCGGCCACCTTGGACCCGACTCCGTTGTTGCGGTGCAGCGTCAGATCTGCCCGGTGCTGGAGGTCTCGTCGCGCTTCTCACGCGGCGGCAGCGGCTGCTCGCCGTGCACCAGGAACCACACGTTCTCGGCGATGTTGGTGGCGTGGTCGCCCACGCGCTCCAGGTTCTTGGCCATGAACAGCAGGTGGGTGCACGGGGTGATGTTGCGCGGGTCTTCCATCATGTAGGTCAGCAGCTCGCGGAACAGCGCGGTGTACTGCGCGTCCAGGCGGGCGTCGTCCTCGCGCAGTTCCAGCGCGGCATCGGCGTCGTTGTCGCGGTAGGCGGCGATGGCGCGGCGCACCTGCTGTGCGGCCAGGCGGCCGAGCGCACGCAGGCCCTGGATCTGCGGCAGCGGCGGCACCTTGCCCAGTGCGATCGAACGCTTGGCCACGTTGGCGGCGTAGTCGCCGATGCGCTCGATGTCGGCGGGGATGCGCAGGCCGGCAAGGATCTCGCGCAGGTCACGCGCCATCGGCCCACGCAGCGCCAGACGCATCACGTCGTGGCTGATCTGCTGTTCCAGCGCGTCGATGGCTTCATCGTTGGCGATGATGCGATGGGCAGCGTTCTCGTCGCGCTTCTCGATCACGTCCATCGCCGCTTCGAGCTGGGCGACGGCCATCTCGCCCATGCGCACGATTTCGGCCACCAGGCGCTGCTGCTCTTCGTCGTAGCTCTTGACGATGTGGTCGTTGGGAAGATTCATGGTGTGCAATCCGGGTAGAGCCAGGCCATGCCTGGCTGGGACATAGGGCGAAGGAACCGCGTCGATCAGCCGAAGCGACCGGTGATGTAGTCCTCGGTCTGCCGCTGCGACGGCTGCGAGAAGATCACTTCGGTGCGGTCGTGCTCGATCAGGTCGCCCAGGTACATGAAGGCGGTGTAGTCGGACACGCGCGCGGCCTGCTGCATGTTGTGGGTGACGATGACGATGGTGTACTCGTGCTTCAGCTCTTCCACCAGCTGCTCGATGCGGCTGGTCGAGATCGGGTCCAGCGCCGAGGTCGGCTCGTCCAGCAGCAGCACCGACGGGCGCAGGGCCACGGCGCGGGCGATGCACAGGCGCTGCTGCTGGCCACCGGACAAGCCCAGTGCGCTCTGCCCCAGCTTGTCCTTCACTTCATCCCACAGCGCGCCCTGGCGCAGCGCCTGCTCGACGCGGTCGGCCATGTCGGCCTTGCTCAGCTTCTCGTGGTGGCGGATGCCGTAGGCCACGTTCTCGAAGATGGTCATCGGGAACGGCACCGGCTTCTGGAACACCATGCCGACCTTGCTGCGCAGGCGGTTCATCGGGTACTTCGGCGACAGGATGTTCTCGCCGTCCAGCAGCACTTCACCGCGCGCTTCCAGCTTCGGGTACAGCGCATAGATGCGGTTGAAGATGCGCAGCAGGGTCGACTTGCCGCAGCCGGAGGGACCGATCAGCGCGGTCACGCGCTTTTCCGGGATCTCCAGGTTGATGCCCTTCAGGGCGTGGAACTTGTCGTAGTAGAAGTCCAGTCCACGCGCAGCCAGCTTCACCGGCGACGGCGTGTGCAGGCTCTCGTGCGAGGACGGCACGGCGATGCGCTGCATCGGCACGGCGTTGGAAAGGTCACTCATGGCGTTATCCACGGAAAGGTCAGTCATGGGAGATACGGTTGCGCAGCAGGATGCCGCGGGCGGCAAGGCTGACCAGCAACACGAAGACAGTCAGCACCAGGGCACCGGCCCAGGCCAGCACCTGCCAGGATTCATACGGGCTGCCGGCGAACTGGTTCATCACCACCGGCACCGAGGCCATCGGCTGGAAGATGTTGTTGTTCCAGTACTGGTTGCCGAAAGCGGTGAACAGCAGCGGGGCGGTCTCGCCGGAGATGCGGGCCAGCGCCAGCAGGATGCCGGTGATGATGCCGGCCGAGGCACTGCGGTACAGCACCTGCACGATCACCTTCCACTGCGGGATGCCCAGCGACAGGGCCGCTTCGCGCATCTGCGAGGGCACCAGGCGCAGCATCTCGTCGGTGGTGCGCACCACCACTGGCAGCACGATGAAGGCCAGCGACAGCGCACCGGCGAACGCCGAGAAGTTGCCGCCGGTCTGCATCACGTACAGGGTGTAGACGAACAGGCCCAGCACGATGGACGGCGCCGACAGCAGGATGTCGTTGACGAAGCGGACCACGGTGCCGGCCTTGCGGGCGTTGCCGTACTCGGCCAGCCAGGTGCCGGCCAGCACGCCCAGCGGAGTGCCGATGCCGATCGCCAGCGCGCACATCACAGCGCTGCCGAAGAAGGCGTTGGCCAGGCCGCCTTCCTGCATCGGCGGCGGCGTCATCTTGGTGAACAGATCCCCGTTGATGCCGGCCAGGCCCTTCGAGGCCAGGGTGAACAGGATCCAGCCCAGGAAGAACAGGCCGAACAGGGCAGTGGCACAGGAGGCGGTGATCGCAACGACGTTGCCGATGCGACGGCGCAGGTACAGCGAATCAGCGGTAGTGGACATCAGTTGCCCTCCTTGCGGGACAGGCGCATCAGCATCAGGCGGGCGATGGCCAGCACCACGAAGGTGACGATGAACAGGACGAAGCCGAGCAGCAGCAGGGCCGAGCGGTAGGTTTCAGTGGCTTCGCCGAAATCGTTGGCGATCAGCGCGGCGATGGTGGTGCCCGGTTCCAGCAGCGACGGCGACAGGCGCACGCTGTTGCCGATCACGAAGGCCACCGCCATCGTCTCGCCCAAGGCGCGGCCGAGGCCGAGGAAGATTCCGCCGATCACCGCCGAGCGGGTGTAGGGCAGCACGATGTCCCAGCTCACTTCCCACTTGGTGGAACCCAGCGCATAGGCCGATTCCTTCAGGCGGGTCGGCACGGTCAGGAACACTTCGCGCATCACCGAGGAGATGAACGGAATGACCATGATGGCCAGCACGAAACCGGCGGTGAGCATGCCGATGCCCAGCGGCGGGCCCTGGAACATCGGGCCGATGACCGGCCATTCGCCCAGGGTTTCGTTGAGGAACGGGGTGACGTACTCGGTCATCACCGGCACCAGCACGAACAGGCCCCACATGCCGTAGATGATCGAGGGGATGCCGGCCAGCAGTTCGATGGCGGTACCGACCGGGCCGCGCAGCCAGCGCGGCGCGACTTCGGTGAGGAAGAAGGCGATGCCGAAGCTGACCGGCACGGCGATGACCATCGCGATCAGCGCGGTAACCAGGGTGCCGTAGATCGGGGCGAGGGCACCGAACTTGTTTTCGACCGGATTCCAGTCGGCGGAGAAGAAGAAGCTCAGGCCCTGCATCTGCAGGGCATGGCGGCCGCCCCACAGCATCGACAGCGCGGCGCAGGCCAGGGCGATCAGGACGAAGATGACGGTGCCGACCAGCACCCATCGGAACAGTTTGTCGTTGCGGGCATCACGCGCATCACGCGTGGACGGGGCGGCTACAGGCTGGGCGATGGCATTCATGGGGACGGCAGGGCCAGGAAGGGGCGGGGCGGCACGGCGTGGAAGAAGCGGTGCCCGCGCGGGGCGGGCACCGTCGTGTCCATCACTTCAGGTCGGTCGCCCAGTAGGCCTCGATCTGCTTGACCAGTTCGGCCGGCAGCGGCACGTAGTGCAGCTCGTTGGCCTGGGCCTGGCCGTTCTCGAAGGCCCACTTGAAGAAGGCCAGGGTGTCCTGGTTGCGCTTGGCGTCCTTTGGCTGCTTCTGCATCAGCATGAAGTTGGTGGCGGTGATCGGCCACGCCTGCTCGCCCGGGGCGTTGGTGATGACCAGGTTGAAATCCTTGGCGCTGGCCCAGTCGGCGCTGGCGGCTGCAGCGGCGAAGGTTTCCGCACTGGGCTCGACCCAGTTGCCGGCTGCGTTCTGCATGGCGGTATACGGCATGCCGTTCTGCAGCGCGTAAGCCAGTTCGACGTAGCCGATCGAACCCTTGATCTGCTTCACGTACGAAGCGACGCCTTCATTGCCCTTGCCACCGACGCCGTCCGGCCACTGCACCGAAGTGCCTTCGCCGACCTTGCTCTTCCACTCCGGGCTGACCTTGGACAGGTAGTTGGAGAAGTTGAAGGTGGTGCCCGAACCGTCCGAACGGTGGACCAGGGTGATCTTGCCGTCCGGCAGCTTCACGCCCGGGTTGGCGGCGACGATGGCCGGGTCGTTCCAGGTCTTGACCTTGCCCAGGAAGATGTCGGCCAGCAGGGCGCCGCTGAGGCGCAGCTTGCCGGCGTCCAGGCCTTCGATGTTGACCACCGGCACCACGCCGCCGATGGCGGACGGGAACTGCGCCAGGCCGGCCTGGGCCAGCTCTTCGCTGCTCAGCGGCTTGTCGGACGAACCGAAATCGACGGTGCCGGCCTTGATCTGGGCGATGCCGCCGCCGGAGCCGATCGACTGGTAGTTGATCTTGGCGCCGGTGCTGGTGTTGTAGTCAGCCGACCACTTGGAGACCAGTGGGAAGATGAAGGACGCGCCGGCGCCGGACACTTCGGCGGTCACCTTGGCACCGGCGGCGGCCGGAGCGGCGGCACCGTCGGCAGCCGGCTGCTGCGCGGCCTGCTTGTCGCCACCGCAGGCCGACAGGCCCAGGGCGATGGCCAGGGAAAGGGCGGCAAGGCCGGCCGAGTGCAGTTTCATGGTCACTCCATAGCGGGGAAGAGCCGACGTGGTCGGCGGATGCGGCTATGAAATGATGTTTTTGTTACAGCCGTATTACGACCATGACAGAGGTGTCCTGGATCACGTTCTGACAAGGGTTTCACGGGGTTGGCCGGGCCCTGGCAGGGCCCCGGAGACGCCGGATCTGCGCACCGATGTGACGACAGGTGCAAGCTGGAACCGAGCCAACGCCCGGCAGCGCGCGCGAGGCCAAGCCAAAAGCAGCAGAGCGTGGGCTCGGCTCTACAAGCGCTCCTGCCTTTGCTCCTGCCTTCCATGACCCCACCGACTCCCCATGGAACTGCGAAGGCGCAAAACGCTCTTCACGACCAGCCTCAAAAAAAAGAGCGCGAGATCTCGAGGATCTCGCGCCCGGGTGGGATCGGCGGGGGAGAGAGGACCCGCCGACCCCGTTCCTGCGGGGGAACGCTTACTTCAGGTTCTGCGACCAGTAGGTCTCGATCTGGCGGACCAGGCTGTCCGGCAGCGGCACGTAGTCCAGCTGGCGGGCCTGGGCGTCGCCGCTCTTGTAGACCCAGCGGAAGAACTCCTGGGTGGCCTTGCCGTTGGCGGCGTTCTTCGGCTTCTTGTGCACCAGGATGAAGTTGGTGGCGGTGATCGGCCAGGACTCGGCGCCCGGGGCGTTGGTCATCACCAGGTAGAAGTCCTTGGCGCTGGCCCAGTCGGCGCTGGCGGCGGCCGCGGCGAACGAAGCGTCGCTCGGCTGCACGAACTTGCCGGCGGCATTCTTCATCGCGGTGTACGACAGCTTGTTCTGCAGCGCGTAGGACAGTTCGACGTAGCCGATGCCGCCCTTGATCTGCTTCACGTAAGCGGCAACGCCTTCGTTGCCCTTGCCGCCGATGCCGGCCGGCCACTGGACGGAGGTGCCTTCACCGACCGAGCTCTTCCACTCCGGGCTGACCTTGGACAGGTAGTTGACGAAGTTGAAGGTGGTGCCCGAACCGTCCGAACGGTGCACGACGGTGATCTTGGCGCTCGGCAGGGTCACGCCCGGGTTCAGCGCGGCGATGGCCGGGTCGTTCCAGGTCTTGATCTTGCCCAGGAAGATGTTGGCCAGCACGGTGCCGTCCAGCTTCAGCGCGCCCGGGGCGATGCCGGCCACGTTGACCACCGGCACCACGCCGCCGATCACCGACGGGAACTGGGCCAGGCCCGAAGCGGCCAGTTCTTCCGGCTTCAGCGGGGCGTCGGAGGAGCCGAAATCAACAGTCTTGGCCTTGATCTGGGCGATACCACCGCCGGAGCCGATCGACTGGTAGTTGACCTTGTTGCTGGTGGCGGCGTTGTAGTCGACCGACCACTTCGACATCACCGGGTAGATGAACGAGGCGCCCGCGCCGGTGATTTCAGCGGCGTTGGCGGCGAACACGGACGACGCTGCGAAGACGGCAACGGCAACGCGCGACTTGAAGGCGTGGATCACGGGGTGGCTCCTGGGTTGATTGGGATGCGGGGTTACCCGCCCGGCGCACATTCCATAACGGTTCGATGACAGCGCAGGGACCGTTGTATGACGCAACCGTTACAGCGTTGCCCGCAGCCGTTGCGGCGGAGCCCGTGAAGGTTTCGCGCGCGCTCCACGTGCGCAGGCAAGCGCACCGCCACCCTCGCTATGTCGTGGTCGAAGCCTCAGCGCCGATGCGCGTGCATACGGGTAATGCGCATCCGGCAGCGATGTCATCGCCGGCACGTGGCCGCACGGCGCCGCGCTGCACCTTGAAGCGGATACATCACGCCATGTGCCGCAAGGCCTTGACACAGCTGCCGGCGCAAATGCGTCGTCCGCATGACCGCACGAAGAAACCTGTGTCTGGTGCGCAGTTTGTCATTCGACTGTCATGGTTTTAACGGAACGTTCGCAAAACGCTTGACCGGCCTGCCGGCGTGGCGTTCTGCCCAAGCCATTCCAACCCTCTGGAGAGATCCAAAATGCGTTCCCATTTGCTCGCCGCCGCGGTCGTTGCAAGCCTCGGTCTGGTTTCCGCCGACGCCTTCGCAGCCCCCGCCAGCTCGGGCGTATCCCAGGCACAGCTGCAGCAGCTGCAGGCACAGATCGCCGCGCTGCAGGCTCAGGTCCAGCAGTTGCAGAACGATTCGCAGGCACTGCAGGCGCAGTCCGACGCGCAGTCCGAAGTGAACATCACCCAGGCGCAGGCGCTGGAAGGTGCACAGAAGACCCAGACCAGCGTCGACAAGCTGGCCAAGCTGGTCAATGACAACAAGATCGGCGGTCGCATGTTCTTCGACCTGACCAACATCGACAAGACCAGCAACGGCAAGGACACCGCTGCCAGCGGCACCGGTCTGGACGTGAAGCGCTTCTACCTGACCGTCGACCACAAGTTCAACGACATCTGGTCGGCGAACCTGACCACCGACTTCCAGTACAGCTCGGCCATCGGCAACACCGAACTGTTCGTCAAGAAGGCCTACGTGCAGGGCAGCTTCGACCCGGCCTTCAACCTGCGCGTCGGTGCCGCCGACATGCCGTGGATCCCATACGTCGAGAAGTTCTACGGCATGCGCTATGTCGAGAACACCCTGACCGATCGCCTGAAGTACGGCAACTCGTCCGACTGGGGCCTGCATGGCTTCGGCAACTTGGGCAACAACTTCAACTACGCCGTGTCGGTCGTGTCCGGCGCCGGCTACAAGAACCCGACCCGCAGCAAGGGCATGGACGTGGAAGGCCGCGTCGCCTACACCCCGAACGAGAACTTCGTGGTGGCCGTCGGCGGCTACAGCGGCAAGCTGGGCAAGGAAACCGACATCCAGAGCGCCGAGAACACCTATACCCGCGCCAACGCGATGGTGGCCTACGCCGACAGCAACTTCCGCGTCGGTGGCGAGTACTTCCAGGCCAAGAACCTCAACAACGTGCTGACCGTTGCCACCGACAAGACCAGCGGCTGGTCGGTGTGGGGCAGCGTGCGCGTGACCGACGGTGGCATCAACGTGTTCGGTCGTTACGATGACACCGACGTCAGCAAGACCCTGGACCCGACCCTGAGCGACAAGTACTGGAACGTCGGCGTCGAATTCCCGGTCATGAAGAACCTCAAGCTGTCGACCGTGTACAAGTACACCCACCTGGCCAACGCCGGCGACAAGAAGAACGACAAGACCAAGGAATTCGGCGTCTGGGGCGACCTGTCGTTCTGATCTCCTGAAGCACGCTTGTCCTGAGATACAGACGGCGGGCCTTGTGCCCGCCGTCTTCGTCTGTTCACAACAGAGACTGCGTCACGTCTCGGCCGTGGTCTTTTCCTTGAACCGGCACAGATCGGCGATGACGCAGCCCGGGCAATCCGGCTTGCGCGCCTTGCACACATAACGCCCGTGCAGGATCAGCCAGTGATGCGCGTCGAGCAGGAACTCGGCGGGAATCACCTTCACCAGCTTGTCTTCCACTTCGCGCACGTTCTTTCCGGGGGCCAGCCCGGTACGGTTGGAGACGCGGAAGATATGCGTGTCGACCGCCATCACCGGCTCACCAAACGCGGTGTTGAGCACCACGTTGGCGGTCTTGCGGCCGACGCCCGGCAACGCTTCCAGTGCGTCGCGATCGCGTGGCACTTCACCGCCATGTTTTTCCAGCAGGACCGCGCAGGTGGCGATCACGTTCTTGGCCTTGGCGTTGAACAGGCCGATGGTGGCGATGTACTGCTTCAGCCCATCCTCGCCAAGCGCGAGGATCTTCGCCGGCGTATTGGCCACCGGGAACAGGCGGCGCGTGGCCTTGTTGACGCCGACATCGGTGGCCTGCGCCGACAACGCCACCGCCACCAGCAGCTCGAACGGCGAGCTGTATTCCAGTTCGGTCTTCGGGTGCGGATTGAGTTCGCGCAGGCGGGTGAACATCTCCACCACGTCGGCGCGCGGCATCGTGCCGCCACGCCGCGCCGGGGCGCGCGCAGTCTTCTTCGTGGTGGCCATTACTGCTCCTTGCCGCTGGCGCGGGCCTTGGCCCGGGCGAGGATGGCGGCCGCCGCGGCGGGCAGGGCAGGTTTCACGTCCGGCGCCGGGGCCGGCGTGCGCCGTGCGTCGCGTTCGGCTTCCCGGCGGGCCAGCCGCACCGCACGGGCGCGGTAGCGTTCGCGGGCCGCCCAGGCGGTCTGAAGCTGCTGCTGGGCCTGCTGCAACCGCTGCGGAAGTTCCGGGTGGCCGGGCAGCAGCTGCGCGTCGCCGGCGCGGACGGCATAGTCCATCAGGCCGGCCTGCAGGGCGCCGTCAAGATCGTCTGCCTGGACCCGGGCGAACAGCTGCGCGGGGTTGGGTCGGGATGCCATGGCGTCAGCGGTTCTGGAAGGCCGGCGCGCGGCGCTGCAGGAAGGCGCTGGTGCCCTCGCGCATGTCCTCGGTGGCGAACAGCAGGCCGAACTGCGCGCTTTCGTATTCCAGCCCGGCCTCCAGGCTGCATTCGCCGCCCACGTGCACCGCATCGAGCAGGCCGCGCAGGGCCAGCGGCGCCGATCGTGCCAGCTGGCGGGCGATGTCATTCACGCGATTGTCCAGCGCGTCGGCCGGCACCACCTCGTTGACGATGCCCAGTTCCAGGGCACGCGCCGCGTTGATCGGTGCGCCCAGCAGGCACAGCTCCAGGGTGGCGGCGCGGCCGCACAGGCGCAGCAGGCGCTGGCTGCCACCAAAGCCGGGAATCAGGCCGAGGTTGATCTCCGGTTGGCCGACCTTGGCGGTATCGGCGGCGATGCGCAGGTGGCAGGCCATGGCCAGCTCCAGCCCGCCGCCCAAGGCAAAACCGTTCACGCGGGCGATGACCGGCATGGGCATGCGTTCGATCTGGCGCATCAGGGCCTGGCCCAGCAGCGAGAAATCACGTCCCTGAACCGCGCTGAGTGTGTTCATCTCCGCGATGTCGGCGCCGGCCACGAAGGCCTTCGGACCGGCACCGGTCAGCACTACCACGCGCACCTCAGGGTCTGCGGCGGCGGCGCTGAAGGCCTCGGCCAGGGCCTGCAGGGTCGCGGCATTGAGGGCGTTGAGCTTGTCCGGGCGCTGGACGGTCACGGTGCGGATGGCGCCGTCGTCGGCGACAGCGATCAGGGCATCGGCCACGGGGAGACTCCTGGAACGTTAAAAAAAAGTGATATTGAACTCTGCAAACGCAGACGGGTCATAGCCTGCATCGTGAGTAGCGGTTACACGTTGCGCCCGTTATCCTAACCCGTCGCCTCAGGGCGGCGCAGAACGTCCCTGAGTTACCACCCCTGGAGAACTGTTTGATGAAGTTGCGTTCTATCGCGGTCGCCGTCGCGGCCCTGGCCCTGACGGGCAATGCCTTCGCCCAGGACGTTTCGTCCGAAAAGGGCAAGCTGAGCTACTACTTCGGTTACGACTACGGCAACAACCTGGCGGAGCTGACCGGTCGTGGTGAGCAGCTGGACATCAACTCGGTGGTGAAGGGCCTGCAGGACGCCTACGCCAAGAAGCAGCCGGCGATCACCGCCGAGCAGCTGAAGCCGGCCGTTGAAGCGTTCCAGAAGCGCGAGCAGGGCCGTGCCCAGGCTGCCAAGGCCGAGTACGAAAAGGCTGCTGCCGAAAACAAGACCAAGAGCGATCAGTTCATCGCGGCGAACAAGGCCAAGGCCGGCGTGCAGTCGCTGCCGAGCGGCGTCCAGTACCGCGTGATCGAAGCCGGCAAGGGTGCCAAGCCGACCCAGGCCAGCACCGTGCAGCTGGAAGTGGCCGGTCCGTTCCCGTACGGCCAGCGCCCGACCGAAGCCCGCCCGGCCCAGCAGATCCCGTCGATCAAGGTCAGCGAAGTCGAAATGAAGGCCATGCGCGAGACCCTGCTGCAGATGCCGGCAGGCTCGAAGTGGGAAGTCACCCTGCCGCCGGACCAGGCCTACGGTGCCGACCCGCGCACCCCGTTCCCGCCGAACGTGGCTGTGCAGTTCGAGATCAAGCTGGTCAGCGTCAAGTAAATCGAAGCCGTAGACGAAACGCGCCGGTGATCCCACCGGCGCGTTTTTGTTTGCGCAGTCCCTGACGTTGGAGTCGACTGTCAGTCGACTGCTCTTGGGGCACATCGGGGAAACGCCCGCGCTTCGCGCGCGAGTCGACTGACAGTCGACTCTACCGTCCGTCTCGGCCACCCGCGCAAATCACGCCCAATCGCGCTACTGTTGCTGGGTGCAAACAATGGAAGAAACGGCGCGTGTTGTCGCAAGTCCCTGCATCGGAGTGTGCACGCTGGATCCGCACCGGCAGTGCACCGGCTGCGGGCGGCATATCGATGAAATCGCACGGTGGTCGTCGATGAGCAACGACGAACGCAGTGGCATCCTGCATCGCGTGCAACCGCTGCGCGCGCAGCTTCAGCAGTCACTGCGCGGCTCGCTGGCCGACCACGAGCGCCTGATGCGCGCGCTGCATCCGTTGGCCGTTCCACCGGCCGGCGATGGCTGGAACCGCAGTGAGCTGATCGACCTGCTGCCACCGGGACCACCGGTGGAAGCGGCGGTGCTGGCCGGCATCGTGCCACGCGCCAATGGCGCGCAGGTGATCCTCACCCGTCGCACCGAGACGCTGCGCACCCATGGTGGCCAGGTTGGCTTCCCTGGTGGCCGCACGGAACCCGATGACCGCGACGCGCTGGCGGCTGCCCTGCGCGAGAGCCAGGAAGAAATCGCACTGGCGCCTGGCCAGGTGCAGGCGCTGGGGTATCTCGATCCCTTCGTGACGATCACCGGCTACCGGGTCACCCCGGTGGTGGCGGTGGTTGATCCGGACTTCGTGCCGGTACCGCAGCCCAGCGAAGTGGCCGAGGTGTTCGAGGTGCCGCTGGACTACCTCATGGCCGCCGACAACCTGCGCCAGGTCGAAATCAACCATCGCGGCCGCATCCGCCACGTCCTCGAATACGGCTGGCCCGGCCAGCGCATCTGGGGAGCGACCGCGGCCATTCTCTACAACCTGCGTCGCCGCCTGGAGCAAGTGCAATGAACCCGATCGATCCGCCATGGACCACCCTGGTCGATGTCGCCACCCTGGCCGCCGCGTTGGGCGAGGGCATCCGGGTGGTGGACGCGCGCGCCACCGCCAGCACCGCGGTGCGCGTTGTGGATGCGCGCTCCTCGCTGGCCGACCCGCAGGCGGGAAGCAGCCAGTATCTGGCAGGTCATATCCCGGGTGCGGTGTATGCCGATCTGAATCGTGACCTGTCCGATCTGTCGCGCGTCGGCCATGGTCGCCACCCACTGCCGGACAGCGACGCCTTTTCCGCAACGCTGGGGCAGTGGGGCATCGGTCCTGATACCCAGGTGGTGGTCTACGACGGCAGCGACGGCAGCATGGCCGCCTCGCGGCTGTGGTGGCTGTTGCGCCTGATCGGGCACAGCAAGGTCGCCGTGCTCGACGGCGGCATTGCCGCCTGGCAGGCGGCCGGCCATCCGCTGGCGACCGGCCAGGAAACGGTGCCGGCGCTGTCCGCCTATCCGGGCCGTTTCGACACCACGCAGATCGCCAATGCCGATGAAATCACCGCGCGGCTGAAGCATGCCCCGGGCTGGCTGGTGGACGCGCGCGCCGGCGAGCGTTTCCGCGGCGAGGTGGAACCGCTGGACCCGGTGGCCGGCCACGTGCCGGGCGCGGTCAACCGGCCGTTCGCGTTGAACGTGCTCGATGGCCGACTGCGCGACGCACAGGAGCTGCGCGCCGAACTGCAGGGCGTGATCGGCAACCGCGATCCAGAGCAGGTGGTGCTGATGTGTGGCTCCGGCGTGACTGCCTGCCACCTGCTGCTGGCGATGGAAAGCGCAGGCCTGAGCGGCGCGCGCATCTATGCCGACTCCTGGAGCGGCTGGGTCAGCGACAGCAGCCGCCCGGTCGCCACCGGCGCCTGACCCTATCGTCTCGGTATCCACGCAAAGAGCAGTCGAGCGCGGAGCCTCTCCAGAGCCGAGCGGCCGGCTCCACGCGCATGGCGATGCGTTCAAATCATCGGCGCCCGCAGGTCATGGGGCGCGGCTCGACTCTACAAAAGCCCGTACCGATCGATTTGACGTTCATCCACGCATAGCGTGGATGAACGGTGTCGACCAAGGTCGACACCTGCCAACAGCGGCGGAGATCTGTCGAAGGCGGGGTGGGTCCGGTTGCGGGGGTGTCCGCGGCATGGGTGCCGCAGCCAAGTCCCCAGGGATGGGTTTACGGCGTCCCCCGCAACCGGACCCACCCCGCCATCCCACGTAAGGCCCCAGCTCTTGACGTTGACGTTGCTTCTGCGGGTGCAGGGCGCAGCCCTGCCGCTTACTCCAACCCCTGCAATGGCACCTTCGCCAGCACCCGCGCCCACGGGAACAACGGCCCCGGGTCACGCTTGCGTGCCACCGTCAGCGCCGGATCATCACTGGCCGGCACCTGCTCCAGGTCCAGCTGGTCATGCCCGGCAATGCGCCGCAGCGACGGATAGCGCGCCACCAGCGCCAGCAGCAGCTGCTCAAGTGCCTGCAGCTGCGCCTCGGTGTACGCCTCGTCCATCGCCTGGTGGCGACTGTCGAACCAGGCCGGATAGCGCCCGGTATTGACCAGCTCGATCCCCAGCGTATGCGCGTTCATGCCGCGCACGTGATGCGCGACGCGCTCGGGTGCCACGTACTGCACCACGAGGCCATCGCGGTCGATGTAGAAATGCCCGCTGTTGCCGGCACCACTGTCGTACAGCACACGCTCGCCGTACTCGCGCGCCATGGCCAGGTCGGGCAGCTCGGTGCAGTGGATCACCACCATCTCCAGCGTGGCCGGGTCGCGCAGTGGCAGACGGTCTTGGTAGGGCAGGGGCTGCAGCTGCAGGCCGGGCAGGAGCGGGTTGGGCATCAGGCGATGCTAGCATTGCGTCATGAACCTGCCTTCCCTTTCCTTGTCGAACCGCGCGCACGGAGCCGGCGCGTGAGCCGCGGCCACTGCATCCTGTCCCACGGCTTCGAGAGTGGCCCGGAAGCGACCAAGGTCACCGCGCTGGCCGAGGTTGCCGAGCGCCTGGGCTGGACCCACGAGCGCCCCGACTACACCGACCTGGACGCCATGAGCGAGATCAGCCGGGTGGGCGACGTGCCTAACCGCCTGCGCCGTCTGGTCGAGCGTGCCGCCATCGCCGCCCAGCAGGGCCCGGTGGTGCTGGCCGGGTCGAGCCTGGGCGCCTACATCTCCGCCATCGCCTCGCTGCAGGTGCCGGTGGCCGGCCTGTTCCTGATGGTGCCGCCGACCACCATGGGCCCGATGCCGGCGCTGGATGCCGCTGCGGTGCCGACCACGGTGGTGCAGGCCTGGCATGACGACTTGGTCCCGGCCGCCGGGGTGATCGCCTGGGCGCAGGCGCGCGCCGCGCAGCTGCTGCTGGTCGATGACGGCCACCGCCTGGAACACCATGTGGAGGCCGCCGCGCAGGCCTTCGAGCGCCTGCTGCGGCAACTGTGAAGCCCGGGCGCACGGCGCGCCCGCCCGCATTGACTACAATGGCAGCCCCGGCGCCCCCGGCGCGTGCCTGCTGGCCGTCCCTACGGCCCTCCTTTCCGACCGGCCCGGCCCCTGTGCCGCGCCCGACCACCTGCGAACCGATCCCGTGAAATTCTTCGTCTCCTGCGCCAAGGGCCTGGAATACCTGCTTGCCGACGAACTGTCGGCCCTGGGCCTTGGCAAGGCCACTGCCACCATTGCCGGCGTCAACGCCGAGGGCGAACTGGAGCAGGCGCTGCGGATCGTGATGTGGTCGCGCCTGGCCAGCCGTGTGCTGTGGCCGATCGACGAATTCGAGTGCCCGGACGAACAGGCGCTGTACGACGGCGTGCGTGCGCTGCCGTGGCACGAGCACATCAAGCCGGAAATGACCCTGGCGGTGGACGCGCACGTGTCCGGCGACAAGATCACCCATGCGCGTTTCGCCGCGCAGCGGATCAAGGACGCCATCGTCGACCGCATGCGCGATGAAGGCCTGGAGCGCCCGTCGGTCAACACCGACCTGCCGGACGTGCGCGTCAACCTGTCGCTGCGCAAGGGCCGTGCCTCGCTGTCGATCGACCTCGGCGGTGGCCCGCTGCATCGCCGTGGCTGGCGTGGCGCCGCCCATGAGGCACCGCTGAAGGAGAACCTGGCCGCCGCGCTGCTGCTGCGCGCGCAGTGGCCGCGCCTGCACGCCGCCGGGGGGGGCCTGCTGGACCCGATGTGCGGCAGCGGCACGCTGCTGATCGAAGGCGCGCTGATGGCCGCCGACGTGGCTCCCGGCCTGATGCGCCATGGCAGCCTGCCGCCAAGCCGCTGGCTGGGCTTCGACAAGGCCGCCTGGAAGGCGATCCAGAGTGAAGCGCGTGACCGCGAAGCTGCTGGCCTGGCTGCGCTGAAGCCGGTCATCCACGGCAGCGACATCGACCCGACCGCGATCCAGGCGGCACGCGAGAATGCGGAAGTGGCGGGCGTCGCCCACGCGATCCGCTTCACCCGTGCCGACGTGGCTGACCTGGCTGCGCCCGAACAGGAGATCGGCGCGGTGGTCTGCAACCCGCCGTACGACGAGCGCCTGGCCGCCGATCCGGCGCTGTACCGCGCACTGGGCAATGCCCTGCAGAAGGCCGTGCCGCAGTGGCGTGCCAGCCTGCTGTGCGGCAACGACGAACTGGCCTTCGCCACCGGCCTGCGCGCGGGCAAGAAGTACCAGATGTTCAACGGTGCGCTGGAATGCGCGCTGATCGTCTGCGACCCGATTGCCGTACCGGGCCGCGACCCGGCACAGCCGCGCGAGCTGAGCGAAGGTGCGCAGATGGTGGCCAACCGCCTGCGCAAGAACCTGAAGAAGTTCAAGAGCTGGCGCGCCCGCGAGGACATCACCTGCTTCCGCGCCTACGATGCCGACCTGCCGGAGTACGCGGCGGCCATCGACGTCTACGAGGAAGACGGTGGCAAGCGCCGCACCTTCCTGCATGTGCAGGAATACGCCGCACCGGCGGCGATTCCGGAGAACGACGTGCGCCGCCGCCGCAACGAACTGCTGGCGGCCGCGCGTGAAGTGTTCGGCGTGCCGCCGGAGCAGGTCTCGATGAAGTCGCGCGAGCGCGGCAAGGGCGGCAGCAAGTACGGCCGTTTCGAGCAGCGTGACGAGTTCATCGTGGTGCGCGAGAACAACGCGCTGCTGCAGGTGAACCTGTTCGATTACCTCGATACCGGCCTGTTCCTGGACCACCGCCCGCTGCGCCGGATGATGGCCGAGCAGGTGCGTGGCAAGCGCTTCCTCAACCTGTTCTGCTACACCGGCGTGGCCAGCGTGCAGGCCGCCGTGGCCGGTGCCGCCAGCACCACCAGCGTCGACCTGTCGGCGACCTACCTGCAGTGGTGCTACGACAACCTGGCGTTGAACGGGCAGGGCGGCAACCAGCACCTGCTGGTGCAGGCCGATGCGATGGCCTGGCTGGAAGGCGACCGTGGGCAGTACGACGTGATCTTCTGCGATCCGCCGACCTTCTCCAACTCCGCCCGTGCCGACGACTTCGACGTGCAGCGCGAGCAGCTGAAGCTGCTGCGCGCAGCGGTGGCGCGGCTGGCGCCCGGCGGCGTGCTGTACTTCTCCAACAACTTCCGCCGCTTCAAGCTGGAAGAGAACGCCATCGCCGAGTTTGCCCAGTGCCGCGAGATCACCGCGCGCACCATCGGCCCGGACTTCGAGCGCAACGCGCGCATCCACCGCGCGTGGGAACTGAAGCGGTTGGGGTAATTCCAGCCGAAAGGGGATGCCGGCCAGCGGCCGGCACTACCCACGTGCGCGCAGAACGGTAGCGCCGGGCCATGCCCGGCGAGCGTGGGCCGGGTAGATCCATGCCCTGCATGGACGGCTCTACAGAACCAGCAAGCGCCCCGGCGCGTGGGCCAGCGGCCAATGCCCCCGTTCGTACAGCGCAAGCACGGGTTCCCAGTGCGCCGGCAGGCCGAGGTGCGTTTCCAGGAGGCGTTGCCGGAAGGCGAACATCGCTCCATCGCGCGCCACTAGGTGCAGGTCATGCGCACCGCAGCGCAGTGCCGGCAGATCCAGTGCCGAAAGCGCGCGCATCAAACTCCGGTTGAGTTCGCGTCGGGCGACGGCCAGTTCGGGGGTGCGGGGCAGGGCGCCGTGAAACGGATCCGAATCGCCCAGTGTTGTGGGCATCCATTCGAAACCACCGGTATCGATGGTCCGCAGTGCTTCGGCCAGCGACCGAACGGCGACGACGCCGGCCGTTGCGGGCAGTGTTTCACCCAACCGGGAAAAGAAGCCGATTCCAGCCGTCCGTTGCATCATGCTATCCATGCAGCCATTGTAGATCCACGCCATGCGTGGATGACGCAGACCCCGTCCTGCGGCTACAGCAACCCCACCACCAGCCCGACCACCGGCAGCGCGATCGCCAGCGGCGCAATCCACGTTGGTCGATACGGGTACAACCCGAACGACAGCGCCATGCCACCCAGGGTCATCGCCCCCAGCCACAGCACCGGGCCCATTGCCCAGCCGTGGTCCACCACGCACAGTGCGAACGCGACCGTCAGCAGCACCCAGCCCAGCACCCGCCACCGCGTGCGTTGCGCCGGTGTGGCAGCGGCCTTGCCATGCAGGTCGTGCTGGTGTTTCTCCATCGCCAGCGACAGCGCGGTGAACGCGGAGAACGACAGCGTCAGTGCCAGCAACATCATGCGCTGGCCTCCGCTTCGGCCGCTTCCGCAGCGTTTACTAATGCCTTCGGTGCAGCCGCAGCCGCCGCACGCTTCTTCTTCTCGGCCGCACTCAGCGGCGGCGTCCAGCGCTGCATGCGCCAGCCACACAGCGCCAGCATCGCGCCGAATGCAAGCATCGACAGGTCGACGCCGGCCAGCACCCAGTCACCGTTGCGCAGGGTGATGCCGAGGTGGGCATGGGTGGTCAGTGCGTTGACCGCCGGGATCAGCGCGAACGCGGCCGCGCCCAGGTACAGCTGCCACGCCCACATCATCCGCTTGGGCCAGATGAAGGCGGCCAGCAACGCCGCACCCCAGGCGTAGAAGAACACGTTGGCCTCGGCGCTGGAACGCTCGGCGATGTCCAGCGGCAGCAGGCGGTTGCCCCAGAAGTACGCCGCGAAGGCGATCGGCAGGCCAGCCACGGTGCCGATGTTCAGCGCATCGACCAGGCGCAGGCCGAAGCCGGTGCGCCCGCTCTTGGCATGCTTCGGTCGTTCCTTCACCGCCCACAGCACCACGCCGCTGGCCACCATCAGGCAGCCCACCAGACCGGACAGGAAGAACAGTGCGCGCAGGCCCCAGTCGGCGAAGCGCGCCAGGTGCAGGCCGTACAGCACGCCACGGGTGGCGGTGGCACCACCGGATGGCGGTGTTTCTTCCAGCAACGCGCCGCTGATCATGTCGTAGCGCACGGCCGGGGTGTCGGTGGACAGGCGCTTGCCATCGCGCTGGCGGATGTCGATCACCGCATTGGCTGCGCCCGGGTTGGACACGGTGAAACCAGCCACTTCCACGCCGTGCCAATGCGCGCGTGCGCTGTCCAGCAGCTGTGCGATCGGCAGCGGCGCAGCGCGGCCTTCGGCCGGCGCGGTCACTTCCGGCATGCCGCCGAAGGCCTCGAAGAAGAACTTGTCCTCGTCCTGCGGGTAGGCCACCTTCACGCCCCACGGCAGGTACATGATCATCAACGTCACAATGCCGGTGTAGGTGATCATCGCGTGGTACGGCAGGGCCATCACTGCGCTGACGTTGTGGAAATCCAGCCAGGAACGCAGGCCTTTGTCCTTGCGGAAGGTGAAGAAGTCCTTGAAGATCTTCTTGTGGGTGATGACGCCGGTGATGATCGCCACCAGCATGAACATCGCGCAGAAGCCGACCAGGTAGCGCGCCCACAGCACCGGAATGTAGTGCAGGTCGAAGTGCAGGCGGTAGAAGAAGTCGCCGCCACGGGTCTCGCGCGCCTTCAACGCCTGGCCGGTGTTGGGGTCCAGCGTGGCATCGCCGAAGCCACCGCGGCGGCCACGACTGGGGTTGGCCAGTTCCGGCGGCAGCCGCCAGAACATCTGCATGGCCGGGTTGCGCGGCTGCGGCAGCGTGACGAACCAGTTCTCGGCCTGCCCGGCGTTGGCCTGCAGGTAGTCCACCGCGCGCTGCGCGGCCACGTCGATGCTGACGTTGTTGGCCGGCAGCTCCGGGCGCATCCAGCGGCTGATTTCCTCGCGGTAGTAGCTGGCGGTGCCGGCCATGAAGATCAGCAGCAGCAACCAGCCGACCAGCAGGCCGGTCCAGGTGTGCAGCCAGGCCATCGACTGGCGGAATCCGTTCTTCATGCCCAGGCTCCCATCAGGCGCGCGACGCCGGCCATCAGCAGGGCGGGGGCGAGGATGCCGACCCAGGCGCGCAGCGCGCTGCGGGTGGCGAATGCCCACAGTGCGGCGCAGGCGGCGACCAGGATCGCCAGCAGCATGCCGGTCAGCACGGTCTGGCCGCGCGCGCCCGGCAACGCCACCGCGCAGAACACGCTGGTCACAGAGGCCAGCGCATAGCCGCCGAAGATCGCGGCCAACGAACGTGACAGCACGCCCCAGCGCGGGTTGGAGAAGAAGGTGCGGGGGCTGGCGGTTGCGGGCGAGCGGTCCACGGCATTCCTGCAGGGTTCAAAGGAAGAAGGCCGGCGCGCCGAAGCGCACCGGGGTTGGCCATCCGTGGCCGGGCGCCGGTCGCAGAACCGGCGCCATCCATCAGGGTCAGAGCTTCCAGCGCAGCGTCACGGTGACATTGCGTGGTTCGCCCCAGTACACGCCGTTGTAGAAACCGACGTTGTTGAAATACTTCTTGTCCAGCAGGTTGTTGATGTTCAGCTGGGCGCTGAAGTTCTCGTTGAAGCGGTAGCCGCCAGCGAGGTTGACGAGGTAGAACGCGTCCTGGGTGATCCTGGCCTTGCTGCGATCGGGCTTGGTGCTGTTGTTCCAGATGCGGCTCTGCCAGGTCACGCCACCACCCAGCCAGAAGCGGCCGTCGATACCGCCGGGGCGCCAGCTGGCGTTGAGCCGGAAGGTGTCCTGCGGGGCGGTAGTCCGCTGCAGCACGCCGTCCTTGTTGCGGATGACGGTGTGGGCGAAACCAGCCGAGATGTTCCACTGCTCGCCGATGCTGCCTTGGGTTTCGATCTCCCAGCCCTTGACCTTGTTGCCCTTGCCGGTGGAGCGGTAGGCTTGGCTGCCGTCGGGCAGCGAGTTCACCGGCACCGAATCATCGATCTCGGCGACGTTGTCCTGCTTGCCCTCGAATACGGCGGCCGAGGCATTGAGCAGGCCGCCGAAGAATTCGGCCTTGACACCTGCTTCGTACATGTTGCCGACCACGGGCTCCAGGTAGTTGCCATTGCGGTCGCGATAGTTCTGCGGCTTGAAGATGTCGGTGTAGCTGACATAGCCGCTGAAGATCGAATTGAAGTCGTAGACCAGGCCGGCATACGGGGTGAGCATGTCGTCCGGCCGGTAGCCGGTGCGGGTGATGCGGTTGCGGTTGCCATTGGCATCGTAGCCATAGGCCCAGCTGCGGGTTTCCCAGCTGCCGTAGCGCGCGCCGACCACCGCCAGCAGCGGATCGGCCAGGCGCAGGCGCGCGGCAACGTAGGCTGCGCGCTGGCGCAGTTCATTCTGCGAAGACAGCCTGCCCAGGCGTGTCACCGGCAGCACCGGCACATTGCCGGTCCAGTGCCGCCAGTCCGGCACCACGGCATAGGCATCGTCGTAGTCGGAGTCCGTGTCTTCCGACTCGCCCTTGCGCACCGACTGGCCCAGGCCGAACACCAGTTCATGCTCGCGACCGAGCAGCTGGAACGGGCCACCGACGTTGACGTCGAACACATCCATCGTGCTGTGTTCGTTGAAGTGCGCGATGTAGGCCGTGACGCCTGTTCCATCGGCACGCGGATTGCCGGCAGCGCCGTACCAGACGCTGCCATCGGTATCGCGCACCGCGTGGCTGAGGTTACCCTTCACCGACCAGCCGTTGCCGAGCTGCTGCTCCAGCCGCGCGAAGCGGGTCTTCTCCATGATCGGCCAGGCGCTCCACGAGGCCGACAGGTTGGTCGAGCGAGGCAGGTTGGCTGGCGCGCCATCGGCGCCCCAGTACGGCACCACGCCCCAGGTCACGCCGCTGGTACGGGGCGACTGGTATTCGTAGCCCACCTCGAACAGCGTGCTGTCGCTCAGGTCGGCCTGCACGATGCCGTAGAACACATCCTTGTCGAGCGAATAGACATCACGGAATGAATCGCTCTGCTGCTTGGCCGCGACCACGCGCGCACGGATGCGTCCGTCCCAGGCAACCGGACCACCGAGATCCGCTTCCAGGCGGCGGTTGTCCCAGCGTCCCACCGTGAGGTTGGCGCCCATCTGGAACGAGTCGGTTGGGCGCTTGCGGATCATGCTGATGGTGCCGGACGGATCGCCGGCGCCGGTGGTCAGGCCGGTGGCGCCGCGGACCACTTCGATGCGCTCGTAGATTACGTTGTCGGTGTTGGTCTTGACCGAGCCACCGAACGTATTGAGCATGCCGTCGATCTGGAAATTGTCGATGGTGTAGCCGCGCGAGACATAGTTGATGCGCTCGCTGTCGGTGACCGACACGCTGACGCCGGTCACCTGGCCCATCACGTCCGACAGCGAGAACAGGCTCATGTCGTCCAGGCGCTGGCGGGTGATCACCGTCACCGACTGCGGCGTCTCGCGCAGCGACAGGTCCAGCCTGGTCGCACTGCGCGCGTTCTTCACCGTGTAGCTGTTGGGAATCTCGCCGTCGGCGGTCACCTTCACGGTATCCAGCGTGCGCGCGGAAGATTCGGCGGTGCCGTCGGCGTGTGCCAGCGGAGCGATCATCAGTGCGGTCACGGCCAGGGCCAGCAGAGTGGGACGAGGGAGGTTCAGCGGCATTGCCATCGGTGCGATTCCATGCAGGACGAAACAGGCGATGGAATGCGCAGACGCAGCAGCCGCGCTTTCCGCGCACGTCGCCCAGCGAGTCCCATCGACGGTGCGCCACCCGCGCAGAGCGGGCGACCCGGTAGTCGGGGGGATGTACACGGGCGAAGGGGCGGGTGGGTGCGAGCTTCCATGCCCCGCTTGGCTAAGCGTACAACCGATTGGCAAATGATAGGCATTCGCATTTCGTTAATCAAGCGTGACGGCGCCCGCTCCCGTGCAGACGCTGATCCACACGGGGATTCAGAAGCGGAAAAGGACGGTTGCCGCGTGCAGCAGCAGGCCGATCAGGCCGCCGACCAGGGTGCCGTTGAAGCGGATGAACTGCAGGTCACGGCCCACGCTCAGTTCCAGCTGCTCGACCAGGTGGCGCTCGTCCCAGCCCTTCACGGTCTGCGCGATATGCGTGGTCACGCCCTCGCGCAGGCGCCCGGTCAGGCGCTGCGCACCTTCCATCAGGTGCTGGTTCAGTGCCTCGCGCAGGGCGGGGTCGGCCTGCAGGCTGGCACCGAGCGAGCCCAGGCTGCGCTGCAGGTGGCCGACCAGCGCCGAGTCCTCGCGTTGCAGGTCTGCGCGCAGGCTGGCATGGATGCGCGCCCACAGCCCCTGCACGTACTCCTGAAGGGCCGGATGATCGATCATTTCCTGCTTGAGCTGCTCGATGCGCCCGGCCAGCGCCGGATCCTCGCGCAGGCGCTGCACGTAGCTCTGCAGCCAGGTCTCGTAGTCCTGGCGCAGTGGATGCTGCGGCTCGGCCAGTACCTGCTGCAGCTCTTCCAGCACCGCGCGGGCCAGGCGTTCGGCCAGGCTGTCGCCGATCTCGTCGATCGGCTTGACCCAGTTCACCGTGCTCGACAGCGTCGGCCATTCGCGCTGGATGTAGCGCACGATCAGCTGCGAGGCGCGCTCCTTCACTTCCGGCTGTTCCAGCCAGCGCCCCAGCCGTTGCAGGCCCTCGTCCAGCACGCGCTGGTGGCGGCCATCGGCGGTCAGCAACGCCAGCAGATCGCCGGCGGTGGCGGCGGCATTCCACTGCCGCAGCTGCTCCACCACGAAGCCGTGCAGCTGCCGGCGCACGGCAGTTTCGTCGAAGAAGTCCAGTGCCTGCAGCGCCCAGCCGCGGGCCATGTCGGCCAGCATGCGCGAGCGTGCCGGGTCGGCCAGCCAGCTGCCCAGGCGGCTGGCCGGATCGAATACCTGCAGCTTGGCCAGCAGCACACCCGGCTCCAGGAACTGGTCGCGCACGAACAGCGCCAGGCTGTCGCCGATGCGTTCCTTGCTGCGCGGGATGATGGCGGTGTGCGGAATCGGCAGGCCCATGGGCCGCCGGAACAGCGCGACCACGGCGAACCAGTCGGCCAGCGCGCCCACGGCCGCGGCTTCGCAGAAGGCGGAGACCCAGGCCCATACGCCGCGCTCGCCCTGCCAGTGGCTGACCGCGAAACCGGCCAGCATCAACAGCAGCAGGCCCAGCGCGAGGGCTTTCAGGCGCCGCAGCTGGGCGCGGCGCGGATCGTTGGCAGGCGTCATTGCACGAGTCTAACCGCAGCCTGGTGACGCCTGCCTGTAGAGCCGAGCCCATGCTCGGCAGCTGTTTGACGCGCGCAGGGCAGCCGAGCACGGGCTCGGCTCTACAGCGGCGTGACGCGACCGTTACAGTGCTTCGAGCTGTTTACGCAGCGCGGCCAGCTGCGCGCGCAGGGTGTCGTTCTCGCGGGTCAGGGCAACCACGCGACGGCGCAGGGCCGGTGCATCCTCACCCAGCTGTTCCAGCGCCGACAGCACTTCGGCATCGCGGCTGGCGATCTCGTCCTCGTCCGCTTCCGCGAAGTCCATCTCGGCCGGCTCCGGCTTCGGCGCGCGCGGCTTGCGCTTGGACTCGCGCACGCGCTTGGCAGCCTGCTTCAGCTCGTCCTTGCCACCGGCGGCGGCGGCGCGCTGCTCTTCTTCCGGCAGGTCGGCCACGGCCGCAGCGGCGCTGATCGAGATCATGCCGGCCTTCACCGCTTCCACCACCTCGGCCGCAGCCTGGGCGTGGATGCGCTCGATCATGCCGACCTGGCTGGTGCTCAGCTTGGCTTCGCGGGCCAGCTCGGCGCGGCTGATCTTCGGTGCCGGTTCCCACGGCGGGCTGTCCTCACCGGCGTCCTCGACGGCTTCGGCGGTGCCGTCGCTCTCGCGCTGCAGCTGCGCCTGCTCGACCTGCTTGCGGGCGGCCAGGATGTCGCGCTTGCGCAGCGCCAGCACGCCGCGCTGGAAGTCGGACACGCTGCGGCGGCCCAGGTGCTGTTCGATCATCCACAGGTGTACGTCTTCCATGCTCTGGAAGCGGGTGTTCTGCACGGTGTTGAACGGCAGGCCGTGCTTCTGGCAGATGCCGAAGCGGTTGTGACCATCGACCAGCACGTTACCCCACAGCACCAGTGCATCGCGGCAACCTTCGGCCAGGATGCTGCGTTCCAGCGCGTCATGTTCGTCCGCGGTCAGCGGGTCGATGTAGGCCTTGAGTTCTTCTTTGACGACGATATCCATGGGCACGGCAGCGAGCGGGAGCGGAACCGCCCATTGTACCCGCTCGCCAGCGCCGGCCCGGGCTCAGGCGGTGGCCCGGATCATCTCGCCCAGCGTGCCGGTGATCTGGTCGATCTGCGCCTTGTCCACGATCAGCGGCGGCGACAGCGCGATGATGTCACCGGTACAGCGCACCAGCAGCCGGCCGTCCTGGAAGCAGCGCCGGAACACATCATAGCCACGGCTGCCGGGAGTATCGCGGCGCGGCGCCAGCTCGACCGCACCGACCAGCCCGAAGTTGCGGATGTCGATCACGTTGGGCAGGCCCTGCAGCGCATGCAGCCGTTCCTGCCAGTACTCACCCAGTTCGATGGCCCGTTCGAACAGGCGCTCCTCGGCATAGACCTCCAGCGTGGCCAGCGCCGCTGCACAGGCCAGCGGATGCCCCGAGTAGGTATAGCCATGGAACAGCTCGATGGCCTGTGGCGGTGCCTGCATCAGGGTTGCATGCACGGCGTCGCTGGCCAGCACGCCACCCAGCGGTACCGCGCCATTGCTGACCGCCTTGGCGAAGGTCAGCAGGTCCGGAGTGACCCCGAAGCGCTGGGCGGCGAACGGCATGCCGACCCGGCCGAAGCCGGTGATGACCTCGTCGAACACCAGCAGGATGCCGTGGTGGTCGCAGAGTTCGCGCAGGCGCTGCAGGTAGCCCGGCGCCGGCAGGATCACCCCGGCGGACCCGGCGATGGGCTCGACGAACACCGCCGCGATGGTCGAGGCATCGTGCAGCGCGATCAGCCGCTCCAGGTCGTCGGCCAGTTCAGCGCCCTGGCGCGGCAGGCCTTTGCTGAACGCGTTGCGCTGCAGGTCCAGGGTGTGGCGCAGGTAGTCCACGCCGCCCAGCTGCAGGCCGAACGCCCGGCGGTTGTTGGGCAGCCCGCCC
Organism: Stenotrophomonas sp. 57; assembly: GCF_030291075.1. Taxonomy (NCBI): domain Bacteria; kingdom Pseudomonadati; phylum Pseudomonadota; class Gammaproteobacteria; order Lysobacterales; family Lysobacteraceae; genus Stenotrophomonas; species Stenotrophomonas sp. 57. The sequence continues at coordinate 1,529,978 of NZ_CP127407.1, forward strand.
AGCGCCATGCCACCGAAACCCACGCCGTGGTAGGCCTTCTCGCGGCTGATGAAGCGCGTGCGCTGGCCCTCGCCGCGCTGGCGGTGGTAGGCCAGCACGATCTTCATCGCGGTATCCACCGCCTCGGAGCCGGAACTGGTGAAGAACACATGGTTCAGCGGCGTCGGTGCCAGCGCGGCCAGCCGCTGCGCCAGCGCGAATGCCGGCGGCGAGCCCATCTGAAAGGCTGGCGAGTAGTCGAGCGTGCGCGCCTGCTCGACGATGGCCTCGACGATACGCGGCCGCGCGTGGCCGGCGTTGCAGCACCAGAGGCCGGCCGTGCCATCGAGGATCTGGCGGCCGTCGACATCTTCGTAGTGCATGCCCTCGGCACGCACCAGCACACGCGGCGCTGCCTTGTACTGGCGGTTGGCGGTGAATGGCATCCAGTACGCCTCAAGTGACTCGGGGCGCCGGGTCGCCAGATCGTGCAGGTCGCTCGCGGGACGCTTCATGCCAGCTCCATCGGGTCCGATAGGGGGAATGTAGCGCAGCCGCGTCACGGCGGAGTCGCGGCCACGCCGGTATAACCGGGGAAACTGTTCCGAGGAGCCGCGCATGGCCGACTTTCCCGACCGCAGCCACTGGCAGGCGCTGTCCCAGCAGCTGTCGATGCCGACCCAGGCATTCATCGATGGCCGCTACGTCGATGCTGCCCACGGTGCGCGCTTCGACTGCATCAGTCCGATTGATGGCCGCGTGCTGGCGACGGTTGCCGACTGCGACGCACAGGACGTGGAGCGCGCAGTGCTGGCGGCGCGGCGTGCCTTCGATGCGGGCCACTGGTCGCAGGCGAGCCCGGCCCATCGCAAGCGCGTGTTGTTGGCCCTGGCAGGGCTGGTGGAAAAACACGCCGACGAGCTTGCCCTGCTGGAAACCCTGGACATGGGCAAGCCGGTGCGCGATGCACGCCGTATCGACCTGCCCGGCGTGGTGCGCTGCCTGACCTGGACTGCCGAGGCAGTGGACAAGCTGTATGGCGAAATCGCACCTACCGGACCGCATGAGCTGGGCCTGGTCACGCGCGAGGCCGCAGGCGTGGTGGTGGCGATCGTGCCGTGGAATTTCCCGCTGCTGATGGCCTGCTGGAAGATCGCCCCGGCACTGGCGATGGGCAATTCGGTGGTGCTCAAGCCGTCCGAGCGTTCGCCCCTGAGTGCATTGCGGCTGGCGGCGCTGGCCGCCGAGGCGGGCCTGCCGGAGGGGGTGCTGAACGTGCTGCCCGGCCATGGCGCGCGCGTGGGCGAGCCTTTGGCACTGCACATGGACGTGGACGTGCTGGCCTTCACCGGTTCCACCGCCACCGGCGCAAAGCTGCTGGAGTATGCGGGGCGGTCCAACCTCAAGCGGGTCTGGCTGGAATGCGGCGGCAAGAGCCCGCACGTGGTGTTCGCCGACGCACCGGACCTGGACGCAGCAGCCAAGAGCGTGGCCCAGGGCATCTTCTTCAACCAAGGCGAAGTGTGCACCGCCGGTTCACGGCTGCTGGTACAGCGCTCGATCCGCGAGGACTTCGTGCACCAGGTGATTGCCTACGGCCAGCACATGCAGCCCCGGCATCCACTGGACGCCGATGCACCAATGGGTGCGCTGGTCGACGCCGCGCACGTGGACAAGGTGCTGGCCGATATCGCGCGTGCCGAAGGCGAGGGCGCTCGTCTGCTGCTGGGTGGCCATCGGGCCGAGGTGGCGGCGGGCGGTTGCTATGTGCAGCCCACGGTGTTCGACCAAGTGCATCCGGACCAGGCATTGGCGCGCGAGGAAGTATTCGGGCCGGTGCTGGCGGTGCTTGGTTTCGAGGATGAAGCCGAGGCGGTTTGCGTGGCCAATGACAGCCGCTATGGGCTGGCGGCAGGTCTATGGACGCGCGACCTGGCCCGGGCCCACCGTGTTGCGCGGCAACTGCGCGCTGGCAGCGTGTGGGTGAATGGCTGGGATGGTGGTGACATGACCGCCCCGTTCGGTGGCTACAAGCAGTCCGGCAACGGGCGCGACAAATCGCTGCACGCGTTTGACAAGTACAGCGAGCTCAAGGCCACCTGGATCCAGTTGTAACAACGCGCCCGCCGGACGGCCATTCGCTCCTTGTAGAGCCGAGCCATGCTCGGCTGCTTTTCGCAAAGAGCAGCCGAGCATGGCTCGGCTCTACAGAAGGCAGACACCCATCGACCTACCGGCAACGCGCGCTCACCTGCAGCACCGCCGCGCGCAGCAGGTCCCGGTCGTCCTTCTCAACGGCATTCTGGAAATAGTCCATGTCCTGCCTCCCCAGTTCGCACGGGTCGACGATGTACCCCGGCGGCCACAGCCCCAGCAGCTGCGCCACACCGTGCACGATCTGCTCCGGGGTCATCTGCCGGCGGATGCGGAAGTAGTTGCGACGCGGTGCGAACGCGGGATGTACCTCGCGGCGACCGATCAGGCGCGGGGCAACACCTGCGGCGCTGATGCCATCGCCACCGTCGATACTGCCCGCAGGCAGCCCCAGGATCAGCGGTGCCGAAGCCGTCGGCGCCTCCGCCGCACGCACTGCGGCTTCTGCCGACGCAACCGGGGCCGGGCGGGGCTTCACCGCCGGAGCCGGGCGCGTCACCGGTGTGGACGACAACGCCGGAGGTGAGGGCGCCGGCGCCGGCAGCTCCGGTGGCAGCCAGCGCAGCGAGATCCGTGCGCCATCGTCGCCGCGCAGCACGATCCGGGCCGTGCCCCACAACCACACCGCCATCAGGCCGTGCACCAGTAGTACCACCAGCCACGCCGTCATCGGCGGCAGCTTCGGGGAATCGGACCACGACAACGCAACTGCAGCCATCGGCAAGGCATCCATGCAGGGACCGGTGGCGCAGCCTAGCGGGTGTCCAGAAAATTTTCGTTGGCATCGGTGTCGGCTGAAACCATCGCTGCGTGTGGCCACCGGGCCGTGGCAGAATCGGTCGATCCACCGCAACCTGTATTGCCGATGTCGACGATCACCGCTGCCGCGCCACCTGCGAATTCTCCCCGCCGTGTCCTGCTGGCCAGCCTGATCGGCACCACCATCGAATTCTTCGATTTCTACATCTATGCCACCGCTGCCGTGCTGGTGTTCCCGCACCTGTTCTTCCCGGACAGCAGCGAGCAGGCGGCGCTGCTGCAGTCACTGGCAACGTTCGCGGTGGCGTTCATCGCGCGCCCGGTCGGCTCGGCGGTATTCGGTCATTTCGGCGACCGCATCGGCCGCAAGGCCACCCTGGTGGCCGCGCTGTTGACCATGGGCCTGTCCACGGTGCTGATCGGCCTGCTGCCCACCCATGCGCAGATCGGGCTGTGGGCGCCGGCGCTGTTGGCGCTGTGCCGTTTCGGCCAGGGCCTGGGGCTGGGCGGTGAATGGGGTGGGGCGGTGCTGCTGGCCACCGAGAACGCGCCGCCGGGCAAGCGCGCCTGGTACGGCATGTTCCCGCAGCTGGGCGCGCCACTGGGCTTCCTGTTGTCGGCCGGCATCTTCCTGGTGCTGGGCCGTTGCCTGAGCCAGGGTGACTTCCTGCAGTGGGGCTGGCGCATTCCGTTCGTGGCCAGCGCGCTGCTGGTCGGCCTTGGCCTGTGGGTGCGCCTGAACATCCACGAGACCCCCGATTTCAAGCAGGCGCTGGAGCGCAAAGCACCGGTGCGGTTGCCGATGTGGACGGTGCTGCGCGATTACCCGGTGCCGATGCTGCTGGGCACGCTCGGGGCGTTCGCCACCTTCGTGCTGTTCTACCTGATGACGGTGTTCAGCCTGGGCCATGGCACTGCGGTACTGGGCTACAGCCGCGAGCAGTTCCTGCTGATGCAGATGGCCGGCATGCTGTTCTTCGCACTGGGTATTCCGCTGTCGGCGCGCTATGGCGACCGTTGGGGCACGCGGCGCACGATGATCGTCGCCAGCGTACTGATCGTCGGCTTCGGCGTGCTTTTCGCACCGCTGTTCCAGCCGCACAGCCCGTGGCTGGTCACCGCCTTCCTGTGCCTGGGGCTGTTCCTGATGGGCCTGACCTACGGCCCCTGCGGTACCTTCCTGGCCGAGATCTACCCGGTGGAGGTGCGCTACACCGGTGCGTCGCTGTCCTTCAACCTGGCCGGCATCCTCGGTGCAGCGCCGGCCCCGTACCTGGCCACCTGGCTGGCCGAGCGCTTCGGCCTGGTCGCGGTCGGCTACTACCTGTGCCTGACGGCGGTGGCGACGCTGTGCGCGCTGGTGGCACTGCACCGCCGCGCGCTGCGGTTCAGCCAAAGAAGCGCTTGAGCGTGCGGCCGAGCCAACCGCCGCCCTGGTGCTCGCGGGCGAACTGGTTCAGGTGCGCCTTGACCTGCTCGGCGTACGCCTGGTCGTCACCGCGGATGTGATTGAACAGCCAGCGCGAGAGCATGGTGCGCAGCTCGTCGCTGATGTCCTCGCCGGCCTGGAAGCGCATGCGGTATTCCGAGACGCGCTTGATGAAGACCTCATGCACGCGCTTGTGCGCGGCACAGAACGGGTAGCCCGCTTCTTCCATCAGCTCTTCCTCGAACGCGAAGTGCGACATGGTGTAGTCCACCACCTCGTCGATCACTTCGCCCACCGCTGCACGCTGCATGCTGGCCTGGGCCACGTGCAGGTGGTTGAGCATCTCGATGATGCGGCGGTGTTGTTGGTCGATCACATCAATGCCGATGTTCAGATCGTCCTGCCAGACCAGTAGTGCCATCCCCGGCTCCCCTTCATGCGTATGTCGGGGCCGACTGTAGAGCCGCCCTGCGCGGGCGGCGTTGATCTGGATCAAAGCGTGCGGGTCAGGACAGCGCGGGCTCGCGTGGGCGCAGCGGGCTGGCCACCGTGGTGCAGCTGACCCGGTTGCGGCCACCGGCCTTGGCCAGGTACAGCTGGCGGTCGGCCTCGGAGATCAACCGGTGCAGTGCATCGCGCTGCGGGCGCAGGCAGCACAGGCCGATGCTGACCGTCATGCGCAGGGTGGCGGTGCCGATGTCCACTTCCAGCGCAGCGATGCGCTGGCGCAGCCCCTCGAAGTACAGCAGTGCCTCGTCCTGCTCCATGTCCGGCACCAGCAGGCAGAATTCCTCGCCGCCGAAGCGCGCGATCAGGTCCTGGCCGCGCGCATGGGCGGCCACCGCACCGGCCACCGCGCGCAGCGCATCGTCGCCGGCCTCGTGGCCGTAGGTGTCGTTGATGTGCTTGAAGTGATCGATGTCGATCATCGCCACCGCCACGCACTGGCCGTGCAGCTGCAGTTGCGGCAGCTGGCGCTGGCTCTGCTCCAGGAAGAAGCGCCGGTTGGGCAGGCCGGTGAGGAAATCGCGGGTGGCCAGATCCTGCAGGGTGCCGATCAGTTCCAGCTGGTCCACGTTCTGCGAGACACGGCAGAAGAATTCTTCGCGCGAAAAGGGTTTTCGCAGGAAGTCATTGGCGCCGTTCTTCAGGAAGCGCGGGATGAGCGAGGCATCGGTATTCCCGGAGATGCCGATTACCGCCACCTTGTCGCGCGAGCGCAGGGTGCGCAGGCGACGGGTGAATTCCACGCCCTGCATGCCAGGCATTTCCTGGTCGACCACTGCCAGGCGGATCGCCGGGTGCGCCTCGATCGCGGCCAGGCCTTCGTTGCCATCGGCCGCTTCGTGTACCTCATGGCCGTACATGCGCAGCAGGGCGGCGGCATAGCCGCGCGCGGACGGCGAGTCGTCCACCACCAGCGCGGCGATGCGGCGGTTGCGTTCCAGCCGCTGCACCAGCCACACCAGGTAATCGATGCTGCCGGGGGTGTTCTTCAGCACGTAATCGATGATCTGCTGCTGGAGCACGCGCTTGCGCAGGTCTTCGTCATACACGCCGCTGACCACCACGGTCGGCAGGTCGCGCTTGAGGAAGAACTCGACCACCGCATCGCGGTCGCCATCGGCCAGCACCAGCCCGGTCAGTACCAGGAACCAGCCGCCGCCTTGGCTCAGCAGGCGGTCGGCCTCGGCCAGGGTGGAGGCAATCACCACCGGCAGTTCCAGGCGCTGCTCGATCGCCTCACGCAGCATGCCGGTGAAGGCACGGGAGTTTTCGACCAGCAGGATCCGCTGCGGCAGCGGATCGGCCAGGTCGCCATCGACGGCGGCCTGCGGCAGCATGGGCATGATGCGGTGGCTCACGAGGGAGGGGCTCGGCACGGATAGCGGCGGTTTCGGGTGTAACTTTAGGACGAAAACGTCCGTGTTCGTCGTTTGGCCCATTGCTCAGATGGGAAGCGGTTAGTATCAGCTGGAGGTTCTCGATTTCAACTTCGACCTGGAGGTCACTGTGCGATTTTCATGTTTTGGTGCGGCTACTGGATTTCTGATGCTTGCCGCTGCCCCGGCAATCGCGGGCGGTCCCTCGGATTTTCATGGAAAGCCATTGGCTACGGCTGGGTTGGGGCAGGCCAGTCCGGCTGCGGTCAATCTCAGCCAGGACCCCAGCTGGCAGCTGTATGGATTCCAGCGTGATGGCATTACCTATTTGCAGGTGAACGACCTCCTCGGAAACGTGCAGCTGATTATCGGCAACGCAGGGGGGACCTACTGGGTGCTGCCGGCAGGCAACAATGCGACCAAGGTTTCGCTGCCCCAGCAGAAGATCCAGATACCGGCAGGCGCCAGCCGCTCGCAGATCTACAGCGGTAGCGATTTTTCGCTGGTGCGTTATCGTAGTGGCGGCGAGGTCATCTGGTCGGTTGAAACACCGTAAAGACGTAGAGTTGCGCAGCGGTGTCGGGATATCCTGCGCCGCTGCGCTTGCCGCGATGAACGCGGCAGAGGGCGATTATTGTAGGGCCGGCCCTTTGGCGGACACCGGCCATCAGATCTGGGTCTGCGAGTTTCCCTGCCCGGAGGTGGTCACGTGATCCATAGCGTTGAACGATGCAATGCCGATGGCGGCGGAGTCACCCGTCTCCACCATCGCCATCCGTATCCGATTCCGATGGCACTGCACTGTTCCGCCATAGGCAATCGTGCGGCCAGCCAAGCGCTCGACCGTGGCGGTGACGGTTGACGGTGACAGGCTGCGGTATGAATCCAGCAGTGCGACCGTCATCAGGATGCCGCGGCGTCCTCCTCTCCTGCCGCAACGCACGCGGATGCTGATCTGACCGGATTCACTGTTGATCAACAGCGAAACGGCATCGGTGAGGGCGCGATAGGCGGCCAGCTGCAGGCCGACACTGAGCTGACAGGGATCGCCGAGCAATCGAGGGCGCATCACGCGATGGCTCAGGTCCCAGGTTTCGCGTACGCCGCCGGCCTGGAGGGCGACGTAGAGCCCAAGATGTTCCAGTGCTGCGGGATAGACCATGCTGGTTTGTTCGCGGAACTGTCGCGAATGGACCGAAGCCATATGCAGGAGACTGTTCGCTATCGTGGGATGGCCATGCGCATTGAGCCAATTCACCACCTCGCTGAGCGAGGTGTCGATGCCGTCCCCCAGCTTCCTCAGGTGTCGCGCGCGCTCACGGAGATCAAGCTCGCTTGCCACCAGTGAATTGCGCGCGTGCTTGAGCGCATCTCTTTCACCCACTTCGCCCAATCGCGAACGGTGGTAGTAGTGGGTGATGCGCGACCCTAGCACCAGCAGTGCAGCGCCGGTGACCGCCATGATCTGCTGGGTCGCGAACGCAGCTGGATCGAACGCACCCGTGTAGGGGCTTGGGGTGGTCAGGCCAATGATCAAGTTGAGCGACGGTACTCCGATCGCCGCACCTCGCCAGCCATACAGACAGGTGAGCACGACGACCGGCAGCGCCATCAGCAGCTGCATCGATGTCTTGGCGTTGGCTTCGTCCAAGGGCAGCTGTGCGGCATACAGGCCAATTATGGCCATCAGCGTCAGGGCAGCGAGTGCAGGCGGGGCGAAACCTGATGTCCAACGGGCGTTGCCGGTCCGGCGTGTCCACAGCAACGCAAGCGGTGCAAGGGTCAGTATGCCGATGAAGTCGCCAACGACCAGGCGCGCGATGCTCGCAAGTACCGGCATCTCCGGTGGTGTCGGCCACAGAAGGTGTGCCAACATCAGATTGAGCGCCGTGACCACCAGTGCCGAAGCCGCCGCGACTGAAATCAGCCATGCATTCTTCGTGGTCACCATCATTTTCCGGTGCAGATGCACGATCAGCATCACTGCAGGCATCAGCAGTGCCGAACCAAGCACTATCCAGGCCAGTCCATACCTCTCGATCATTGGCACACGCATCTGCGCAAAGTAGGCGTATTCGCCCAGCAGCAGGTACGGCCACCATCGAGGCGGGAACAACAGCACCGCAGCCACGCGGACGCCGGCGGGCAGGTAGAACTGGTCGAGCGACAACTGGCGAGACGCCCAGCATGCGATGGCGTACAACAGCGCAAGGACCAGCCCCGCCGGGCGGATACGCAACTTCAACTGCAGGCCTTCATTCCACCAGTTCAATCGCACATCTCCCTCTAGTACGTTCCCTGTCAGCATCCATTCGCCGCGGGACCCGGTTCTGAGGGACGGTATCGGCATGAAATAGATAATGCAATTGCCGATGCGATCTGTCGATCAAATGAGAATTCCGTCACGCCCTTCTGGATGAGTGCTCTTCACTTGCTGTGGAGGTCCAGGAATTGCCAGTTCTTCGGAATCTCTCCGTGTCAGCTCACTGTTTCACCACAACGCATCCCGCAGCTTGTACCACGACATCGCCGCCACCAGCAGCGGCCTGCGCAGCAGCCGGCCGCCAGGGAAGGGGGCATGCCGCAGGCGCTGGAACACGTCCAGGCGCTCACTCTGGCCTGCAATGGCGGCGGCGATCACCTCGCCGGCCAGCCCGGCGGCGGCCACCCCGTGGCCGGAGAACCCCTGCGCGAAGTACAGGTTGCCGTCCAGCCGGCCCCAATGCGGGGCGCGGTTGCGGGTAATGTCCACATAACCGCCCCAGACCTGCTCCAGTGGCACGTCGGCCAGCTGCGGGAACACCTGGTGCATGCGCCGCTGCATCACCCCGCGCAGGCCGGGTGGGGGCAGTGCTGAATAGCTGGCACGGCCACCAAACAGCAGGCGATGGTCGTGGCTGAGACGGAAGTAATCCAGTGCCCAGGCGGTGTCGGCCACGGCCATGTTGTTGCCGATCAGGGCACGGGCGCGCTCGGCACCCAGCGGAGCGCTGGCGCCGATATAGGTGCCGACCGGCATGATCCGCCGTTCCAGCTCGGGCAGCAGGCCCTGCAACCAGGCGTTGCCGGCCACCACCAGATGCGCAGCGCGCACGCTTCCCTGCGCGGTATGCAGGGTGGGCTGCGGTCCGCGCTGCACGCGGGTCACTGCGGAGTTCTCATGGATCACCGCGCCGGCCGCGCGCGCCGCATCGGCCAGTCCGCGGGCATAGGCCAGGGGCTGCAGATGCGCGCTGAGCGGATCGAACATCGCGGCGCGGTAGCGTGGGCTGTCCAGCTGTGCGCGCAGGGCATCATGGTCCCACCACTGCATGGGGTAGTGGTAGTGGCGTTGCAGATGCTCGCAGTTGGCCTGAAGGTCGCGCTCATGGCGTTCGCGGATGGCGACGCTGGCGTGGCCTTCCACCCAATGACAGTCAATGCCGTGGCGATCGATGCGTGCGCGCATCGCCTGCACCGCGTCGCGTGACCAGTCGAACAGGTGGCGCGCATCATCACGACCGAGCTGACGCTCCAGTTCGTCCACCTCGCAGCCATAGCCGACCAGCGCCTGGCCACCATTGCGGCCGGACGCGCCCCAACCGATCCGCTGCGCCTCCAGCACCACCACGCGCTGGCCACGCGTAGCCAGTTCAAGTGCGGCGGTCAGGCCGGTATAGCCGGCGCCGAGCACGGCCACGTCGGCCTGCACGTCGCCCCGCAGCGCGGGCAGGGCAGGCGGCTCGGGCAGGCTGGCGGCATACCAGCTGGGCGGAAAGGCGGCACTCACTGCGGGCCTCGCGGGCGCAGGGCAACGGGGCAGGGCGGGGCAGGACGATCAGCGTTCACGCGCCTAGTTTCGCCGATGCGTGTCGGCCGTGGCGTGACGGCCACGACTTGCCGCCGTTGCGGACAGGCGGGTAACGTGTCGGCACGCCAAGGAGTTTTCCATGCGTCGCCTGCCCTGGGTGGGCCTGCCCACCGACAGTACCGTGCTCGGCCATCACCGCTTCGCGGTGGCCGGCGAGAAGTACGTGCGCGCGCTGGCCGAGGCCGCCGAAGTGACCCCGGTGGTACTGCCGAGCCTGCAGCCTCCTTTGCCGGCTGGCGACTGGCTGCAGGGGCTTGATGGCCTGCTGTTGACCGGTGCGGTCAGCAACATCGAGCCGCAGCACTACGAAGGTGGCCGCAGCTGGCGGGGCAACCCGCATGACCCGGCCCGTGACGCCAACGCGTTTGCGCTGCTGCATGAGGCATTGGCGCTGGATCTGCCGGTGCTGGCGATCTGCCGTGGTTTCCAGGAATTGAATGTCGCGCTGGGTGGCACGCTGCATCCGCAGGTACAGGCGGTGCCGGGTCTGACCGACCACCGGGAAGACCCGCATGCGCCGGTAGAGATGCAGTATGGGCCGGCCCACGCGGTCACCCTGGCCGTCGATGGCTGGTTGGCGCAGTGGCAGGGCGGTGACCGCGCGCAGGTCAATTCGGTGCACGGGCAGGGTATTGCGCGACTGGCCGACGGTCTGCAGGTCGAGGCCCGGGCCGATGACGGACTGGTCGAAGCGGCCCGCAGCGCGCATCATCGTTTCGTGCTCGGCGTACAGTGGCACCCGGAGTGGCGTGTCATGCAGGCGCCGTTCTATCACGCTATTTTCCGTGCGTTCGGCCAAGCTTGCCGAGAGCACCAACAGAACCGACTGGATTCCCGATGAGTTCCCGAACGCGTCCGCGCAAGACGGCCACGCCCCCCGCACCGCAGGAAAGCAGCTTGCTGCGCTGGTTGAAGGAGCGGCGCATCACCGAGGTCGAATGCCTGGTGCCGGACATCACCGGCAACGCGCGCGGCAAGATCATTCCTGCCGACAAGTTCTCGCACGATTACGGTACGCGCCTGCCCGAAGGCATCTTCGCCACCACCGTCACCGGCGAGTTCCCTGACGACTACTACGAGCTGACCTCGCCGTCGGACTCGGACATGATGCTGCGCCCGGACCCGGATACGGTGCGCATGGTGCCGTGGGCGGCCGATGCCACCGCGCAGGTGATCCACGACTGCTACACCAAGCATGGCGAGCCGCACGAGCTGGCGCCACGCAACGTGCTGCGCCGCGTGCTGGCCGGATATGCCGAACTGGGCCTGCGCCCGGTGGTGGCGCCGGAGCTGGAGTTCTTCCTGGTGCAGAAGAACACCGACCCGGACTTCCCGCTGCTGCCGCCGGCTGGTCGCTCGGGGCGCCCGGAAACGGCGCGGCAGTCGTACTCGATCGATGCGGTCAACGAGTTCGACCCGATCCTCGACCTGATGTACGACTACGCCGATGCGATGAAGCTGGACGTGGACACGCTGATCCACGAATCCGGCGCGGCGCAGCTGGAAGTCAATTTCACCCATGCCGATGCGATGGACCTGGCCGACCAGGTCTTCCTGTTCAAGCGCACCATGCGCGAGGCGGCAATGCGCCACGGGGTGTACGCCACCTTCCTGGCCAAGCCGATGGAGAACGAGCCGGGCAGTGCCATGCACATCCACCAGAGCCTGGTGCGGGTGAGCGACGGCACCAACGTGTTTGCCGGTGATACCGAAGTCGAAGGCGAGTTCAGCCCGGTGTTCGGCCATTACCTGGGCGGCCTGCAGAAGTACGCGCCGCAGGCGATGGCGTTCTTCGCGCCGAACGTGAATTCCTACCGCCGGCTGGTGTTCGGCGAGGTCTCGCCGAGCAATGTGCACTGGGGCTTCGACAACCGCACCTGCGGCCTGCGCGTGCCGCTGGACACACCCGAGAACATGCGCGTTGAGAGCCGTTTCGCCGGCTCCGACGCCAACCCCTACCTGGCGATGGCCGCGACCCTGGCCTGCGGCCTGCTCGGCATCCGTGAGCGGCTGGCACCGGACGCGCCGGTGACCGGCAGCGCCAAGGAACTGGGCTACAACCTGCCGCGCTCGCTGGGCGAGGCGCTGGACGGGCTGGAGCAGTGCAGCGAGCTGCAGGCCCTGCTGGGCGAGCGCTTCTGCCGGGCCTACATCTCGGTCAAACGCAAGGAATACGAGACCTTTTTCCGTGTCATCAGCTCGTGGGAGCGCGAGTTCCTGCTGCTGAACGTCTGAGCATCTGGAATAGAAAAATCCGCCGCCGGGGGGTAGGCTGGCACCCGTTGCCGGCCCCGCCGGCCCCCCTTCCCGCATTCTGGAGCACCCGATGAAGCTGCGTATCCTCACGCTCGGCCTGGCCTCCGCCATGCTTGCCGCCTGTGGCGGTGGCAAAGGCGGCGCGCAGGACAGCCAGGTCCTGAACGTCTACAACTACAGCGATTACATCGCCGAGGACACCATCCCGACCTTCGAGAAGGAGAGCGGCATCAAGGTGACCTACGATGTGTTCGACAGCGACGAGATGGTCGAGACCAAGCTGCTGGCCGGCAACAGCGGCTACGACGTGGTGGTGCCGACCCTGAACTTCTTCGGGCGCCAGATCCAGGCCGGCGTGTTCCTGCCGCTGGACAAGAGCAAGATCCCGAACCTGGCCAACCTCGATCCGGCGGTGATGAAGCGCATCGCCACCCAGGACCCGGGCAACCAGTACGGCGTGCCGTACATGATCGGCACCACCGGCATCGGCTACAACGTGGAGATGCTGAAGCAGCGTTTCGGCGGCAGCACCGACATCGCCAACAGCTGGGACCTGGTGTTCAAGCCGGAGAACATCAGCAAGATGAAGGACTGCGGCGTGACCATCCTGGACACGCCGGCGGACATGATCCCGATCGCGCTGCATTATCTGGGCCTGGACCCGCACAGCGGCGACCCGGCCGAGCTGCAGAAGGCGGCCGACCTGCTGAAGTCGATCCGCCCGTACGTGCAGAACTTCCACTCCTCGCAGTACGTGGGTTCGCTGGCCAACGGCGGCACCTGCCTGGTGGTGGGCTGGTCGGGTGACATCATCCAGGCCCGCGACCGCGCCGAGGAAGCCAGCAACGGCGTGCACGTGGCCTATTCGATCCCGAAGGAAGGCGCCCCGCAGTGGTTCGACATGCTGGCGATCCCGAAGGATGCCAAGCACCCGGAAGCGGCCTACACGTTCATCAACTACCTGCTGGAACCGAAGGTCGCCGCGGCCAACACCAACTTCATCCACTACGCCAACCCGATCCCGACCGCCACCCCGCTGGTGGACGAGGCGATCCGTACCGACCCGACCATCTACCCGCCGGCCGATGTGGCCGAGAAGATGTTCACCTACTCGATCAACACGCCGGAGACCGACAAGCTCTACACCCGGCTGTGGACCGAGGTGAAGACCGGCAGGTGATGTGACGGCAGCGCCGGGTCATGCCCGGCCGCGGCCGGCAGACATCGGCACGCAGGAAACGGAGGCCAGCGGCCTCCGTTTTTTTTTCACCTCATGTCCGCGCGACTTCCCCTACCGTCCCGTATGGCACCGACCGACGCCTCGAGACAATGACCGAACAGCCCCAGCGCGCAGACGCCGCCCCTGATGAAACGCCCTCCACTGAGGACAAGCCTTCGCCGCTGAAGAATCCCAAGGTCCGCTGGACCCTGGCCATCATCGGCGCCGTCGTGGTCATCGCCCTGGTTGCCTGGCTGATCTACCACCTGCTGGTCGGCCGCTACCTGCAGGACACCAACAACGCCTACCTGCAGGCCGACGCGGTAGCGGTGGCTCCGCGCATCAATGGCTACGTGACCGAAGTGCTGGTGGAGGACAACCAGTGGGTCAAGGCCGGCGAACCGCTGCTGCGTATCGACCCGCGTACCTACCGTGCGACGCTGGACCAGGCCGAGGCGGTGATCGCCGTGCGTGAAGCCGACATCGCCGCCGCTGCGGCTGGGGTGCAGGGCCAGCAGTCCAGCCTGCTGCAGGCGCGTACCCAGCTCACCGCTGCCACCGCCTCGCTGCGCTTCGGCAAGGCCGAGCTGGCGCGATTCATCCCGCTGGCGGCCAGTGGTGCCGACACCCATGAACATGTTGAAAGCCTGCGCCACGACGTCGAGCGCGCCCAGGCCCAGTACGATGCGGCCAGAGCGCAGATCCAGGGCGCACAGAGCCAGATCGAGGCCAGCCAGGCCCAGCTTGAGCAGGCCCAGGCCGGGCTGAAGCAGGCGCAGGCCGACGCCGCGCAGGCGCGGGTGGCGTTCGAGGACACCGAGCTACGCGCGCGCATCGATGGCCGTGTCGGCAACAAGACCGTGCAGGTTGGCCAGTTCGTTGCTGCCGGCACCCGAACCATGACCATCGTGCCGGTCGAATCGCTGTACCTCAGTGCCAACTTCAAGGAAACCCAGGTGGGCCTGATGCGCGCCGGGCAGCCGGCCGAGATCAAGGTCGATGCGTTGCCTGGCACGACGCTGCGCGGCACGGTGGAGAGCATTTCGCCGGGTACCGGCTCGCAGTTCGCGCTGCTGCCGCCGCAGAACGCCACGGGCAACTTCACCAAGGTGGTGCAGCGCGTGCCGGTCCGCATCCGGGTGGACGCCGGTGAAGAAGCACGCAAGGTGCTGGTGCCGGGCATGTCGGTGGAGGTGACCGTCGATACCCGCAGCGCCAAGGATGCACGCGAGCGCACGCATGACGAGGCCGAAGCCACGGGTGCGCCGGCGCGATGAGCACCCCCGCCGCTTCCGCTGCGCCCACCACCGAAGGCAAGGCTGATGCGAGTGCCTGGCTGGCCGTGGCGGCCGGCACCATCGGCTCGTTCATGGCCACGCTGGACATCTCCATCGTCAATGCGGCCCTTCCCACCATCCAGGGCGAGGTTGGCGCCAGTGGCACCGAGGGCACCTGGATATCCACCGCCTTCCTTGTCTCGGAAATCGTAATGATTCCGCTGACCGGCTGGTTCGTGCGCACGCTGGGCCTGCGCACCTTCCTGCTGATCTGCGCCACGCTGTTCACCGCGTTCTCGGTGATGTGCGGGCTGGCCGACTCGCTCCCGATGATGATCGCTGGACGGGTCGGGCAGGGTTTTGCCGGTGGTGCGCTGATCCCGACCGCGCTGACCATCGTCGGCACGCGGCTGCCGCCGACGCAGCAGCCCCTGGGTACGGCGTTGTTCGGCATGACCGTGATCCTGGGCCCGGTGATCGGGCCCTTGCTGGGGGGCTGGTTGACCGAGAACGTCAGCTGGCACTACGCGTTCTTCATCAACGTGCCGATCTGCGCCGGGCTGGTGGCCCTGCTGCTGCTTGGCCTGCCGCATGAAACGTCTGATTGGGGCGGGCTGCTGCGTGCGGACTGGCTGGGCATTGTCGGCATGACCGCGGGCCTTTCCGCGCTGACCGTGGTGCTGGAGGACGGCCAGCGCGAGCGCTGGTTCGAATCCACCATGATCGTGGTACTCAGCATCGTCTCGGTGCTCGGCTTCGCGCTGCTGGCGCTCTCGCAGTTCACCAGCAAGGCGCCGGTCATCCGCCTCAACATTCTGTTCCAGCGTAGTTTCGGCGCAGTGTTCGTGATGGTCATGGCGGTGGGCATGATCCTGTTCGGGGTCATGTACATGATTCCGCAGTTCCTGGCGGTCATCGCCGGCTACAACACCGAGCAGGCCGGCTATGTGCTGCTGCTGGCCGGCCTGCCGACCATCCTGCTGATGCCGTTGATGCCGAAGATGCTGGAAACGGTCGACGTGCGCATCATGGTGTTCGGTGGCATGTTGTGCTTCGCTGCGGCCTGCTTCGTCAACCTGGGGCTGACCCCGGACAGCATCGGCCCGCACTTCGTCATCGGCCAGCTGCTGCAGGGCTGCGGGCTGGCGCTGGCGATGATGGCGCTGAACCAGGCCGCCATCACTTCGGTACCGCGCGAGTACGCCAGCGATGCTTCGGGCCTGTTCAACGCTGCGCGCAACCTCGGCGGCTCGATCGGGCTGGCCATCATCTCCACCTTCCAGGAACGCCGCGCCACCCTGCACATCGATGCGATCGGCAGCAGTGTCACCGCCAACTCGACCATTGCCCAGGACGCGCTGCATGCCTACGGCCAGCAGCTGGGTGACGCGACGCAGGCAATGGCGGTGCTGGCGCAGACGGTGCAGATGCAGGCGATGGTGATGGCCTACAACGACCTGTTCTGGATCTTCGGCCTGATCGTGGTGGCGACCCTGCCGCTGGTGTTCCTGCTCAAGCCCCTGCCCAAGGGCGTTCCATTGGCGATGCACTGATGACTTCGATGACCCTGCCCGTGTCCCTTCGCCTGCGCCGGCTGTGCCCGGCCGCGCTGCCGCTGCTGTTGGCCGGTTGCATGTTGGGGCCGGATTACGTGAAACCGGACGTGGCCACCGGCGCGACCGCGCAGGCGCGGTTGCCGCGCGCGGCGCAGGCCGGCGTGCAGCCCGCGACCCCGCCCAGCCAGTGGTGGCGCGCGCTCAACGATCCACTGCTGGACCAGCTGGTGGACGAGGCGCTGCGCAACAGCCCCAACCTGCGCGCCGCCCAGGCCAAGCTGTTGGCCTCGCGCGCGCTGCAGCGCCAGCGCCGCGCCGAGCAGCTGCCCAGCGTGGGCGCTGCGGCAGGCTACGCCAACATCAAGGCGCCGGATTCGATCGAGAACAGCGTGCGTGGCCTGGGCGAGAACATCGCCGGCGTGGCCGAGGCCAACGGCCGACCGCAGGAGGCGGCGCAGCTGCGCCAGCAGTTCGCCGACATCGATCTGGACACCGAACTCTACGTGGCCGGCTTCGACGCCAGCTGGGAACTAGACCTGTTCGGTCGGCGGCGTCGCGCCGCCGAGCAGGCAGCCGCCGAAGCCGAGGCCAACGCAGCCGCCCTGGCCGATGCGCAGGTGCAGCTGGCCGCGGAGCTGACACAGGCCTACCTGGGCTACCGCAGCAGCCGCGAGCGTATCGCGCTGGCCGAAAACAACCTTCGCGCCGCCGATGAAAGCCTGCAGCTGACCCGTCAGCGCCGCCAGCGCGGCGCCGATTCCGACCTGCAGGTCGAGCGCGCGCAGGCCCAGCTGCAACAGCAGCAGGCTGCGCTGCCGCCGCTGCAGGCACAGGCCGATGAGGCCCGCGACGTGCTGGCCCTGATGGTTGGCCGCGAGCCGGGGGCGCTGGATGCGCGGTTGGCGGCGGACCAGCCGTTGCCGGTGTTGCCGGCCAGCGTGCCGGTGGATGACGCGGGCGCGTTGATCCAGCGCCGGCCGGACGTGCGCAAGGCGGAGCGCGAGCTGGCGGCCTCCTCGGCGCAGATCGGCCAGGCGATCTCGGCCTACTTTCCGCAGGTGACCCTGCTGGGCAGCCTCGGGGCGGGCGCCACATCGGTGTCCGACCTGGGGCGGGACTCGGCCGCTACCATCGTGGCCCCGTTCCTGCGCTGGTCGTTGTTCGACTTCGGCGTGAACAAGGCACGCGTGGCCCAGGCGCGAGCCGGCAATGAGGCCCGGCTGGCGGCTTACGAGGGCACGGTGCTGGCGGCGCTGCAGGATGCCAACACCGCGCTGGCGCGCTTCGGAGCGGCTCGCCAGCAGCTGCAGGCCAGCGTCCGCGCCGAGGCCTCGGCAGACCGCTCGCTGGCCCTGATGCAGCAGCGCCGGCAGGCCGGGGCCACCTCGCAGATCGACCTGCTGGACGTGCAGCGCCAGCGCCTGCAGGCCCAGGATGCCGCCGCCCAGGCCCGCCTGCAGCTGCTGGTGCGCTACGTGGCGCTGCAGAAGAGCCTGGGTCTTGGCTGGCAGGACGCCCCGCCGGTGGCCGCGCGTTGATACGTTCCGCCGGGCATGGCCCGGCGCTACCAGAACGATGCCACGCCGTAGCGCCGGGCCATGCCCGGCGAGCGCAGCGGCCAGCCGCCCGCCACAGCCTGTCATACCGTCATCGCCCCCCGGCCGGTAGAATGGCCGCCGCTGTCCACCGCCCGCTCCCGGAGCCCCCATGCCCGTTGAAGCCCAGCCGGTAGCCGCCGTCGTCGACACGACCGGTGCGCCCGGCTATCTCTCCATTCGTGATTTGCGCAAGGAATTCGACGGTTTCGTCGCCGTCGACGACGTCAACCTGGACGTGCGCAAGGGCGAGATCTTTGCCCTGCTCGGTGGCTCCGGCAGCGGCAAATCGACCCTGCTGCGCTGCCTCGGCGGCTTCGAGACGCCCACCAAGGGCAGCATCACCCTCGATGGCCAGCGCCTGGACGCGCTGCCGCCGTACCAGCGGCCGGTCAACATGATGTTCCAGTCCTACGCCCTGTTCCCGCACATGACGGTCGAGCAGAACATCGCCTTCGGCCTGAAGCAGGATGGCCTCGGCAAGGACGCGATCAGCAAGCGCGTCGGCGAGATGCTGGACCTGGTGCAGATGGGCCACCTGGGCAAGCGCAAGCCGCACCAGCTCTCCGGCGGCCAGCAGCAGCGCGTGGCGCTGGCGCGGTCGCTGGCCAAGGGGCCGAAGCTGCTGCTGCTGGACGAGCCTATGGGCGCGCTTGACAAGAAGCTGCGCTCGCAGATGCAGCTGGAGCTGGTCAGCATCATCGAATCGTCGGGCGTGACCTGCGTGATGGTTACCCACGACCAGGAAGAAGCGATGACCATGGCCACCCGCATCGCGGTGATGGATGCCGGCTGGATCCAGCAGGTCGGCAAGCCCGACGAGGTCTACGAGCAGCCGGCCAACCGCTTCGTCGCCGAGTTCATCGGTTCGGTCAACCTGTTCGACGGGGTGATCGACGAGGACCTGCCCGAGTACGTCACCGTCCGCTCGCCGCTGTTCCCGGCGCCGATCTACATCGCCCATGGCATCACCTGCTACGAAGGGCAGCCAGTGGCGTTCGCGCTGCGCCCGGAGAAGGTGATGATCGGCAAGGACGAGCCGGAAGGGCACACCAACAAGGCTCAGGGCGTGATCGAGGACATCGCCTATTTCGGCAGCCACTCGGTCTACCACGTGCGGCTGCCCAGCGGTGCCAAGGTGCTGGCCAACTTCGCCAACTCGCAGCGCTGGGCCAGTGATGGCCTGACCTGGGGCGACAGCGTGTGGGTGCACTGGCGCGACAACGACGGCGTGGTGCTGACCTCATGAGCACGGCCGGCCTGAAGCGCTGGCTGCCGGGGCTGCGTGCCACGGTGATCGGCATTCCGTACCTGTGGCTGCTGCTGTTCTTCGCAGTGCCGTTCCTGATCGTGCTGATGATCAGCTTCTCGCTCAGCCGGGTCGGCTCGCCGCCGTACACCTGGCTGCTGCAGTACGTGGATGGCGGCTTCTCGCTGAAGCTGAACCTGGAAAACTACCTGGCGCTGTTCCGCGATTCGATCTATGCGCAGGCGTTCCTGAGCTCGATCAGGATCGCGGCGATCTCCACCTTCCTGACCCTGCTGATCGGCTACCCGATGGCCTACGCCATCGCCCGCCTGTCACCGGCCGCGCGCAACGTGGCGATGATGCTGGTGGTGCTGCCGTCGTGGACCTCGTTCCTGATCCGCGTGTATGCGTGGAAGGCGATCCTGGACCGCAACGGCCTGCTCGACCAGTTCCTGCAGTTCACCGGCCTGCAGTCGCTGATGACCAGCCTCGGCCTGCCCAAGCTGCAGCTGATCGATACGCCGACCGCCGCCTACATCGGCATCGTCTACTGCTACCTGCCGTTCATGGTGCTGCCGCTGTACGCCAACCTGGTCAAGCATGACCACCGGCTGCTGGAAGCGGCCTACGACCTGGGTGCCAAGCCGTGGCAGGCGTTCCTGCGCATCACCCTGCCGTTGTCGAAGGCGGGCATCATCGCTGGCTGCATGCTGGTGATGATTCCGGCGATCGGTGAATTCGTGATCCCGGAAATGCTGGGCGGCTCGGAGACGCTGATGGTCGGACGCCAGCTGTGGAACGAGTTCTTCAACAACCGCAACTGGCCGGGCGCCTCGGCGATGGCGGTGGCAATGATCCTGTTGCTGCTGGTGCCGATCCTGCTGTTCAACCGTTCCCAGCAGCGCCTGCTGGAAGGGAAGCAGGCATGAGCCCGCGTACCGCCAAGGGCCTGGGTCTGGGCGTGCTGCTGCTCGGCTTCGCCTTCCTGTACCTGCCGATCCTGCTGTTGATGTTCTACTCGTTCAACAGCTCGCGGCTGGCGATGGTCTGGGCCGGGTTCTCCACCCGCGCCTACAGCGACCTGTTCGCCGACCGCGCGTTGATGGAGGCGATGTGGACCAGCCTGGTGGTGGCGTTCTGGACCGCCTGTACCGCCACCGTGCTCGGCACGCTGGCAGCGATGGTGATGACCCGCTTCCGCCGCTTCCGCGGCAAGCAGGTGTTCGGTGCGCTGGTCACCGCGCCGCTGGTGATGCCCGATGTGATCCTCGGCTTCTCGCTGATGGCCCTGCTGGCCTCGATGGGCGCCATTCCCGGCTTCCCGGCACGCGGCCTGACCACCATCTGGATCGCGCACGTCACGTTCACCCTGTGCTTCGTCACCGTGGTGGTGTCTTCGCGCCTGCAGGAAATGGACCTGTCGCTGGAAGAAGCGGCGATGGATCTGGGGGCCAGCCGGCTGACCGTGTTCGGCCGCATCACCCTGCCGATCATCGCGCCGGCGCTGGTGGCGGGCTGGCTGCTGGCCTTCACCCTGTCGCTGGATGACGTGGTGGTGGCCAGCTTCGTCGCCACGCCGGGCTCGACCACGCTGCCGATGAAGGTGTTCGCGTCGGTGCGCATGGGGATCAGCCCCAAGATCAACGCGTTGGCCACGCTGCTGGTGTCGGCAGTCTCGATCGCCGCGGTGATCGGCTGGTACATCAATGCCCGCGCCGAGAAGCGACGCCAGCGCGATCTGCAGCTGGCGCGGCAGGACAACGGCTGACGCCGCAGCCACATCCGGCTCACGGCCGGCGGCGCACAATGGGGGTCTTCCAGAAGGAGATCCCCCATGACTGTCGAGATCGTCGACCCGGCCACCGGCCAGGTGACCTACCGCCATGAACTGATGGGCGCTGCCGACATCGAGCAGCGCCTGCAGGCCGCCGCCGATGCGTTTCCAGGCTGGGCCGATCGCTCTCTGCAGGACCGCGGCGCCATCCTGCGCCAGATCGCCGCGCAGCTGCGCGCACGGCGCGACGACCTGCAGCAGGCGATGACCCATGAGATGGGCAAGCTCAAGGCCGAGGCGCTGGCCGAAGTGGACAAGTGCGCCGCCGCCTGCGAGTACTACGCCGACCATGCTGCCGACTACCTCAAGCCGCAGTTGATCGACACCGAAGCCCAGCGCAGCTATGTGCGCTACGAGCCGATCGGCTGTGTGTTCGCAGTGATGCCTTGGAATTTCCCGGTCTGGCAGGTGTTCCGTTTCCTGGCACCGGCGTTCATGGCCGGCAATGTCGCCCTGCTCAAGCACGCCAGCAATGTGCCGCAGTGCGCCGACCTGATCCTGGCGGTGTGCCGTGACGGCGGCCTGCCGGCGGGTGTGTTCGACGTGCTGCACATCGACAACGACCAGGCCGCCGAGGTGCTGCGTGATGCGCGGGTAAAGGCCGTTACCCTCACCGGCAGCGAGCGGGCAGGGCGCTCCATCGCTTCCAACGCCGGCAGTCAGTTGAAGAAGTCGGTGATGGAACTGGGCGGCAGCGACGCGTTCGTGGTGCTCGAGGATGCCGACCTGGACAAGACCGTCGCCGCGGCCGTGAAGTCGCGCTTCGACAACGGCGGGCAGACCTGCATCGCGGCCAAGCGCTTCATCGTGGTCGAGGCGGTGGCCGATGCATTCACCCAGCGCTTCGTCGACGCCGCCGGCCAGCGCCAGTACGGTGATCCCAACGACGGTGCCACCACGCTGGCACCGATGGCCCGTGCCGACCTGCGCGACGAGCTGCACAAGCAGGTGCAGGCCAGCGTGGCCAAGGGCGCACGGGTCCTGGTGGGCGGGGAGCCAATTGCCGGAACCCACGCGGGCTATCCGGCCACGGTGCTCGACCAGGTGGGGCCGGGCATGCCGGCCTACGATGAGGAACTGTTCGGGCCGGTGGCGGCGGTGATCCGGGTCAAGGACGAAGCCGACGCGCTGCGCGTGGCCAACGACACCCGCTTCGGCCTGGGCGGCAGCGTGTGGACGCGCGACCCGGTGCGCGGCGAATCCTTTGCGCAGCGCATGGAATGCGGTGCAGCATTCGTCAACGCCATCGTCAAGAGCGACGCGCGGCTGCCATTTGGTGGCAGCAAGGAGTCTGGCTTCGGCCGCGAGCTTGCCGACCACGGCATCCATGAGTTCATGAACATCAAGACCGTCTACGTGGCCTGATTCCCCTCCTTCTGTAGAGTCGAGCCATGCCCGACTGCTCGTCGCTCTTGTAGAGCCGAGCCCATGCTCGGCTGCTCTCGCCGGCATCAGTCGAAAAAGCTCGACTCTACGGAATGCGCCAAACAGCCAGCCGAGCATGGGCTCGGCTCTACAAGAAGAGGGTTGCGTACGCGCTACAGCCAGCCCGAACGCTTGAACAACCGGTACAGGCCCACGCACACGCCGCCCACGCCAACGATCATCAGCGGGTACGACCACGGTTGGCTCAGCTCCGGCATGTGGCTGAAGTTCATGCCATACCAGCTGGTGATCAGCGTCGGCGCGGCCAGCAGCGCGGCCCAGGCACCCAGCCGCTTTACCGTCTCGCCCTGTGCCAGTGTCACCAGCGACAGGTTTACGCTCAGCGCAGTGCCCAGCATCTCGCGCAGGGTGTCGATCACGTCGCTGATGCGCACCGCATGGTCATGCACGTCGCGCACGTACAGCTTCACTTCGTCGGGAATCAGCTCGCCCTGATAGCGCCGGATCTGGGCCAGCACATCCTGCAGCGGCGCGACTGCCATGCGCATCTTGTTCAGTTCGCGCTTGAGCTCGTACAGCCGCACCACGGTGCTGCGCTTGTAGGTGTCGGCGAAGATGTCCTTTTCCAGCAGGTCCAGGGTGTCGCGGAAGCGGTGCACGATGGGCAGGTAGTTGTCGACCACGAAGTCGGTCACCGCATACAGGCAGTACGACGGGCCCATCTTCAGCAGCTGGGGCTCGCGCTCGACCCGCGCGCGTACCGGGGCGTAGGACAGCGAGGCGCCGTGGCGCACCGTCACCAGGAAGCGCGGGCCGAGGAAGGCGTGGGTTTCGCCGTACTGGATGCGCTCGTCGACCATCTGCGCGGTGGTCACCACCACGAACAGCGAATTGCCGTAGGTCTCGACCTTGGGCCGCTGGTGCGCATTGCGCGCATCCTCGATGGCCAGGTCGTGCAGGCAGAATTCTTCCTGCAGTTTCAGCAGCACGTCTTCGTTGGGGTCGTACAGGCCGACCCACACGAAGCCGTTGCCGCTGGCAATGACATCGCTGATGGCGTCCAGGCTGATGTCGTGGCGTTTGCCCTTGTCATCGTAGTGGACGCAGTTGATGACGCAGGTAGGGTTGGCCGAAGCCGGGGCGGAAGCGGAGGCGGGCAATGACATGCCCGCCATCGTGCGTCAGGGCCGTGTTTCGGACAAGTGAGGACGACGCCCCAGCACCCACGCCAGGGCGACGTGTACCGGCAGCAGCAGCACGATCCACTGCACGTTGTACTGCGCCTGCAGGCTCAGCCAGTGCAGTACCAGCGCGGCCACGGCCTGCACCGCCAGCAGCCACAGCACCACCCTGAACATGCGCCCCGGCACGCGCCGGCGCAGCAGGGCGATCGCACCCGGCAGCAGCAGCACGGCCAGCGGCGAAAGCAGCAGCAGGTTACGGTTGGCCCACGCTGCGTAGTGGATGCTGAAGCCCCACAGGAACACCAGCACGCCGCCGAACAGGGCACACAGCAGCCAGAACGGCAGCGCCAGCCCGGCCAGCAGGCGCGGACGGTGGCGCAGCGCCAGCACGCCGGCGGCGACCACCAGGCCGCACACCAGCCACGGCCACCAGCGACGCGCGAACTCCTTCGGCTCCGGGGCGATGCGGTGCGGCAGCAGTTCCTGCTCGGACTGCACCAGGGGCCGACCGTCGCTGTTGCGTGCCTGGCGCAGCGCGTCGGCCAGGCGCATCGGCACGAAGGCTTCCTGCCAGCGTGACAGCGGCTGGTCGGCGAACGGCCCCAGGCCGACGTCGAAGCCCAGCCACATCCACGGTGCCGGCGAGGCCAGTCGCACCGATTCGCTGCGGTAGGTGTTGCCGCGCGAACGGCCGGCCAGCTGTGACTGCAGGCCGCCACCCAGTGCCTTGTCCACGGTGTCGCGCACCATCGTGGCGCAATTGGCGGTGTAGTAGTCGTAGTGGTAGCGCGCGTTTTCCGGCTTGGCCCGTTCGGCCAGGTCGGCGGCCAGTGCGCGGGCCTGGTCCGGACGCAGGTCCAGCCACTGCACGCTGGCACCGCGGCCGGTCTCGTCGTAGTACGACAGGTCCTGCTGCAGCGGCAGCGCTACCAGGTAGTACATCATGTCGCCGCGTGCGAAGCGGCTGATGAAATCGTCTTCGGACGGATCGAAGTAGCCGAAGTTGTACGAGGTCGCTTCGCCGCTGAGCGGATCGACCACGACGATGGCGTCATGGCCGAAGCGTTCGAAGAACACCGTGCCCGGCTGCATGGTCACCACGCCGATGCGCGGGGCAGGGGCCTCGGCGCTGGTGCCGGGGGCAGCAGGTGTGGCCGCCACGGGCTGCGCGAACGCGGCCAGCGGGAGGGGCATGGCCAGCACGCACAGTGCCAGCCACAGCGTCAGGATCAGGCCACCGCGCTTCAAGCGTCGTCCTGCGCGTCCGGCGGCAGCACGGTCACGTGGAAGGCCTGCACCCGGCGCGCATCGGCGCGGGCCACGCGGAACATGAAGCGGTCCAGTGCCAGTTCGTCACCGACTTCCGGCAGGTGGCCCACAGCCTCGGTGACCAGGCCACCGATGGTGTCGTAGTCCTCGTCGGAGAAGGTGGCACCAAAGCGTTCGTTGAAGTCGCCGATCGGCGTCAGCGCGTCGACCACGTACTGGCCGTCGGACTGGATCGCGATCTGCGCCGACGGATCCTCGGCCTCGTCATGCTCGTCATCGATCTCGCCGACGATCTGTTCCAGCACGTCCTCGATGGTAACCAGGCCGGCGACACCGCCGTACTCGTCCACCACGATGGCCATGTGGTTGCGCGACAGGCGGAATTCCTTCAGCAGCACGTTGAGCTTCTTCGCCTCCGGGATCAGCACCGCCGGGCGCAGCAACTCGCGCACGTTGGCCGGGCCGTTGTCGGCCACCACGCCGCGCAGCAGGTCCTTGGCCAGCAGGATGCCAAGGATGTCGTCCTTGTTCTCGCCGTGCACGGGGAAGCGCGAATGGCCGGATTCGACCACCTGCTTCATCAGTTCGAGGAAGGGCGCTTCGACCGGCAGCGAGACCATCTGCGAGCGCGAGATCATCACGTCGCCCACGGTCAGCTCGGCCACCGAAATGGCGCCTTCCATCATCTTCAGGGTATCGGCGGCGATCAGACCCTCTTCCTGCGCGGTGTGCAGGACAGCGACCAGCTCGTCGCGGGTATGGGGTTCGCCGGAGAAGGCGGAGGTCAGGCGTTCAAGCCAGCCGCGCTTCTTTTCGCTGTGCTCCGCAGGGGAGCTACTACTGTCGTCTTCTGACATCTCTGGAAAAAAGGCACCCGGCAGGCCGGGCGTTGGCCCAAGTCTAGCAGGATGTGGCGGCCTGTCAGTGACTGCCGGTGGGCGGGGCCGGGGCAACCGGGGTTGCCTGCTCCTCGGGCAGGTCCAGGCTGTAGGTACAGCCGGCCAGGGTCTTGCCGGGATGGGAAGCCACGGTGGAGACGCTGAGGATGATCGACTCGATCTGGGCCTCGCCGGTCTTCGCGTCGGTCACGTCGCGGCTGACCACCTCGCGGCCGGCCATGAACTTGCCGTCCTGGTCGTAGCCGGTCTCCAGCGCCAGCCGCTTGGCCAGTGGCCGTGGATCGGCCTGGTCAAGTACCGCCATGATGCTGGCGCCGGCCACTGCCACCCGCTCGGTGGTCGCGCCAAACACGCTGATCGGCTGTGCCAGGCGGTACTCGCTCATGAACTGGTTGCCCTGCGGCAGCGGCTGCAGGCCCTGCGCCACGGCCTTCAGCGGGTCGGCCAGCAGCGGCGCCAGCGCGGCCTGGTCGGCCACGCCCTGGCGGCATTCGATCAGCGCCGGCAGGTCCAGGCGGGACGCGAAGGCGGATGGAACTGCAAGGGCACACAGCAGGGACAGGCAGCAACGCAGGGACACGGGCAGGTTCCGCAGGCGGGCCGGACATCATAACGGTGACGGGGGCGGGTTCTCAGCCTTGCTGCTGCGGCGGCGGCCGCGGGTCAGCAGGGCGCGTAGCCCCATCACCGGCAGGGTGAGCAGCACCGCCTGCATCGAGGCGTGGAGAACCGTGACCAATCCGCGAGCCGCCAACTGCAGCACGCCCGATTGTTCGAACCAGGGCATCAGAGCCGGTTCGGCGGCCTTTGCCAGTGGCATGTACATCGCGCAGAGCGCGTACAACAGCCAGAGTGAGGCGGTTGACGCATGGAAGAACGGCAAGGTCGCCGCCGAGCGCCGCAGGCGCTGCTGGACCGCCACGCGCCAGGCCACCGGCGCGGTGAGCGCGCCAATCAGCATCAGCAGCAGCGCGCTCGTCACCAGGCCCATCGTGGTGCTTATTCCGTGCCGCTGTGGCAGCAGCTGAGGCCCGATCACGCCGACCGCCAGGCTGGCAATGACGCACGCCGGTGACAGCAGTGCCAGCGTGCGCAGCAGCCAGTGCTGCCCGCTGGGGTCGCGTGCACTGACACGGCGCACGGCATGGCCGCCCAGCACCAGCAGAATGGCGAAAAGGCCGGCAGCTATCATGGTCGTCATGAAGCCGTACCCTGGGTTCATCCTTTTTCCTTCCGAGTCCTGGCCGGTGTTGAACAATAGCGCAGCGCGCGGACCGGCGCCCGCACTCCACGTTGGTCAGGGGGATCGCCGTTGCGATGTCGCCGGATGCCAGCGCAGCCTCACCGGGTAGCCCAGCAGTGCCTGCAGGTGGTCGCGCACGGTCGCCGCCGTCGCGCGGTTGGTTGGGGTATCCCGCACTTCAACCTCCAGCTCTCCGGCCTTGACGTCCAGGCTATAGCCGAACAGGTCGGGCAACTGGGCCAGGAGCCAGTCCCGCTGTGCGTGCAGGCGGCGCTTCATCTCCGCTTCCGTCATCGTGGCACCGGTGATGTAGTGCACGTGTTGCGGGCCATCTGCCCCCGGATGTGTCTCATCGGCCTCGGGTGCGGCACCTGTCAATCGCACGACGACGTTCCAGCCCGTCGCATTGTCCACCCAGAGGCCGGCCAGGCGGACCGCGTGCCGGGCTTCCAGGCGGTCGATCAGCGCCCGTTGCTGGGCGGTGGCGACGATATTGCGGGTGTCGCGCTCGTTGCTGCCAAAGAACGCCCGTAGTTCGGCGATCTTTGCGGCGATGTCGGCCTCGCTGTCACTGGTGGGGAACGGTGAGGGACGGCCAGGATCGGGCATCAGGCCAGCCCCGGACTGCAGTAGCGCGGCAAGCACAAGTGTGGGCAGGGACATGCCGCGCTCCTCTTCCGTGAGTGCGTGGGCTCGGAACAGAGCCCGGTGTCAGCGCTCTCCGGCGTAGGGGTCGCCGATGCCGAGCTCGGCCAGGATCTCACGTTCCAGCTGCTCCATCGCCTCGGCTTCCTTGTCATCTTCGTGGTCCCAGCCGAGCAGGTGCAGCACGCCGTGCACGGTCAGGTGCGCGTAGTGGGCGTTGAGCGCCTTGCCCTGCTCGTCGGCCTCCCGTGCCACCACCGGTGCACAGATCACCAAGTCACCCAGCAGCGGGAACTTGACGCCCTTGGGCAGGCCTTCTGGCACATCGGCCGGGAAGCTGAGCACGTTGGTCGCGTAGTCCTTGCCGCGGTAATGCCGGTTCAGTGACTGCCCTTCCTTGGCATCGACCACGCGGATGGCGAGGTCGGCCTCGCGGATGCGGCCCTTCAGTGCGGCAGCCACCCACTTGCGGAAACTCACTGCCGCCGGCAGCCCGGTACGGGGCAGGGCATAGCTGACGGCGACGTCCAGTCGCACGGTACCACGGGTCATGGAGTCGCTCCAGGTTGGATCTGATGCAGGTCGCGGCGGTCGTAGGCGCTGACGATGCGCGCCACCAGCGGGTGGCGGACCACGTCACGGGATTCAAAGAAGGTGAAGCTGACGCCCTCGACCTCGCGCAGCACGTCGATGGCATCGCGCAGGCCCGACTTCACGTGCTTGGGCAGGTCGGTCTGGGTCAGGTCGCCGGTGACCACCGCGGTGGAGCCGTAGCCCAGGCGGGTCAGGAACATCTTCATCTGTTCGATGGTGGTGTTCTGCGCTTCGTCCAGGATCACGAATGCATCGTTGAGGGTGCGCCCGCGCATGTACGCCAGCGGCGCGATCTCGATGACGTTCTTTTCCAGCAGCTTGACCACTTTCTCCACGCCCATCATCTCGTACAGGGCGTCGTACAGCGGCCGCAGGTAGGGGTCGACCTTCTGGCTCAGGTCGCCGGGCAGGAAGCCCAGCTTCTCGCCGGCTTCCACCGCCGGGCGAACCAGGATCAGGCGCTGCACCCGCGATTCGTTCAGTGCTTCGACCGCGCTGGCCACGGCCAGGAAGGTCTTGCCGGTGCCGGCCGGACCGATGCCGAAGTTGATGTCGTGGGTGGCGATCTGGTGCAGGTAGCGGGCCTGGTTGGCACCACGCCCACGCACCGTGCCGCGCTTGACCTTGATCGCCACTTCCTGTGCTTCGTAGGAGCGCTCGGCGATCTGCTCGACATTGGCCTGCGCCAGGCGCAGGTGGATGGCGTGGCTGTCGAAGGTGGTCTCGGTGGTCTCGGCGTACAGTGCCTCGACCAGTTTCTGCGCCTCGATGATGGCTTCCTTCGGCCCGCTGATGCGGAACACGAAACCACGGTTGGCGATTTCCACGCCGAGTTTCAGTTCGATCTGGCGCAGGTGGCCATCGAACGGGCCACACAGGTTGGCCAGCCGTTCGTTGTCTTCCGGCGACAGGGTGAAGTCTCGATGCTCGATGCTTTTCATTGCTTCGGGTGGGGCTGACGCCTTCCACCGCAGTGTATTCAGGGGAGACAAGGGTAGCGCGCGCACGGGGCGCGCGGCCAGCAGCGGGCCGATACGCGGTTTTCCACACCCGATGTGGACGGGGTGCGCGAAAACCTGTGGATAGGCCTTCGCAGTGCTTGTGCCACAAGGCCCATGAGGTGGTGGTGAAAAAAACGTCACGGCCGGTCGGCCCGCGTGGCGGCAGCGCATCTTCCGCTGCCGGGCACCCAACACGGCCATGTCCTGTCGGTTCTCCACACCGGCTGTGGAATGATGCTGAATCAAGCTGTGGATAGGTGGCGCGGGGCCTTGCAGCAAAAGGCTCCGCGGTAGGTGGTGAAAAAAACGCCATTGCAGATTGCAATCATTGTGGGTGCACGGGGCGCATGGCACCGTCGCGCCGTCGCAGGAGGGGATGGCATGGGCATCGGCAACGGGGTGCGTGGAATTGGACTGGCGGGCATCGGCCTGCTGGCGGGATGTGGCCAGGCAACGCCAACCGCCCTGGGGACGCTGGAGTGGGACCGCATTACGGTGCCAGCACCGGCGGCCGAGGTGATCGCTACGGTGGATGTGCGAGAGGGCCAACAGGTCAAGGCCGGTACCGTGCTGATGCAGCTCGACCCGGCCCGTGGCGACGCGCAGTTTGCCGCAGCGCAGGCCGACACGGTGCGCGCGCAGGCACAGCTGGAAGAACTGAAGATCGGCCCGAGGCAGGAGCAGATCGCGCAGGCCCAGGCGCAGCTGGCCGCCTTGCGTGCGCAGGCCGCCGAAGCCAGCGCGTACTACCGCCGGGTTCAACCGCTGGCACGCCAGCGCCTGATCGCCGCCGCCGAGCTGGACCGCGCACGCGCGGCCGCAGGCAATGCCGAAGCCAGCGTGCGTGCCGCTGAGCAGGCCTGGCTGGAGCTGGTGCACGGCAGCCGAGCGCAGGACATCGCGCAGGGGCAGGCCGCAGCGGACGCTGCGCAGGCGCAGCAGGTGGTGCAGGGCGTCAACCTGCAGAAGCTGCAGCTGCGCGCGCCCCGCGATGGCGTGGTTGATGCCTTGCCCTACCGGCAGGGTGACCAGGCGCCGATCGGGGCGCCGCTGGCGGTGATGCTGGTCGGCGAGCGTCCCTATGCGCGCGTCTACCTGCCCCAACCCCTGCGCTTGAAGGTGAAGGTTGGCCAGGCCGCGCAGGTGCAGCTGGAGGACGGCGGGGCCGCGTTGAAGGGCCATGTGCGCTCGATCCGCAGCGAGCCGTCGTTCACCCCTTACTACGCATTGACCGGTGACGACGTTGCGCGGCTGAGCTACCTCGCCGAGATCGAAGTGTATACGACCGCCGACATGCAGAAACTCCCGGCGGGGATGCCGGTGCAGGTGAGCTTCTGAACATCGGCAACGACATTGCGGTGCTTGCGCAGGGCCTGACCCGCCGCTTCGGCGATCTGCTGGCCGTCGACAATGTCGACCTGACCGTGCCACGTGGACAGGTTTACGGGTTCCTGGGGCCGAACGGCTCGGGCAAGTCGACCACCATCCGCATGCTGTGCGGCCTGCTGGAGCCGAGCGCGGGGCAGATCGAGGTGCTCGGCCTGGCCGTGCCCGAACAGGCCGAAGCGCTGCGCCGGCGTATCGGCTACATGACCCAGCGCTTCTCGTTGTACGAAGACCTGTCGGTACGCGAGAACCTCGAATTCCTCGCCGCCATCCAGGACCTGCCGCGCTCACAGGCGCGGCAGCGCGTCGATGCACTGCTGCAGCAGTACCGGCTGCAGGATCGGCAGCCGCAGCTGGCGGGCACGCTCAGCGGTGGGCAGAAGCAACGCCTGGCGTTGGCCGGTGCCGTCGTGCACGCCCCGGAGCTGCTGTTCCTGGACGAACCGACCAGCGCAGTCGATCCGGAATCGCGCCGCGATTTCTGGGAGGCCCTGTTCGAACTGGCCGATGCGGGCACCACCGTGCTGGTCTCGACCCACTACATGGACGAGGCCGAGCGCTGCCACCGCCTTGCCATCCTTGATCGCGGCGCGCTGGTGGCCGATGGCACGCCGGCCGAACTGTGTGCACGGCTGCAAGGGCGCACGCTGCAGGTCACCTCCTCGCAGCCGCGCCAGGCCAGCCGCGCGCTGGCCGAACTGCCCGGCGTGCTGAGCGTGGCGCAGATCGGCACGCAGCTGCGCGTGCTGTGCAATGAAGGCGCGGCCGATACCGCGACGTTGCAGCGCGCATTGGCCGATGCTGATCCGCAGGCGCATATCGAGGCGGTGGCGCCGAACCTGGAAGACGTGTTTGTTGCCGCTACCCGCGGCCGTGGCCGGGAGCCGGCGGCATGAACCTGCGCCGGCTGTGGGCGATCATGCTCAAGGAACTGCGGCAGCTGCGCCGCGACCGCATCACGCTGGCGATGATCGTTGGCATTCCGGTGATGCAGCTGCTGCTGTTCGGGTATGCGATCAACCTCAACCTGCGCCACCTCGATGCGGGTATCGCCGACCAGGCCAACAGCGCCGCCTCACGCGCGCTGGTGCAGGACATGGTCGCCACCGGCGTGATCACGCCACGCAGCGAGGCCTACACGCCGGACCAGCTGATGCAGGCGCTGCGCCGCGGCGAGATCAGCGTCGGCATCGTGGTGCCGGCCGACTTCGAGCGTCGCTGCTTCGATGGACGCGAAGCGGTACAGGTGCTGGTCGATGGCAGCGACACCGTGGTGCAGAGTGCGGCGATCCAGCTGGCTCAGGTGCCACTGGATACGCGCCCGACCAGCAATACGCGGCCGCTGCGCGAAGGCAGCATTGCCGGTGGCCAGGTCAGCGTGACCAGTTTCTACAACCCGCAACGGCGCTCGGCGGTGAACATCGTCCCCGGCCTGATCGGGGTGATCCTGACCATGACCCTGGTGATGTTCACGGCGGTGGCGGTGGTGCGCGAACGCGAGCGCGGCAACATGGAACTGCTGATCGCCACGCCGGTATCGCGCAGCGAACTGATGGTCGGCAAGGTGCTGCCCTATGCAGCGATCGGCCTGCTGCAGACCACGCTGGTGCTGGTGCTGGGCACCTGGCTGTTCCAGGTGCCGATCCGCGGCAGCCTGCTGGACATCTACCTGGCCGCGGTGCTGCTGGTGCTGGCCAACCTCGCGCTGGGCCTGCTGATCTCCACGCGCGCGCGTTCGCAGTTCCAGGCGATGCAGATGACGCTGTTCCTGTTCCTGCCGTCGATCCTGCTGTCGGGTTTCATGTTCCCGTTCGCCGGCATGCCGCGGCCGGTGCAGTGGCTGGCCGAAGTGCTGCCGCTGACCCATTTCCTGCGCCTGGTGCGCGGCATCATGCTGCGTGGCGCCTCGCTGTGGGAGCTGTGGCCGGATGCGCTGGCACTGCTGGCCTTCATCGTGGTGATGATGACGCTGGCGATCCTGCGTTTCCGCAAGCGATTGGATTGAAGGCAGGGGTCGGGTCCCCGCAGAGGGGTTCCGATCCCATTGATCGGGCCGGCTGGTCGGAGCCCCTGCGGGGATGCGACCCGGAGATTTACTCCGCCACCACCCGCGCGCGCAGCGAATTGGTCAGCGCTTCGGTGATCACCACATCCACGAACTGGCCGATCAGCCGCGCCGGCGCCGGGAAGTTCACCGAGCGCATGTTCTCGGTCTTGCCGGTCAACTCGTTCGGGTTCTTGCGCGACGGACCTTCCACCAGCACGGTCTGCACCGTGCCAACCATCTTTTCGGAGATGCTGGCCGCGTGCGCATTGATGCGTTCCTGCAGGCGCGACAGCCGCGCGTGCTTTTCCGCATCGCTGATCGTGTCTTCCAGGTCGGCCGCCGGCGTGCCCGGGCGGCGCGAGTAGATGAAGGAGAAGCTGTGGTCGAAGCCGATGTCCTCGATCAGCTTCATGGTCTTCTCGAAATCGGCATCGGTCTCGCCGGGGAAGCCGACGATGAAGTCCGAGCTGATCGAGATGTCCGGGCGCACCGCGCGCAGCTTGCGGATCTTCGACTTGAACTCCAGCGCGGTGTAGCCGCGCTTCATCGCCGACAGCACGCGATCACTGCCCGCCTGTACCGGCAGGTGCAGGAAGTTGGCCAGCTTTGGCACGTCGCGGAACGCGTCGATCAGCGAATCGCTGAACTCCAGCGGGTGCGAGGTGGTAAAGCGGATGCGGCCCACGCCGTCGATCTCGGCGATGGTGCGGATCAGCAGGCCGAGGTCGGCGAATTCACCGTCGCCATACGGGCCGCGATAGGCGTTGACGTTCTGGCCCAGCAGGTTGATCTCGCGCACGCCCTGCGCGGCCAGCTGCGCCACTTCCACCACCACGTCCTCGAACGGGCGGCTGACTTCGGTGCCGCGGGTATAAGGCACCACGCAGAACGAGCAGTACTTGGAGCAGCCTTCCATGATCGACACGAACGCCGAGGCGCCATCGGCACGTGGCTCCGGCAGGCGGTCGAACTTCTCGATTTCGGGGAAGCTGATGTCCACCTGCGGGCGCTTCTGTTCGCGCCGCGCGCGGATCAGTTCCGGCAGGCGGTGCAGGGTCTGCGGTCCGAACACCAGGTCGACGAACGGCGCGCGCTTGATGATCGCTTCGCCTTCCTGCGAGGCGACGCAGCCGCCGACGCCGATGATGACCTCGCGGCCCTTGTTCTTCAGGCCCTTCCACACGCCCAGCTGGCTGAACACCTTCTCCTGCGCCTTCTCGCGGATGGAGCAGGTGTTGACCAGGATGACGTCAGCGTCGTCCGGGCTGTCGGTCAGTTCCAGGCCATCGCTGGCGGCGAGCACGTCGGCCATCTTGGCCGAGTCGTACTCGTTCATCTGGCAACCGTGGGTCTTGATGTACAGCTTGCCCTTGACCTGGTCGGGCTTGCGCGGACCAGCGGGCAGGGCAACGAGCGGGGTACCGCCTGGTGCGGGCGGAAAGACGTCTGGCGTCCCGGTCATGGCGCTTAATCCATTCGGGTGGCGGGAAAGCGGGCAATTCTACCCGCATCCCGGCGCGGCCGCCGCGCGCTCCTGTAGAGCCGAGCCCACGCTCGGCTGCTCTTCCCGCTTCCCATGGGACAGCCAGACATGGCCTGGCTCTGCTGAAACCAGCCGAGCCTAGGCTCGGCGCTACAAAGGAAGCCCGGCCGGCGCCCTTACGCTGCCGCCAGCTCCGCATCGATCTGCCGCGACCGGTCGAAGGCGGTCATCGCGCTCATCCGGGCGATGTAGTCGGCCGTTGCCGGCGCCGGCTGCACGAGGCCAAAGGCGGTGGTCCAGGCCAGCGCATTGCCCCATAGAACGTCGGCGGCGCTCATGGTCTCGCCGAGCAGGTAGGGGCCCTGCGCCAGCTGGGCCTCGATCACCTGCAGCACGGTCTCGGCGTCGTTGTAGGGCGACATCAGGCGCGGCGGCGGCTCGCGGTGCATCGCCTTGTCGATCATCGCCGGCTCGAAACACGCGCCGTAGAAGGCCATCCAGCGCAGGTAGGGGCCGCGCAGGGCGTCGCCGATCGGCGGGGCCAGCCCGGCTTCCGGGTAAAGGTCGGCAAGGTACAGGTAGATCGCCACCTGTTCGGTCACCAGTGCGCCGTTGTGGACGATGGCCGGCACCTTGCCCATGGGGTTGATGGCCAGGTAGGCCGGGGCCAGGTTGGCGCCGGCCTTCAGGTCCAGCACCTGCATGTGGTAGTCGGCACCCAGCGCTTCCAGCAGCGCCACTGCGCCGCTCGAGCGGGAACGGGCGGCGTGGTACAGGGTGATCTGGCGTGAGGTCATGGCATTGCTCCTTGCGGTGGGTGGTGAACTGGAGGTCATCCTGGGGCACTATTGCGGACGACTTCTGTCCTCGATCCTTCATGCGCCACACCGCCCATCGACTGCTGCGCCTGATCGCCCTGCTGCAGGCCCGCCGCCAGTGGTCCGGCGCTGAGCTGGCCGAGCGGATGAGCGTGGACAGGCGCAGCATCCGCCGCGACATCGAGCGCCTGCGCGAGCTGGGTTACCCCATCCAGGCCTCGGCCGGGGTAGGGGGCGGCTACCAGTTGGGGGCTGGGGCGCCGGTCCTGCCGATGCTGCTGGACGAAGAAGAAGCGACCACTCTGGCCATCGCCCTGCGCGCGGCCTCGGCCACCGTCGCCGGTATCGATGACACCGCACGTGGCCTGCTGTCCAAGCTGGACCCGCTGGTGCCGACCCGCCGTCGCCAACAGGCCGGCGAAGTGCATGCCGCCACCGCCACCCTGTCGGATCTGCCCGCTACCGACGCGCGCCTGCTGGGGCGGCTGGCGCAGTACTGCCGGCAGGCGTCGCGGCTGGCCTTCGAGTACCGCAGCGCGCAGGATGCGGTCACCCAGCGCGAGGTCGAGGCCCAGCACCTGGTCAACTATGGCCGGCGCTGGTACCTGCTGGCCTGGGACCTGGGACGCCAGGACTGGCGCACCCTGCGCGTGGACCGCATGGGCGCTGTGCGCGAATGCACCGGACCGGGCCTGCATCGGCGTACGCCGGCGCCCCCGGACGTGATGGTGCGGCAGGCGGTCAGCCAGGCGCCGTTCGCGCTGCAGGCCATCCTCCGCCTGGCCGGCAGCCATTCCGAGCTGGAAGGCCGCATCCCGCCGTGGTGTGGGGTACTGGAAGCGGATGGCCCCGACCACTGCCTGCTGCGCATGGGGGCCGAGAGCCGCGGCATGATGCTGGCGCAGATCCTCAGCCTGGACCGCATACCGGTGGCGCTTTGGACCACCCCGCCGGGCCTGCGCGACGAACTGGCACAGCGCCTGGCCGGCCTCGGCCAGCTGCTGTCTGTGCCGCCGGTCACAGGCTGAGCCTCATCGCTTGGCAAGCCCCGGCGAAGCTGGGACACTCGCCGCCATGAAGGGGATACTGGGGACAACGGCGATCATCATCGCTGCGCTGACCGCTGCGCCGGCCAGCGCTGGAACCCTGTACAAGTGCCAGGGCGCCGACGGCGTCACCAGTTATGTGAGCAAGCGGGTGGCCGGCGCGCGCTGCAGCACCATCAGCTATGCCCGTGATACCCGTCCGGCGCCGCGTCCGGTGGTGTCCGCACCGAAGCCCGCGCCGACCACTGTGGCCAGCATCGAACGCAATCCGGTCGCCGTGGCGGCCAGTACCGCTGCGCCTCCCCAGGTGGCACCGGCGCCGGCGGGGTCAGCACCCGCCGCGGCACCGACGCCATCGCGTGCCGGGCGCATGGTCAGTGGCCAGGTCTATTCCTTCATGAAGGATGGCGTGCGGCATTACACCAGCGCGCGCCCGACCCAGGTGGCCAACCTCGGCCCGGTGCGGACCATCCGCTACAGCTTCATGGAGCGCTGCTATGCGTGCGGCGTGAATCCGCGCGTGGACTTCGGCACGGTGCGCCTGAACACCTCGGCCTTCCAGGCCGAGATCACTTCGGCTGCGCGCGAGTTCGGCGTGGAAGAGGCGGTGGTGCGCGCCATCATCCATGCCGAGTCGGCCTACAACCCGACCGCGCTCAGCCGCGCCGGCGCACAGGGCCTGATGCAGCTGATGCCGCCGACCGCCGCGCGGTTCGGGGTAAGCGATTCCTATGACGCCGGGCAGAACATCCGCGGTGGCGTGCAGTATCTTGCGTGGTTGCTGAAGCGCTTCAATGGCGACCTGACCCTGGCCGCGGCGGGCTACAACGCCGGCGAGGGCGCGGTTGACCGCCACGGCGGTGTGCCGCCCTACAGCGAGACGCAGTACTACGTGCGCCGGGTCGGCCAGCTGGCCGAGCGTTACCGCACCGCTTTGACCAAGCAGTAGGTGCCGACCGTTGGCCGGCACGCATTTGGTAGTGCCGGCCGCTGGCCGGCAACCCCGTAATTCAATGTTGTTGCAATGCGTTGTGTGGCGCGCGACGGTTCCGCTACACTCGCCCATGATTCAATGCGGCTCTGGCCCCCACCGGATCCGCTGGCAGCCTTAAAGCTACCTAATCAATATCGGAGTGCCGGATGGCCAACGATGGGGTACACGATCCAGTCAACACCGGACGTCGGCGTTTTCTTTCTGCCACCACAGCCGTGGTGGGCGCCGTCGGCGTCGGATTCACCGCAGTTCCTTTCATCAAATCCTGGAACCCCAGTGCCCGCGCCAAGCTTGCCGGCGCACCGGTGGTGGCCGACATCAGCGCCCTGCAGGAAGGCCAACGCCTGATCGTGGAATGGCGTGGCCAGCCGATCTGGATCGTCAAACGGTCCAAGGCGATCCTCGACGCGTTGCACGGGCTGGATGGCCGTCTCAAGGACCCCGAGTCCGGCGAGAAGGACCAGCAGCCGGACTACGTGCTCAAGCAGAACCCCGAACTGCGCTCGATCAAGCCGGACATCTCCGTGCTGGTCGGCCTGTGCACGCACCTGGGCTGCTCGCCGGAAATGGTCGCCGAGATCCGGCCTGAACCCTACGACCCGCAGTGGAAGGGCGGCTACTTCTGCCCCTGCCACAAGTCGCGCTTCGACATGTCCGGCCGCGTCTTCAAGGACGTGCCGGCGCCGATCAACCTGAAGGTGCCCGCGCACCATTACCAGGACGACAACACCATCATCATCGGTGTCGATCCGCAGGGGGCTGCCTGATGGCCAATATCCTCAGCCGTACCGCCAGCGGCGTGGCCGACTGGGTCAACGCCCGCGCGCCCGGCCTGATGCCGGTCTACCGCAAGCACGTCAGCGAGTACTACGCGCCGAAGAACTTCAACATCTGGTACTACTTCGGTTCGCTGGCGCTGCTGGTGCTGGTCAACCAGATCGTCACCGGCATCTTCCTGACGATGCACTACAAGACCAACGCCGCCGAGGCGTTCGGTTCCATCGAATACATCATGCGGGACGTGGAGTGGGGCTGGCTGATCCGCTACATGCACTCCACCGGGGCCTCGCTGTTCTTCATCGTGGTCTACCTGCACATGTTCCGCGGTCTGCTGTACGGCAGTTACCAGAAGCCGCGCGAGCTGGTGTGGATCCTGGGCATGCTGATCTACCTGGTGCTGATGGCCGAAGCCTTCATGGGTTACGTGCTGCCGTGGGGCCAGATGTCGTTCTGGGGCGCCAAGGTGATCATCTCGCTGTTCGGCGCGATACCGGTGATCGGCAATGGCCTGACCGAATGGATCATGGGCGACTACCTGCCCAGTGATGCCACGCTCAACCGCTTCTTCGCACTGCATGTCATCGCATTGCCGCTGGTGCTGTTGCTGCTGGTGGTACTGCACCTGGGCGCGCTGCACGAAGTGGGTTCGAACAACCCCGATGGCGTGGAGATCAAGAAGGGGCCGAAGGGCAACCGCTGGTCGCCGAGCGCACCGGCCGACGGCATTCCGTTCCACCCGTACTACACGCTCAAGGATGGCGTCGGCGCCGGCTTCCTGCTGATCATCGCTGCCTTCATCATCTTCTTCGCCCCCGGTTTCGGCGGCCTGTTCCTGGAGCACGACAACTTCACCGAGGCCAACCGCCTGGTGACCCCGGAACACATCAAGCCGGTCTGGTACTACACGCCGTACTACGCGATGTTGCGGGTGGTGCCGAACAAGCTGGGTGGCGTGCTGGTGATGTTCTCGGCCATCGCGATCCTGTTCCTGGTGCCATGGCTGGACAAGGCGAAGGTGAAGTCGGTGCGCTACCGCGGCTGGATCTCGAAGGTGATGCTGGGCGTGCTGGCGGTGTGCTTCGTGTGGCTGGGCGTAATCGGCTCCGGTCCGGGCACCGACGTGCACGAGACCTACATCGGGCGGGTGCTGACCTTCCTGTACTTCGCGTTCTTCATCACCATGCCGCTATGGACACGGTTGGACAAGACCAAGCCGGTACCGGAGAGGGTGACCACCCATGACTGATCGCTGGATGGTCCGGCTGGCCATGACGGCCGCCCTGATGCTGGGCAGTTTCCTGGCCTCCGCCGCCGAAGGTGGCGCCACGCTGCTGCAGGCCGGCAACGACCTGGGTGACCGTGCCTCGCTGCAGCGCGGCGCGCAGCTGTACATGAACTACTGCTCCGGCTGCCACGCGCTGAAGTACCTGCGCTACTCGCGGATGGCGCAGGACCTGGGCCTGACCGAAGAAGAGGTGATGAACAACCTCAACTTCACCGGCTCGGCGATCGGCGACCCGATCCCGGTGGCGATGCCGAAGGAGAACGCGGAGAAGTGGTTCGGCAAGATGCCACCCGATCTCAGCCTGATCTCGCGTGTGCGGGGCAGTGACTGGGTCTACACTTATCTCAAGTCGTTCTATCTGGACAGCAGCCGCCCGCTGGGCTGGAACAACGCGCTGTTCGCCAACGCGTCCATGCCCAACCCGCTGTGGGAGATGCAGGGCCTGCAGCATGCGGTGCACGGCAAGGCGGAAGCGCCCGGCATGGACCCGCCGGTGACCGGCCTGAAAATCGAAACGCCCGGGTCGGTCGATGCCGGCCAGTACGATCAGGCCGTGCGGGACATCACCAACTTCCTCGAATACGCCGGTGAACCGGCCGCGCTCAAGCGCCAGCAGCTGGGCGTGTGGGTGATCCTGTTCCTGGCCCTGCTGACGTTCCTGCTGTACCTGCTGAAGAAGGAATACTGGAAGGACGTTCACTGATTCTGCCGCCGGCCATCGCACGGGCCTATTGGCTTTTGTGATGGTCGGTTGCACACTCGGGGAGGAGTCGATCGCTGGCACGGTGCCGGCGGCGCCGATGCGGCAGGCGGTCTCCTGTCGTGGGAGAGCCTTTGATGGCGGCGAGCGTACGCATGCGCAATACACTGACGCTGTTTTCTTCGAACGACGATGTGCTGTGCCACCGTGTACGCCTGGTGCTGGCGGCCAAGGGGGTCACGTTCGACTTCGTTCCGGTCGATCCGCAGAACCCGCCTGAAGACCTGATCGACCTCAATCCATACCATTCGGTGCCGACCCTGGTCGAGCGCGAGCTGGTGCTGTACGCCGCCTCGGTGGTCAGCGAGTACCTGGATGAGCGTTATCCGCATCCGCCACTGATGCCGGTTGATCCGCTCTCCCGCGCACGCATCCGCTTGGCGATGCTGCGCATCGAGCACGACTGGGTGCCGCAGGTGCAGGCCATCCAGCTGGGCAACAAGACCCAGGCCGAGGCCGGGCGCAAGCGCCTGAAGGAGCTGCTGACCGCCTCGCTGCCGCTGTTCAAGGCCAGCAAGTTCTTCCTCAACCCGGAAATGAGCCTGGCCGACTGCGCGATGGCGCCGATCATCTGGCGCCTGCAGTCGCTGGATGTGCCGCTGCCGAAGGATGGCAAGGCGATCGAAGACTACGGCAACCGTATTTTCCGCCACCCCGGTTTCGTCCGCAGCCTGACCGACCAGGAAAAGAAGCTGCGCGATCTGCCGGTCTGATCCGGCCATGCGTAACCCGTCTGTACGCCGACCGGCGTGCAGGCGATCCGCCCCGGCAGGGCGCCGGGCGCGTACACTTCACGGATGACCGAAGACTTCTTCCACATGACCAGCCACCGCCCGTACCTGCTGCGGGCGCTGGTGGAATGGATCAACGACAACCAGCTGACCCCGCATATCCTGGTCGACGCCGGCGTTCCCGGCGTGCAGGTCCCGCCTTCGGCGGTCAAGGATGGCCGGGTCGTGCTCAACATCGCCGAACGTGCCGTCGTGCGGCTGATGATCGACAACGAGATGGTGAGCTTCTCGGCGCGCTTCTCCGGCACCAGCTACCCGGTGCAGGTACCGATCAGCGCCGTGCTGGCCGTCTACGCCCGCGAGACCGGGCAGGGCATGGCGCTGCCGGATGACATTCCGGGCAGCGAGACCGCTCCGACCAGTGACGAGCTGCTGCACGAGGACGGTACGCCGCCGGACGATACGCCGCCGGCCAGTCCGCCACCGAAGGGCCGCCCGAATCTGCGCGTGGTCAAGTAATGTTTCCAACGCCGCCCCGATGGGCGGCGTTTTTCTTTGCAGGATTCACCGGTGGGGCAGGGATTGTGTGGGTGCCGACGTTGGTCGGCACACCTTCAGTCCTTACACATCCTCGGCATCGCCCACATCCGGCCGGATCTGGCTGATCCGCGCTGCGCCGGGGCCGGTAAACGAAATCAACTGGTCACCGCGCAGCACCATGCGGCCCACGTGGCGATCGAGGCCATCGTAGGAATACTCGAACTTGAAGGTGCGTTCGAAGCCGAGCCGTCCGTCCTCGCCGCGCGACAGGCGCAGGCCGGTGGCGTGAACCGCCTGGTCCAGCCATTGCACATCGGCTGCGCGGCAGGCATTGCGGCCCAGCTCGACCGCACGTTCGGCGGCCGAACGCGCAGCGTTCCAGAAGAAATAGATGATTCCGCCGGCAATCAGCAACAGCAGCAGGGTGGGCATGGCATCAGCCGTCAGGGATCGATCCTGCAAAGATGGCGGCGAACGCGCGCTGGATCAAGCGCCGGCATCACCGTGTCGATTGTGGTTCGCCCGACACCTGCGGTGCCGGGACCTGGGTCGGTTGCGTCGGCGAGGTAGGCTGCATCGGCGCGGCAGTGGGCGAGGGCATCACCAGCGGTGACGTGGCGGTCAGCTGCAGCAGCGCAGCCCAGTCCTGGCGGTTGAAACTGCATTCTTCCTCGCGCCCGGGGGTGCAGCTGGGGTCGATGCCGGTGCTGTTGCGTTCGCGCGCCGGAGGCAGCTTGATCAGCCCGGTACGATCCAGCTGCAGCAACCGCATCGCCACCGTGTTCATTACGTTGCCGCCCACCAGGTACAGGGTCTGGTCGCCGCCGAGGTTGGCCGCCACCACCACTTCGCAATGCGATTTCCAATGGCCCACCGAGCCATTGCCCAGCGCCTGCACCAGCCCGCTGTAGCTGAGCGTGGTGCTGCGGTCACGCAGGAAGCACAGCAGGTCGCCCGGCGCGGGCTTGGCGGTGGCCGGGTCGACCAGCCGATGGGGCACGCCCGATGGGCCGCCCTGGTACGCCGCGCGGATGTAGTCGATGTGGCGGGGCGAGGTGTTGAAGCCCGGAACACCGGCGCGCACCATCACCCAGGAAATGAAGGCGGCCGACCACGGGTTGTCGATCAGGAACGCCCGGCAGTCGCTGTCGGTGTAGCGCGTGCCCAACGGGGCCAGGCAGCTGCTGGCACCGGCGATGCTGCCCATCGCATTGAGCGTGCCGCTGTCGCGCCAGTAGCCGGCCACGCGCCGCCAGGCGATCAGGCCGTTGTCGGCCAGGTGATCGCTTTCGGCCTCGGTGACGCTGAGGCTGGCGGCGCGGCCATCACGATCGATGAAGGGCCGGAACCACAGCCGGTGCTCGTTGCAGGCGGTGTTGCGGATGGCCACGGCCAAGGGGCTGAGGCCGAAGCGCGGCGGCACATCGCAGGCTTCGGCGGCCGCCGCGGACAGCGGCGCCGCGGCCAGCAGCAGGCAGGCAGGCAAGAGCATCCGGCGCATGCGCGGCTCCTGTGGGGGATGGCCGCAGCGTCGCAGAGGCGGCCGTCGCCGAGCCGTGAAGGCGTCCCGGGTCGTGTAGAGCCGAGCCCATGCTCGGCTCATCGCGCGAAGCGCGTGCAGGGCGCGCCGCAAATCGACAAGCAGCCGAGCGTAGGCTCGGCTCTACAGGTCCTGCAGGCCTCAACCCGGCGGCGGGCCCAGCTTCAGCGACAGGTCGATGGCCTGCACGTGCTTGGTCAGGCCGCCGATGGAAATGCAGTCCACGCCGTCTTCGGCGATCGAACGCAGGCCACCCAGTCCGACGCTGCCGGAGACTTCCAGCGGGATGCGGCCGGCCGTGATGCGCACCGCCTCGCGGCGCAGATCCGGGCTGAAGTCATCCAGCAGGATGCGTTCGCAGCCAGCTTCCAGTGCCTGCCGCAGCTGCGCCAGATCCTCGACCTCGACCACCAGCGGCAATGCCGGCCATTGCCGGCGCGCCGCAGCCACCGCCGCGGCCAGCGAACCGGCGGCACGGATGTGGTTTTCCTTCAGCATCACCGTGTCGTACAGGCCGAAGCGGTGGTTCTCGCCGCCGCCGCATCGCACCGCGTACTTCTGCGCCAGGCGCAGGCCGGGCACGGTCTTGCGGGTGTCGAGGATGCGCGTGCCGGTACCGGCCACGGCGGCCACGTAGCGGGCCGTGGTGGTGGCGGTGCCGGACAGCGTCTGCAGGAAGTTCAGCGAGGTGCGCTCGGCACTGACCAGGCTGCGGCTGCGCCCGTGCAGCAGCGCCAGCACGGTGCCGGCAGTGACCGCGTCACCTTCGGAGACACGCCATTCGATGCGCACCTCCGGGTCGAGCGCGCGGTGGGTGGCGTCGAACCAGGGGCGACCGGCGATCACTCCGTCCTGCTTGCACAGCAGGTAAGCGCTGTCGGCCTGGTCGGGCAGCAGGGCGGCGGTGACGTCGCCGCTGCCCAGGTCCTCGGCCAGCGCACGCGCGACATCGGCGGCGACAACGGCCGCATCCGGCGTCGGCAGCGCGCTCATGCGGCCGGGAAGTCGGCGATCTGGGCGGTCGGGATGGCTTCCTCGGCCAGCAGCACCGGGATGCCGTCGTCAACGCGGAACACCTGTTTGCGGTCGCGGGTGACCAGCGCTTCGCGCAGCGGCTGCGCCAGCGGGTTGCCATCGGCCTTGTTCACCGCGCCGGCGGAAATGGCCTTGTTGAGGGCTTCCAGGCCCTTGCCATCCAGCAGGGACAGGGGCTGGCGGGTGTCCGGCGACACCAGCAGGTCGAGCAGCTTGCGATCCATGGTTCTTCGTCTTGCGTGGAAGACGGCTAGAATACGTCTTTAAGGCAGGTGACGGCCAATGACCCCCAACCCGATCGCGCCGCTTGTCGGCATCGTCATGGGTTCCCGTTCCGACTGGGAAACCATGCAGCACGCCGCCCAGAAGCTTGAAGCCCTGGGTGTTCCGTTCGAAGTGAAGGTGGTGTCCGCGCATCGGACGCCGGATGTGTTGTTCAGTTACGCCGAGCAGG
Organism: Stenotrophomonas sp. 57; assembly: GCF_030291075.1. Taxonomy (NCBI): domain Bacteria; kingdom Pseudomonadati; phylum Pseudomonadota; class Gammaproteobacteria; order Lysobacterales; family Lysobacteraceae; genus Stenotrophomonas; species Stenotrophomonas sp. 57. The sequence continues at coordinate 1,574,138 of NZ_CP127407.1, forward strand.
CGGGCCCGCGTGGCCTGCGCGCGATCATCGCCGGTGCCGGCGGTGCCGCCCACCTGCCGGGCATGATCGCCGCCAAGACCGCGGTTCCGGTGCTGGGCGTGCCAGTGCAGTCCAAGGCCCTCAACGGCATGGACTCGCTGCTGTCGATCGTGCAGATGCCGGCCGGCATCCCGGTCGCTACTTTCGCCATCGGCAATGCCGGCGCATCCAACGCGGCGCTGTTCGCCGCCGCGATGCTGGCCAGCGACCAGCCGGCGATCGGGCAGGCGCTCGACGCCTTCCGTGCACGCCAGACCGAAGACGTGATGGCCCACGACGATCCGCGCCAATGAGCATGACCGTCGGCATCCTGGGCGGCGGCCAGCTCGCCCGCATGATGGTCCTGGCCGGTGCGCCGCTGGGGCTGCGCTTCGCCTTGTATGACCCGGCGACCGACGCCTGCAGCGGCCCGCTGGCGCCGCTCACCGTCGGCGCCTTCGATGATCGCCAGGCGCTGGCGGACTTCGCTGCCAAGGTCGATGTGGTCACCTTCGATTTCGAGAACGTGCCGGCCGACAGCGCGCAGTTCCTGGCCGATCGCGTGCCGGTCTACCCGCCGCCAGCGGCGCTGGCGGTGGCTCAGGACCGGTTGAGCGAAAAAACCCTGTTCCAGCAGTTGGGTATCCCGCTGCCGGCGTTCGCCGACATCCGCAGCCGCGATGAGCTGGCTGCGAAGGCGGCCGAGTTCGGCCTGCCGTGCATCCTCAAGACCCGCCGCCTCGGTTATGACGGCAAGGGCCAGTTCCGGTTGCGCAGCGAGGCCGACATCGATGCCGCGTGGGATGCGCTGGGTGCGCAGGTCGAACGTACCGGCCTGATCCTGGAAGGTTTTGTCGCCTTCCAGCGCGAGGTCAGCGTCGTCGCCGTGCGTGGCCGCGATGGCAGCTTCCAGGCCTGGCCGGTCACCGGCAATTGGCATGTCGACGGCGTGCTGTCGGCCAGCGTGGCCCCGGCCGTGCTGTCCGATGCCGAGCAGCAGGCCGCGATCGGCTATGCCCGCCGCGTTGCCGAGCACCTGGAGTATGTGGGCGTATTCGCGCTGGAGCTGTTCTGCCGTGACGGCGAACTGCTGGCCAACGAGATGGCGCCGCGCGTGCACAACTCCGGCCACTGGACCATCGAAGGCAGCGAGACCTCGCAGTTCGAGAACCACCTGCGTGCCGTGCTGGGCCTGCCGCTGGGCAGCACCCGCATGCTCGGCCATGCCTGCATGCTGAACTGGCTGGGTGCAATGCCGGACCCGTCGCCGGTGCTGGCCCAGGCCAGCGGCCATTGGCACGACTACGGCAAGGAGCCGCGCGAAGGCCGCAAGGTCGGCCACGCCACGTTGCGCGACGATGATGCTGCAGCGCTGGCCGATGCGCTGGACCAGGTCGGGCTGGAGCTGGACCGTCAGGCCCAGGTGGCGCCGGCGGTGCACGCGCTGCGCAACCGCTGAACAAGGGGTGCCGGCCAGCGGCCGGCACGACCCTGTGTGGCTGCAACGGTGTGGCGCGTGGGTGCAGGCATCGGCGCGACATTCCCGATGGTAGCGTGGAGCTCCTTTCACAGGAGTCACGACCATGCTCGACTGGAATGCCTACCGCAAGGAACTGAAGGGCCGCATCGGCGAGATCGGCAAGCTCTCGCCGGACACGGTCAAGGGTTATGCCACCCTGTCCAATGCCGGTGCCCAGACCAACCACCTCGATGCGAAGACGCGCGAGCTGATCGCGCTGGCGGTAGCGGTGACCACCCGCTGCGACGGCTGCATCACCGTGCACGTCGACGCAGCGCTGAAGCATGGCGCCAGCCGCGAGGAAATCGCCGAAGCACTGGGCGTGGCGGTGTCGCTCAATGCCGGTGCGGCGCTGGTGTACTCGGCGCGGGTGATGGATGCCGTGGCTGCGCACGAGAGCGCGTGAAGCTTCATCTGTAGAGCCGAGCCCATGCTCGGCTGCTGTCCGGCCAGCCGAGCATGGGCTCGGCTCTACAGGGGGTCAGCGCAGCTGGCTTTCGGCAAAGTCCCAGTTGACCAGCTGCCAGAACGCATCCAGATAACGCGCGCGGTCATTCTGGTAGTCGGTGTAGTAGGCATGCTCCCAGACATCGCAGCACAGCAATGGCGTGCTTTCACCGGTCAGCGGCGTGCCGGCATTGCGGGTGGCCTGGATGCCCAGCTGCCCACCCGGATGCTGTACCAGCCACACCCAGCCGGAGCCGAATAGGCCCAGCGCGGTGCGGTTGAATTCCTCGCGCAGGCGCTGCGCATCACCGAACTGGCGCTTCACCAGCTCGCTCAGACGGCCCTGCGGTTCGCCGCCACCACGCGGGCGCAGGCACTGCCAGTAGAAGCCGTGGTTCCACGCCTGGGCGGCCGCATCGAACAGCTTTCCCTGGGTCTGGCGGACGATCTCCTCCAGCGACGCTTCCTCCCACTCGGTGCCAAGGATGCCGGCATTGACCGCATCCACATAGGCACGATGATGTCGGCCGTGGTGCAGTTCCAGGGTCTGTGCGGACAGGTGTGGCTGCAGGGAGCCGGAAAGGTAGGGCAGGGCAGGCAATTCGACGGGCATGGACAGGTTCGTGGCCAGAGGGGCGGCGGCAGCCGGTTCCATCGGCTTACAATGGCGGCTACCGTGGGCAGTCTAGCCGACCACCGCGGTCGGTTTGTCCGGCGAAGCAAGGAGTGAGGTTGTGGCGGTAATGCAGCAAATCCAGGCCGAGGTCGATCGTTACCCGCTCGTGCTGTTCATGAAGGGCACCCCGCAATACCCGATGTGCGGCTTTTCCAGCCGCGCCGTACAGGCCTTGATGGCGGCCGGCGCTGTCACCCTGCGCACCGTCAACGTGCTGGAAGAACCCGAGATCCGCGCCAACCTGCCGCGCTTCTCCAATCTGCCGACATTCCCGCAGTTGTTCATCAACGGCGAGTTGATCGGCGGCTGCGACATCGTGCTTGAACTGTTCGAGGCCGGCGAGCTCAAGCGCATCGTCGAAGAGGCGACCCAGGGATGAGTGCCTGGCCATCGACGTCACCGACCGACGGGGCGCTCGATGGCCTTCCGTTGCAGGATCGCGTGGTGCTGGTTGCCGGCGCCGGCGGTGGGCTGGGCAGCGCGGCGGCCGTTGCCGCAGCAGCGGCCGGCGCCACGGTGGTCCTGCTGGGGCGCAAGCCGCGCCGCCTGGATCGCGTCTATGCCCAGGTCCAGGCGGTGGGGCCGGAGCCGCTGCTGTACCCGCTGGACCTGGAAGGGGCCAGTCCTGACGACTATGCCGAGCTGGCCCAGGCCCTTCAGCGCGAGCTGGGGCGACTGGACGGCCTGCTGGTCTGTGCCGCGCATTTTCCTGGCCTGACCCCGTTCGAACTGGCCGACCCGGCCAGTTTCGCCCGTGCCGTGCATGTCACCCTCACCGCCCCGGCATGGCTGGCCCAGGCCTGCCTGCCGCTGCTGCGGCAGCGCGAGGATGCCGCCCTGGTGTTTGCCGTCGATGCCCCCGAGCGGGTCGGGCAGGCCTACTGGGGCGGTTATGGTGCGGCCCAGCATGGCCTGCGAGGCCTGATCAGTAGTCTGCATGACGAACTCGGCCGCAGCCCGGTGCGGGTCAGTGGCCTGTACCCCGGCCCCCTGCGCACGGCACTCCGCGCGCGGGCCTATTCAGTTGACCAGGACCCGGCCGCGCAAGGGCCGGAGGCGGCCGCCGCTGCGGCCGTAGCCCTGCTGTCCAGCGCCGGCGGCGCGTGGCGGGGCCGTATCCTCGATGTCAGTGAGGCGCTCCCCGGCGAGTGAATCCTGGGGAAAGGCGGAGTGAAGGTCTCGTCACGATTGCGTTGCGATCCGGTGCCGTTTGTCGCACAACCGTCACATTGATGGCGTAGCGTGTTAATCTAGTGTTAACCGTTATGGCTGCCTTCAGCCACGCGGTAGGGAACCCCAGATAACTCTCCGACCAGCCACCCGCAGGGCTGATTGGATGCGCTTTTTTTCCGCCATCGCCAACTCGCATCGAGGCTACCGAAAAATGACCCACCCACTCCGGATGTCCAAGCTCACCCTTGGTCTCGTGGCTGCACTTGCTGCCGCTCCCGCCTTCGCCCAGAGCAGCACCTCCGCCGGTGTCGGCGGTCAGGTGACCTCCGCTGCAGGCCAGCCTGTCGCCGGCGCTGAAGTCACCATCACGCACACCGAGTCGGGCACCGTTTCGCGTGCCACCACTGATGCGGCCGGTCGCTACAACGCGCGCGGCCTGCGCGTGGGTGGTCCTTACACCATCACCGTCACCAAGCCGGGTGAAGGCACCAAGACCGAAGAAGGTGTCTACCTGAACCTGAACCAGGTCAACACCGTCAACGCCAACCTGGGCGGCGACCTGGCTGCCACCAACCTGGACGCCGTGAACGTCGTCGCCACCGCTGGCGGCCTGGACCTGTTCAGCGCCAACAAGATGGGCACCGGCACCAACGTGACCCGCGAAACGATGGATGCGCTGCCGTCGGCCAGCCGCAACATCCAGGATTACATCCGTCTGGACCCGCGCATCTCGCAGGTCAGCAAGGCTGACGGCGCGATCTCGGCCGGTGGCCAGAACACCCGTTACAACGCCATCCGCATCGACGGCATCAGCGCTTCCGATCCGTTCGGCCTGGGCTCCAACAACCTGCCGACCGAGCGTCAGCCGGTGTCGATGGACGCCATCCAGGAAATCAACATCGACCTGGCCAACTACGACACCACCATCTCCGGTGGTACCGGCGCGGTGATCAACGCCGTGACCAAGTCGGGTACCAATGAATTCCATGGCACCGTCTATGGTTCCTACCGCGACAAGGACATGGTCCGTTCGCGCCTGGAAGGCGACAAGCAGGACTTCAACGGTTTCAAGGACGAGAAGACCTACGGCATGACCTTCGGCGGCCCGATCGTCAAGGACAAGCTGTTCTTCTTCACCAACTATGAAAAGTACGAGCGTGCAGCTGCCGGCGTCGCCCTGAGCGACACGCCGATCGGCCGTGGCACCATCACCCAGCAGCAGATCACCGACGTCCAGAACTTCCTGGGCAAGCTGGGCTATGACCCGGGCAGCCTGTCGGCGCCGAACAGCAAGACCGAGATCGAAGAGTACGCGGTCAAGCTGGACTGGAACATCAACGAGAACCACCGTGCGGCCCTGCGCTACAACAAGATGGAGCAGAACGTCGTTCGCTTCCCGCAGGTCAGCAGCAGCGCCATCTCGCTGAGCAACTTCTGGTACCAGCAGCCGACCGAATACGAAACCTGGATGGGTGAACTGTTCAGTGACTGGTCCGAGAACTTCTCGACCGAGTTCAAGGTCTCGCACAAGGATTACTCGGCCAACCGCGTTCCGCTGGTCGACATGCCGCAGATCCGCATCAAGTCGGGCAATGACTCGCTGTACGTCGGTACCGAGCAGAACACCCACGTCAACATCGTCGAGTCGAAGGAACTGAGCGCCTTCGGTGCCGGTACCTGGTACATCGGTGACCACACCGTCAAGTTCGGCTTCGATTACTCGAAGAACGACCTGATGAACTTCTACGGCCGCAACCTCAACGGCGTGTACGAGTTCAACAGCGTCAACGACTTCCTGGCGGGCAAGGCCTCGCGCTACCAGCTGCGCGCACCGCGCGCCAATGGCAGCCGCAGCGACATCCCGGCGGACTTCACCCTGAAGAACACCGGTGTGTTCATCCAGGACACCTGGGCGATCAACTACAACCTGAACCTGATGTTCGGCGTGCGCATCGACATGCCTGACTTCAGCACGCAGCGTCTGTACAACCCGCGCATCGAGCAGCTGTACGGCTTCAACAACACCAAGCTGGTCGACAAGAACCTGGTGCAGCCGCGTGTCGGCTTCAACTACACCTTCGACACCGATCGCCCGACCCAGCTGCGCGGTGGCGTCGGCCTGTTCGGCGGCGCTGCCCCGAACGTGTGGCTGGCAGGTGCCTACCAGAACACCGGCCTGAACTACATCGAGTACGACGAGCGCAGCATCCCGGCCGGTGCCTTCACCCCGGATGGCAAGAACCCGTACATCCCGGCCGGTGGCCCGGCTTCGGCCCGTCAGAACGTCGACATCATCGCGCCGGGCACCCGCCTGCCGTCGGTGTGGAAGGCCAACCTGGCGTTCGACCATGAGCTGCCGTGGTACGGCATCGTGGCGTCGGCCGAAGTGCTGTTCACCAAGGTCAAGGACGGCATCTACTTCGACCGTCTGGACGTCTCGGCTCCGACCGCCACCGGTCAGGACGGCCGTGCGATCTACTGGAACGCGGCGGGCCAGAACCAGGCCAATACCCGTATCGACAAGGGTGTCGACTACGGTATGTCGACCGGTACGAAGGGCGCGGTTGATCGTGCCAACCGTCCGTCCGACATCGGCGACGTGCTGGTCCTGCGCAACACCGACAAGGGCCGCGGTACCCAGGCTACCTTCTCGCTGGCCAAGCCGCTGACCGAGAACTGGGGCTGGTCGCTGGGTTACACCTACACCAAGTCGACCGAAGTCAGCCCGCTGTCCAGCTCGCAGAACACCTCGAACTGGAACAACACGCTGATCTTCAATGCCAACGAGAACGTGGCCTACAACTCGCGCTACGCGATGAAGGACCGCATCACCGGCACCCTGGAGTGGAAGCACAACTTCTTCGGTGACAACGCCACCCGCGTTGGCCTGTTCTACGAAGGTCGTTCGGGCCGTCCGTACAGCTACATCTTCTACAACGATGCCAACGGCGACGGTGCCACCACCAACGACCTGTTCTACGTGCCGAAGGGCCCGGGCGACGTGAAGTTCACCGGCGGCGCCGCGATGGAGAAGGCGTTCTTCGACTGGCTGGCGCAGAACCCGGAACTGGATGCCTACCGTGGCAGCGTGGTCCCGGCGAACTCGCACCGCGCTTCGTGGGTCAACAGCTTCGACGTCCGCGTCAGCCAGGAATTCCCGGGCTTCATGAAGGGTCACAAGGGTGAAGTCGCCCTGGACATCATGAATGTCGGCAACCTGCTGAACAAGAAGTGGGGCCTGATCGACGACTACGGCTTCTACTCGACCCGTCGCGTGGCCAACTACGCCGGTATCGATCCGGCCACCGGCAAGTACGTGTACTCGTTCACCGGTTCGACCGACAACGCGCAGGTGCAGGAAAACAACAACGACAAGGGCAACACCGCCGTGTCGCGTTGGTCGATGCAGCTGACGCTGAAGTACAAGTTCTGATCCGTCAGAGCCTGAAGCAGTAAGTGAAAACGGCCGGGGAAACCCGGCCGTTTTCCGTTCAGGCGAAAGTCCTTGCGGGCCATCTGGCATCGGCGTAGCATCCAGAAATGTGCGCGGTGCCAACGCCGCCGATGCGGTCCCGGAAAGGCGAACGCGGGAAGCACACATCCAACGGTCGGGCTTCCCGGCCGTTTTGCTTTTTAAGGGGGCGGCAGTACAGTCGGAAACCTTGAAGGAAGCGAAAAATTGGACATGACCACGAACGAAAAATCAGCCCGCGCACTCCCGGTGCAGGATGCGCGTATCTACCCGCGCGGTGGGCTGGATGTGCTGTCGCGGGCCGAAGTGGCCCGCCTGCGCGATGCGTCTGCCGGCGGCATGCACGAACTGCTGCGCCGCTGCGCGCTGGCCGTGCTGACCAGCGGCAGCGCCTCTGACGATCCGCGCGCCGCGCGCGATCTGTATCCCGATTTCGACATCCAGGTGGCGCAGCAGGATCGCGGCGTGCGCATCGACCTGGTCAACGCACCGGCGATGGCCTTCGTCGATGGCGAGATCATCCGCGGTGTCGCCGAACTGCTGTTCGCGGTGGTGCGTGACCTGGCCTACATGGCCATCGAGATGGGCCCGGCCTACGCGGCCGAACTGGAATCGTCCGAAGGCATCACCAACGCGGTGTTCGGCCTGCTGCGCAACGCGCGCATCCTCAACCCGGGCGATCCGAACCTGGTGGTGTGCTGGGGCGGCCACTCGATCTCGCGCGACGAATACCTGTACACCAAGCAGGTGGGCTATGAACTGGGCCTGCGCGGCCTGGACATCTGCACCGGCTGCGGCCCGGGCGCGATGAAGGGCCCGATGAAGGGGGCCACCATCGCCCATGCCAAGCAGCGCCGTACCGTGACGCGCTACATCGGCCTGACCGAGCCGGGCATCATCGCCGCCGAGTCGCCGAACCCGATCGTCAACCACCTGGTGATCATGCCGGACATCGAGAAGCGCCTGGAGGCCTTCGTCCGCATCGGCCACGGCATCATCGTGTTCGCCGGTGGCGTCGGCACCGCCGAGGAGATCCTGTACCTGCTCGGTATCCTGCTGCGCGAAGAGAACAAGGACCTGCCATTCCCGCTGATCCTGACCGGCCCGACCGTGGCCGCGCCGTATTTCGAGCAGATCGACCGCTTCATCCGCCTGACCCTGGGTGATGCCGCCGCCGAGCGCTACGAGATCATCATCGGCGACCCGGTGGCGGTGGCGAAGAAGATGGCTAACGGCATCAAGCGTGTGCGCGAGCACCGCCTGGCGCAGAAGGACTCGTTCTTCTTCAACTGGTCGATCGAGATTCCGTGGGAGTACCAGCAGCCGTTCGTGCCGACCCATGAGGCGATGGCCGCGCTGGACCTGCACCACGGGCGTGCACCGCATGCGCTGGCGGCCGACCTGCGCCGGGCGTTTTCGGGCATCGTGGCCGGCAACGTGAAGGAAGACGGCATGCGCCGCATCGAGGAGTTCGGGCCGTTCCAGATCCATGGCGACCCGGACATGATGCAGGCCCTGGACGCGCTGCTGCGCGCCTTCGTCGAGCAGCGCCGGATGAAGATCTCCGGCGAATACCAGCCCTGCTACCAGGTGCTGGCCTGACTGGCCCGGGGGCGGATCCGATCGGGCTCCGACCCCGCCACGGGCGGCCGACAGGGCAGGGGCTGTCAACCCTTTGACGCCTGTCGCCCCGGATTGACCGTTCATCCTGCCGCCGCTTGCCGGTGGCAGGACGATGGCCCATCGTGGCCGTCAACACGCTGGGGAGCGTCCAATGTCTTTGCGCCGGGAAAGAGGCTTTACATTGATCGAGTTGATGGTCACGTTGACCGTCTTCGTGATCCTGGCGTCGATCGCTTATCCCAGCTTCCGCAGCATGATGCGTTCGAACCGCGTAGCGACCACCAGCAATGAGCTGATGGCTCTGACCAATCTGGCGCGAAGCGAAGGTATCCGGAACAACCGTGGTGGCGGCGTTTGTGGAAGCGCTGACGGCACCGCTTGCGATGGCAGCTGGTCCAAGGGAGTGCTGGCATGGTCGGATCTTGATGGTGATGGCCAGTTGGGGGGCAGCGACCCCGTGCTTCGGTTTTCACAGGGCAACCCGCAGCTGAGCGTGGTGGGGCCGACGGGAGCGGTCATTGCGTTCGACGGTCGCGGCCGCCGCAAGGCCGCTGCAGACCAGTCGCTGGTGCTGTCACCGGATGCCTGCAAGACCGGCGAAGGCAAAAGTACGCTGATCGTCAACCAGTCCGGCCAGGTCCGGGTGACCAAGGGGACCTGCACATGAGCCGTCGCAATCTTGCCCGCCCGCGTTCTTCGCAGGGCGGTTTCAGTCTGATCGAAGTGATGGTCGCGGTACTGATCCTGGCGTTCGGCCTGCTGGGCTTTGCGTTGCTCCAGACCACCAATGTCCGCTTCGTACAGAGCGCGAATTACCGTACGCAGGCCACCAACCTGGCCAACGATCTGATTGAAATGATGCGTGCGCAGCGCACCGATACCTTGGCTGGCGGTGCCTATTCGGGCGCTTCGTTCGCGGCCGGGTCGGTCACAGCCCGCGGCGCCTGTGCCTGGCCGACCGGAGCAGCGGTGACGCCGAAAACCAATGTTGCCCGTTGGCAGTGTGAAGTCGTCAAGACCCTTGGCGAGAAGGCCAGTGCGCAGGTGACTTTCACACAGAGCACCGGTCAGGTCAGTGTCGCGATCACATGGGGAGACCAGCGGTGGGATCCTGAGAATCCCGACAGCCTCACCACCTTTGGCCTGACCACCTTCCTGTGAACGCTTCCATGAGTCCGTCCTTGCGCGCCCGCGGTCTGTCGCTGATTGAACTGATGATCGCCATGGTCATCGGTTTGGTGCTGATGCTGGGCATCACCCAGATCTTCATTGCATCGCGCGCTGCTTCGCGACTTTCCGAAGGTGCCGCCAGGACCCAGGAGAACGCGCGATTTGCCTTGGACTTCCTGCAGCGTGATCTACGCATGGCGGGGCATTTTGGTTGCGTGAACGATCAGGCGCATCTGATCAAGAATACCGGTGATGTGCGCTACAACCTGGGTATCGCCTCGGGTAGCGGTGATCCGCTGGACTTCTCGGTGCCGATCCAGGGCTATGAGGCGGCAGGGACGGCGCCGACCGATACCTTGACTCTCGGGAGAGCGTGGAGCGGGGCAGGCTCCGTACCCAAGAGCATCGCCGACCTGACACCAAAGCCGCTGCCCGGCAGCGACATCCTGGTGCTGCGTCTGCTCAGCGCCGAGGGCGCTGTCGTGACCGGGGCCAGCGTGGATGGAGCGACGACCACGTTGAGCGTATCCAAGGAGGGCATGGCGCGCCTGAAGGCCAATGCTGCAGGGACCCCAACCGTGTTCGCATTGGCTGATTGCACACGTGCCGACGTGTTCACCGGCTCCTCGACCGAGACCACCGTGAAGGTCGACAAGGTTGACCTGACCAGCTATTCGGTGAACAACGCGATGACCATGCTTTACCGGGCCGATGGTCTGGTGTACTACATCGCAGCCAACGTCAACAACGAACCGGCACTTTACAGGGCGCGCGCGAATGGCGCCGGTGGCTATGCGGCAGGTGAGGAACTGGTCGAGGGCATCGAGAACATGCAGTTGCTGTATGGTCTGGACGCAACGACGGACATCGCTCTGGCGACGCCGCCGACCGGGCGCATTGTCGATCAGTTTGTGGCCAGCAGTGTCAGTACAGCGAGGGATGCAACGGCAACGGCAGCGTGGCGTCGCGTTGGCATGGTGCAGGTGGGTCTGCTGGCCAGGAGCCCGCAACGTGCTTCGGCCGAAGCGCCGGGTACTGCCGATACATATCTGGGGGTGCTTGGGGTGACCATTGCTCCGGGCGCTCCCTATGACCAGCGCCATCGCGGCGTCTATGAAGTCTCCGTTGCGCTCCGCAACCGCCTGTTCGGGAACTGACGACCATGCGTGCATCCACTCGATCCCTGCGCAGTTCCTTTTCCCGCCCTGCCCGCCAGCGCGGTGCCGTACTCTATGTCGCGCTGATCCTGCTGATATTGCTGGCCCTGCTCGGGGTGATCGGCATGCAGGTCGCTGGCATGCAGGAGCGCATGGCCTCGGGCTACCGTGCCGGCAGCCTTGCTTTCCAGAATGCCGAGGGGGCGGCCCGAGGTGCCGAGAATGCGGTGGAAAGAATCGCCAACCGGCAGTCTGCGGGCGACAGCCCGGTGTTGAGTTCCGCAGACATCGATCAGCGCTGCGACGACGGCTTCGATCCGTCCGATTGGGTCGCCAAAACCACGTTGGGTAGCAAGCCGGCGATAAAGGTCCGGCAGATCCAGGGGTGCATCCAGGGGGAGGGTGCATTGGACATGGGCAAACCGCTGGAAACCGCTACGCCGGTCTACCAGATAACGACTTACGCCAGCGATACGACCTCAGACGCGACCTCGCGCTCGGCGATCGATACCGTATTCAAGCTGTGAGGGTGGGGAGCCCATGAACACGCGAAATCGTAGAATTCTGGCGGGCGTTGGGTTCGCCGTTCTTGCCGCCGGCGGCTACCTTGTGCATACGCTCATGGCCGCACAGGCGCAGGGTGTTCTTGCGCAGGAACCGATGAATGTGCAGGTGCAGACGCCACCGGCCTTCATCATGGCGGTGGATGACTCCAATTCGATGATGTTCGAGCGCATGTTCCCGGGCGGCGATGGTCGCATGATCTGGAACAGCTCGACTGGGAGCTTCTTCAGCGCAGCCGGGCGATTCAGCGACATCGGGTCGAACTGCTATGACAGGAACAATAATGCATACGCGGATTGCTACCTCTACCTTTATCCGCATAGTGACTTCAATTCCAACTATAGTGCGGGCCAGGCGATTCCGCCGTTGGACATCTTCGGGTTTGCCCGCTCACACGTCTACAACGCGAGCTACTTCAATCCAGCGGTTACCTACCGTCCCTGGATCAAGGCGGACGGAACACGCTGGGACGACGCCAAGCCGACCGCTGCATTTGTTGATCCTCGCTCTGGCTTCCCTGGGAACAAGATTTCGTATGACGTGACGAGCGTCCGCTCGCGCTCAGGTGAAGGGTTCCAGTTCGTCAACGGCATGCGGATCCCGGATCTGAAGGGCACCGACAACCGTTATTACCGCAATGGCAGCTGGCAGACGGCGGCGCGCAACATTACGTCCTCGGTCAAGTACGGTGTGGAGTACTACCCTGCAACGTTCTATCTGCCAGAGAATGCGCCTGCGCCCTATGGTTACAAGAGTGATGACACTAGTCGTCCGGTGATCACCGGTGCCTGCGGGCCCAACTGTAATCTCCGCCGCTACCAGATCAAGAGCGAGAACTACAGCATTGTCGGCGCCTATGGCTTGGCGATCCAGAACTTCGCCAACTGGTTCCAGTACCACCGCAACCGCACGCTGGCCATCGTTGGTGCGTCGGTGGAGGCTCTGTATGGCGTCGACAACATGCGCGTGGGCTACTTCACGATCAACGACCTGAAGAACGTGAAAATGCACGACCTGGTCACCAATCGTGCCGATCTGTATACGCAGATCTATGCGTTGAATCCGATCAGCGGCACGCCCAACCGTCGTGCCGTGGAGTATCTGGCCGAACAGTTCCGTCGCACCGACGACGGCGCACCGGTGATCCGCGCTTGCCAGCGCAATGGTGGCATGTTGTTTACCGATGGTTACACCAATTCGGGCAATACGCCCAATGGCTCGTTCAACAATGCTGACGGGGTCAACTCGACCCATCTTCCAACCATTCCCTTCGCGGACGCCTATAGCAACACGATGGCCGACGTCACGGCTGCCTACTATGCGGGCAGCAAAACACCGCTGCGTTCGGACACGGGCTTCGCCAAGGGGCAGGTGCCGGTGGATGAGAAGTGCGCGACGCTGGACAAGAGTACCGCGGAATGGAAGCGACTCGATTGCCAGACCGATCTGCACATGAACTTCTACGGCGTCACGCTCGGCGCGCAGGGGCGCATCTATGGCGTCAATGCCGCTGCAACGGCCGATCCGTTTAACAATCCGCCGAACTGGAACAGCAATCCGGATCCGTCGAAGGTTGACGATGGCACGGTTGTCGACGAGATCTGGCACGCTGCGTTGAATAGCCGCGGCGAGTTCATCAATGCACAGACGCCCAATGATGTAACGGTCGCCATGCGTCGCGTACTGGAGTCGATCACCAGTGGCAAGTCGCCATCGGGAACGCTTGGCATGACCGGTGCGCGTATCGGTGCGGGTTCCTTGTCGGTGACGCCCAGCTATGACATCCGCAATGGCGCGACGGACTGGTCGAGCACGCTGAAGGCCTCGACGGTGAAGGTCAACAGCGACCAGGTGGCGGTGTTCAGTGAGGCCTGGGAGGCGTCTGCGAAGCTGTCCTCGACGGGTCGCCGCATCGTTGCCAACAAGGCAGGCGCGGTCGTCGACTTCGGTGAGGCCAATATCAGTCTGGCCGACCTGTGCAACAAGCCCGATGGCAAGTACGCCACGATGCTGGTGTGTTCAGATGCAAAGCTGAAGGCAATTGACGCCGATCTGAGTTCCGCCATTCGCTACCTCAAGGCCGACGTGTTGACCGAAAAGCGTAACGGTGGCAAGTACCGTGACCGCACGACACCGCTGGGCGACATTGTCACATCCGCTCCCGTGGTGAGTTCGCCCGTGGACGACTATGGCTACCGCCAGCTCGGTGGTGACTACGCGGTCAGCTACGCCAAGTATCTTGAAACCAAGGCGAAGGGGCGTCGCTACATGGTCTACGTCGGTGCCAACGACGGCATGCTCCACGCCTTCGACGGCGGAATGGGCGCATCCGGCGAGATGGACAGTTCGGGTGGTCGCGAGAGCTTCGCCTACATCCCGGCAACCGCGCTCGGTCACATGGCCAACCTGTTGTTCCCCTACAAGTCAGACAGCAAGGATCAGACGTTCCGGCATCGTTACTACGTGGACGGACCGATCACTGTTTCGGACATGTTGAATGGCAGTAGCTGGCAGACCGGTCTGGTGGGTACTGCCGGTGCAGGCGGTCGCTCGGTGTTCGCGCTGGATGTCAGTACACCGGATAGCTTCGGAACCGCCCAAGTGCTGTGGGAAATCAACGACATCAATCCGTCGCTGTCCGAAGACGTGCGAAACAACATTGGCTTTGTCCTTGGCAAGCCGGTAATCGTGCCGGTGAGGGAGGGCAACGGTATCGCGTGGAAGGCCATCTTCGGCAATGGCTACAACAGCCTCAATCGCAAGGCGGTCCTGTTTGTGGTGGACATGGCAAGTGGCCGAGTGCGTACGATCCAGGCCGCCGAGGGTAGCTCGGCAAGTGCAATCAGTGGCGACAACGGCCTTGGCAACGTGGTGGTGGTGGACCGTTGGCAGGGCGACAAGCAGGATGTCAGGGGGCGTGATGGCCTGGCTGATACCGTGTACGCGGCCGATCAGCGTGGTGCCATTTGGAAGTTCGACCTGACGGACGGCACGAACGCCGCGGTGTCTGTACCCGTGTTTACCACCAGGGTTGCGCAGGATACCGATGGTCGTAGCTACCGACAGCCGATTACTGGTGGCATGACGGCTGCGACAGGACCTTCCGGCGGCGTGATGCTCTACTTCGGCACGGGAAGCTTCTCGTTCTACTCGGACAAGGATGACAAGAGCCAACAGGCGCTGTACGCGGTGAACGACACCTCTGGCAAGCGCGCGGCAACGACGTTGACGGCAGGCAATCTGGTGCAGTACACAGCGGATACCCCGGCGGTAGGCGCGGAGGCGCGCAGTATCGTGGCAGGCAGTTCGCCCGTCGGTTCCCGCGGTTGGATGATCAATCTGCCCAACGGCAATGGTGAGCGGTTCGTCGGAAACCCGCTGCTGGTGAGTGGCATCATGTTCATGCCGACCTATGTACCCAATGTGGAAAGTGTTGGTTGCTCGACAAGTGGCTCCAACTGGTTGTTCGGCGTTTCCTCGCTCACGGGTGTGCCAGCGCTGGAGAACGTGCGGACCGGTTCGCCGAAGGGCAGCAAGCCGGCGCAGGGAACGGCGGGTATCGCACTGAAGAGCGAAGGCACTGCGCCGATCCGTGATGTGTCGTTGTCGGTCATGCCACGACTGGGGAGTGGTAAAGAGGGGCCGCCCGGCGGCAGTTCGTGCTGGATGGTGGTTGGTGCCGCAGGGAGCCAGTCGCTCTATCTTCCGTATCCCTGTGGTCGCCAGTCCTGGCGCCAACTCCAATGATTACGATGCGAGGAACTCCTTCCATGTCGACCATGACCTCGCCTCGTCGGTTGGGCGGTTTCACACTGATTGAGTTGATGGTGGTGGTAATCGTCATCGGCATCCTGGCCGCGGTCGTCATTCCGTCATATCAGGAGTACGTGCGCCGGTCACACCGCGCGGTTGCGAAGGCGGATCTTGCTGAGTACGCGCAGCGTGCCGAGCGCTATCATTCAAGCAACAATTCCTACTCGGGCTTCACGCTCCCGAGCAAGGTCTCGCCACGCGAGGGGGGGACTGTCCGCTACAATCTGGAGTTCAAGGGGGATGGCGCAACCTTCACCATCGCCGCCAGCCCGCAGGGCGCCCAGGCAAAGGATAGTTGCGGCAAGCTGAGCCTTGATCAGGCCAATCGCAAGACCGCAGAGGGCACGCTGTCCGATTGCTGGTAAAAAGATGTTGATCTTCACGTAAACGCTCAGTACAATGCGCCTCCCCGCCCGAATAGCTCAGCCGGTTAGAGCACTTGACTGTTAATCAGGGGGTCGTTGGTTCGAGTCCAACTTCGGGCGCCAGATACTGCAAAAGCCGCGAGAAATCGCGGCTTTTGTTTTTGCCTGGCATCAGCACGGCAGGTCGCGATCAACGCGCTCACTGCGCGTGCGTCCGCCGTTGTTGACCACCAGCCGGCCATGCAGACGGTTGCCTGCACAGATGCGCAAGGTCAGGTTGGAGCCGGGGCTGCGTCCGTCCGCGTGGAAGAACAGTTGCGGGCGCCCGCTGCTGGCTTCTGCGGCGATCCGGACGTCGGCGTGCCCGCGTTGATATACCAGAACAGCGTCGGGCGAGGGCGGCGGCTTCCGGCGGTCGCCGCTTCGATAGATGATCCAGCCCTGGCTCCAGTCGCTGGCGCAGCCCCACCCATCGTTGCTGGCACACATGCCGATGAGCTCGCGGCGTTTCAGGGCCTCGCTGCGCGCGCCGGAAAGGCTGGCATGCAGGGTCAGCTGAAGGGCGTCGGCACGCTGCCGCAGCAGCAGCGTCTGCAGCGTGGGCCAGCTGGCGCCCAGCAGTACGGCAACGACGATCATCACCACCAGCAGTTCGACCAGATGCATGCCGCGTAGGGCTGAACGCGAGGGAGTAGGGAGGAAATGCATGGGCTCAAGCGTCCCTGCCCAGGGACAGTGCCGCCATCAGGCGCCGCCGCGCCCACCCGTCCGGAAACTCCTCAGCCGGCCGTCACCCCTTGCCCCGTATACTCACTGGCCCCGGGAACTGGCAACACCATGAGCGACCGTTTCGAACTCGTCTCGCCGTATTCACCGGCGGGCGACCAGCCTGATGCCATCGCGAAGCTGACCAGCAACTTCGAAGCGGGCATCGCCAAGCAGACCCTGCTGGGCGTCACCGGCTCGGGCAAGACCTACACCATCGCCAACGTCATCCAGAACGTGCAGAAGCCGACGCTGATCATGGCGCCGAACAAGACGCTGGCGGCGCAGCTGTATGGCGAGTTCAAGGCATTCTTCCCGCACAACGCGGTGGAGTACTTCGTCAGCTACTACGACTACTACCAGCCGGAAGCCTACGTGCCGTCGTCGGACACCTTCATCGAGAAGGACAGTTCGATCAACGAACACATCGAGCAGATGCGCCTGGCCGCGACCAAGACCCTGCTGTCGCGCCCGGATGCGATCGTGGTGGCGACGGTGTCGGCCATCTACGGCCTGGGTGCGCCCGAGGACTACCTGTCACTGCGCCTGATCCTGTCCAAGGGCGAGCGCATCGACCAGCGCGACCTGATCAACCACCTGACCCAGCTGCAGTACACGCGCAACGAGTACGAACTGCAGCGCGGTACGTTCCGTGTGCGCGGCGAGGTGATCGATGTGTTTCCGGCCGAGTCGGACAGTGAGGCGCTGCGCCTGGAGCTGTTCGACGGCGAGGTCGAGAAGATCACCCTGTTCGATCCGCTCACCGGCGAGACGCTGCGCAACATGCAGCGTTTCACCGTGTACCCCAAGACCCACTACGCGACCACGCGCGAACGCGTGCTGGCGGCGATCGAAACGATCAAGGTCGAGTTGAAGGAGCGGCTGGAGCAGCTCTACGCGCAGAACAAGCTGGTGGAAGCGCAGCGCCTGGCGCAACGTACCCAGTTCGACATCGAGATGATGGCCGAGGTCGGCTTCTGCAACGGCATCGAGAACTATTCGCGGCACCTGACCGGCAAGAATGCAGGCGAGCCGCCGCCGACCCTGTTCGACTACCTGCCGGCCGATGCGCTGCTGGTGATCGACGAATCGCACGTGACCATTCCGCAGATCGGCGCCATGTTCAAGGGCGACCGCTCGCGCAAGGAAACCCTGGTCGAGTTCGGCTTCCGGCTGCCGTCGGCGCTGGACAACCGGCCGCTGCGCTTCGAGGAATGGGAAGAGCGCTGCCCGCGCAGCATCTACGTGTCCGCTACGCCGGGCCCGTATGAGTACCGCGAGGCGGGCGACGAGATCACCGAGCTGGTGGTGCGCCCGACCGGCCTGATCGATCCGGTGGTGGAGATCCGTCCGGTCGGTACCCAGGTTGATGACCTGATGAGCGAAGCCAACGCGCGCATCAAGGCTGGCGACCGTGTGCTGGTCACCACGCTGACCAAGCGCATGGCCGAGAACCTCACCGAGTACCTCACTGAACACGGCATCCGCGTGCGTTACCTGCACTCGGACGTGGATACGGTCGAGCGCGTGGAGATCATCCGCGATCTTCGCCTGGGCAAGTTCGATGTGCTGGTGGGCATCAATCTGCTGCGCGAAGGCCTGGACATGCCCGAGGTGTCGCTGGTGGCGATTCTCGACGCCGACAAGGAAGGTTTCCTGCGCTCCACCGGTTCGCTGATCCAGACCATCGGCCGTGCCGCGCGCAATGTGCGCGGCAAGGCGATCCTGTATGCCGACAAGGTGACGCGCTCGATGCAGGCGGCGATCGATGAGACCGATCGTCGTCGTGCCAAGCAGGTCGAATACAACGAGCAGCACGGCATCGTGCCGCGCTCGGTCGCGCGCCCGATCGTCGACGTGCTGGAAGGGGCGCGTTCGGACGCCGCCGAGAAGGAAGCCAAGAAGGGCAAGGGCAAGAGCCGGGCGGGCGTGGCGGAAGAGGGCGCCGACTACCGTTCACTCAATCCGGCCCAGCTGGCGGCCCGTCTCAAGGCGCTGGAACAGCAGATGTACCAGCACGCCAAGGACCTGGAATTCGAGGATGCCGCACGCGTTCGCGACCAGATCCGGCAGCTGAAGGAAGCCAGCCTCGGCTGAACGCGGCGGTGCAGCCTCATCTTCACAAAAGTGTTGCGCTTCACGGCCGGCATCCGTAATATACGCGGCCTGCACCGACGCAATCGCGGAAATGCAGAAGCAAAACGGGCGGTTAGCTCAGCGGTAGAGCACTACCTTGACATGGTAGGGGTCACAGGTTCGAACCCTGTACCGCCCACCACGAAGTCTCCGGAAGGAGGCTGTCGTGAAATGCAAAGCCCGGCCCTGGCGCCGGGTTTTTACGTAGCAAGGCCCGCCTTCGGGCGGCAAGAACACGATGGGCGGTTAGCTCAGCGGTAGAGCACTACCTTGACATGGTAGGGGTCACAGGTTCGAACCCTGTACCGCCCACCACCTGGCTCCCGGCATTGCCGGTGCAGCGGTGGATCACGATGGAAGCCGGCCCTTGGCCGGCTTTTTTCGTTTCTGGCGGTGGCCGGCGGGCGAGGGTCAGCGCTGGGCGATCCACTCGTCGATGCTGATCATGCGCTGCAGCCGCCACTGGCCATCCACGCGTTCCCAGACCTGCGCGAAGCGCGCCGAGCCGGCCTGATGCTGCTGGCCCACGCGCAATATGCGGTCCTGGCGCAGCCGGTACAGCTGCAGGGCGGTCGGCTCCGTGACCGGGTGCTGTGCTGAGGGGGCGCCGGGTTGGCTGGCGTCGGCCTGCAGGATCTGACTGCGCAGGGACGCATCCCCGGCCTCGGCATTGCGGCCGAACAGACCAGCGCACAACAGCAGCAGGGCAAGCATCGGCATGGCACGGTGCTCCGAAGAAGGGAGTCCAGCGTGGCACCGCCCCCTGCGCAGTGAAACCGGTATGCGACGAAAGCCGGTAAAACGTGCGTCAACGCGCTCCGGAAAGGATGAATCCGTGGGCCGGAAACGACCGGGCCGCCTCTGGAGGCGGCCCGGCGCGGTGCCCATGTGCGGGATGGGCCGATCATCGCCGTCGAGCTGGATCAGCCCTGCGGCGCCTGCATCAGGTCAGCGGAGCCGGCCTGTGCTGCGGCTTCGATTACAGCGGATCACAGCACAGCACTTGGCCAGGCTTGCCCGAGTTGCCGAACGGGCAGCTCGGATGTGGCTCGCAACCGGGTGCGTACCCGGTCTTGGGGGCGACGGCGAAGGCTTGGCTGGCACCAAAGGCCATGGCCGCGACAACGACGATACCGGCGACGGACGAAAGCACTTTCTTTCCGATCATGTGTATCTCCTTGGTTGGCGTTGTGGTGTTGCAGTTGCCGAAGGCACCGGAGTGCCGGTTGTGGCGCGGATGCGGTAAACGATGGCGTGCGTGCCGACGGGGCGCGCGCTGTATCAGGGCCGTGCGGGGGCCGGCGTCAGGGAGTTGATGGTGTCGCGCACCACCTGTTCATCCAGCTGGCCGACATGCTTGTAGGCCACGCTGCCATCGGTGGCCAGCACCATCAACATCGGCGTGACCGTGGCGCGGTAGCGCTTGGACGCATCGGCTTCGGTGTCGATGGCGATGGGGAACTGCAATGCATGCTTTCCCGCGTAGTCGGCCAGTTGGTCGTAAGGGGGCAGTCCCACACCGATCAGTTCACTACGGCCGCGCGTCGCGGCGATCTGTTGCAGCTGCGGCATCGAGGCCAGGCAGTAGCGGCAGGTGGTGGAAAAGAAGTAGAGGATCTGAGGTGCGTCGCGCGCGCCGCCGATATCGACGTGGGTGTGCTGCGTTGTGCGCAGCGCCAGTGCATCCGGGCGGCTGCCGAGGCCCAGTCCGTGTGCGTCCAGTCGCATGTTCTGCAGCTGGACGGCCATCTGCTCGTTGATCTGCCGGAGCTGGCGGTTCTGCCATCCCAGCGCGACGATGAGGGCGGACAGCATCAGGGCGACGACGGGGAACAGGACGCGCTTGAGCATCGATCATCCTTGAACGCAGCGTTGGCTCGAACATACCCGAACTGGCGCGCAGGGTGTTAAACGGATGTTCCCGGCACATCCGCCGACGGCGCACCTGTACTAGAGTGGTGCGCGCGCAGGCATGCGTGCATGCCCTCCACCCATCACCAGGATCTTTCACCGATGAGCGATCATGTGCCGGTTTCCAGGCCCAATCCGTTCTTTGAACTGCTGTTTGGCGGCAACATGCTGGAAGGTACGTTCAAGGCGGTGATCTGGGTCGCCCTGTTGTCCGCTGTTCTGGCCTGGACCACGCTCCGCTGAGCCATTGCGCTGCCCGGCAGCCTCGGCCACGGGCAGCGTTGCCGACTGCGCTCAGGCGTTGAAAGCCTGGCGCAGGCTGCGCAGCGTGGCCTGGCGATGTTCCTTTGCTGAGGCTTCGCCCATTTCCAGCTCCTGCAGGCGCAACCCGACCAGCGTCATCGACAGGGCGTAGCCACGTGCCGCGTCGGCAACGCGCGAGAGTCCCACGGCGCGACGCGCCAGTGCATTCACGTGTTCCAGGTCAGGCATCAGGCCCAGGTAGGCGCGCTCGGCGCTTTCCAGGTCGGGAGCACGCAGGATCGCGTGTGCTTCGGCGGTGGGGGAGACGGAGGCCATGGGGGTCCTTGTCCGTAGCGGGCGCTCGCTCAGAACGAGCGCATCAGGGAAACGAAGGCCGACGATTGTGTGCCGCGTCGTGCCATCGGGCTGTCCTTCACTGCATCGCCGAACCACTGGTTGGCGACCACGCCGGTCGCGCGCCACTTCGTGCCAAGTGGCGTGCTGACGGCGATCTGCAGGCTCGGCGATGTCGTGCTGCCCGGACGGTAGGCCGCCAGCCCGGAGCGCAGCGCTTCCTCATCGCTGATGCCGTAGTAGTAATCCAGCAGGCGTGCGCTGGAGTGCACGACGCCGACCTTGGGGACCCAGGTGAAGCGGCCTGCCTGGATCGGATAGCTGTAGTGCAGGCGTGATTCGATGCCGCCGCCGTGGCCGGTGATCTCGCGCATCACATCGGCTTCGACGATGCCCCAGTCGGCGCCGTATTCGCCGTTGATGCCGGCCATGGCCGACATCTGCCGGCTATGCAGGCGGCGCAGCTGCGGATCGTTCACATCGTCGGTCTTGAAGCGCAGCGTGTAGGGCGTGAGCGCCGCCGAAAGACGCAGGCCCTGGCCCCTGTACAGGTACATGCCCAGCGAGCCTGGGCTTGCGAAGAAGCGCTGGCCCTGCCAGGCGATGGACGGAACCACCAGCGGCTTGACGTCGTAGTGCGCGTACGCGCCCGAAGTTGCGCCAGCGCTGATGCCAGCCTGTACGCCCGGGCTGCGGTAGGCCGCCTGCGCGATCATCGGCAGGCCGAGGGCGGCGGAGAACAGCAGCGGACACAGCAGGGTCGGGGACAGTGACGGCATCGATCAGCGACTACGCGGGGGGATGGCTGCGCATGATGGCGGGGCAACATTGTCAGAACATTGCGCCTGCGCATCCGGCAGTCCGAAGCGGAAAAACCGGGCGCGAGGCACTATGATCGGCACCGTTTCCGGTAGCCGAGCCCCCGATGCGCATCCTCCTGGTCGAAGACGATCCTGATCTGTCCCGTGCACTGCAGTCGGGACTGGAGCGGCAGGGTGTGGTCGCCGATGTGGTCGGCAGCCTGGCCGAAGCGGCCATCGCGCTGCGCGAACCGGTGCACCAGCTGATGTTGCTGGACCGGCAGTTGCCTGATGGCGATGGTGCTGGCTTCGTGGCCACTGCGCGCGCGTTGCGGCCGAACCTGGCGGTGATCATGCTGACCGCCAAGGGCACGCTGTCGGACAAGGTCGAGGGGCTGGACGTGGGCGCCGATGACTATCTGGTCAAGCCGGTGGCGATCGAGGAACTGATGGCGCGCATCCGCGCGGTGTCGCGGCGGCCCTCGGCGATGGTGACGCCACGCCTGCATCTGGGCCGGCTGGAGTTCGATTTCGAATCGCTGCAGGCACAGGTTGACGGCCAGCCGTTGGCGCTGCCGCGCCGGCAGGTACTGGTGCTGCAGGCGCTGGCGATGCGGCAGGGACGCACCGTCACCCGCAGCGCGCTGGAGGCGGCCGTGTACGGCTTCGATGACGAGATCCAGTCCAATGCACTGGACGCGCATATCTCCAAGCTGCGCAAGGCGCTGCAACAGGCCGGGGCTGGCGTGGAGATCCATGTGATCCGCGGCGTCGGCTACCTGCTGGCGGAGGCCTGAGATGGCACGTCCGATCCGCTCCATAACGCTGGGCCTGGCCTGGCGCCTGTTCCTTGCACAGGCCTTCACCGTGCTGTTCGCGGTGGTCGCGCTGATCCTGACCTGGGGTGACAAGGACACCTGGGGCATGGACATGTTCATGGCCGAGGCAGTGGCCAAGGCGGTGCACAGCGAAGGTGGCCGGCTGGTGCTGGACCAGGCGCGCTGGGAAAAGCTCGATGCCAGCGCAGGCGGCAACCTCTGGTTCGCGGCGGTCGACGACAAGGGGGGCTGGCTGGAGCGCGGCACGATTCCCGCGATCCATGCGCCGCTGCTGGCGCGGTTGCCGACGCTGGGCGCGACCGAGCTCGGTTCGCTGGTGCCGCCGTACCTGGATGTGGCGCGGGTGATGATCCGCAACGAAGAGGGCCGTCGCATCACGGTGATGGTTGGCGGTGCTCCAAAGGGCGGGTTGCTGGATGGCGCGCTGATGGTGCTGCGCCTGATCGGCCCGTGGTTCTTCCTGCCGCTGATCGTAGTCACGCTGCTGGTGATGCCGACGGTGATCCATCGCGCGATGCGCGGCGTGCGACGCTCCGCGCAGCAGGCCAAGGAGCTGGATATCGGCCAGCCGGGCGCGCGCCTGGATGCACAACTGGTGTCGACCGAGGTCGCGCCGCTGGTGGAAGCGTTCAACGATGCGATCGACAAGGTGCAGCAGGGCTATGCAGCGCGCGACAAGTTTCTCGCCGATGCCGCGCATGAGCTGCGCGTACCGATCGCGGTGGTGCAGGCGCGCCTGTCGCAGCTGCCGCAGGGTGAACTGAAATCGCAGTTGTTGACCGATGTCGCCCGCCTCGGCAACGTGGCCGAGCACCTGCTCGACCTGCAGCGGCTCGACCGCAATGTCGGCGCGCTGCAGCGGCTGGACCTGGCGTTGCTGGTGCGCGAGGCGGCCGCCGATCTGGCGCCGCTGGTGGTCGGCGCCGGTTATGGCTTCGAGGTGGATGCGCCGGAGTCGCCCGTGTGGATCCATGGCGACAGCCTCGCGCTGGGGCGGGTGATCGCCAACCTGGTGCACAACGCCATCGTCCATGGTGGCGGGCGCGGCATCATCTGCGTGCGCCTGGATGCACGCGGCCTGCTGGAGGTCAGCGATCAGGGCGCGGGTATTCCGGTCGGCGACCGTGAGGCGATCTTCGAACCGTTCCATCGTCTGCGCGCCGCCGGTAGTGGCAGCGGCCTGGGCCTGCACCTGGTAAAGGAAATCGTGCAGCACCACGGTGGTTCGGTCAGCGTCGGTGAAGCGGCCGGCGGCGGCGCCAGCTTCAGAGTCAATTTCCACCGCGGTACCGTACGGCGCTGACAGGCACACGGGGAAAGGCCCGATAGTCAGCCTGCCACCTCCAGCGGCAGGCTGGGGGAATGGTTCCCGATCGCTCCGCCCCGGCCCTGTTCGGTTTTGGCTGCGCCGCCGGCCTGGTGCTCGGGGCGCTGGCCTGCGTGCAGATGCCGATGTTGCTGCCGTTGTGGCTGAGCGTGCCGATGGCGGTCGCCGGCGCCAGCGGCTGGCTGCTGCGCTGGCGCGGCCGCGCGTGGGCCGCAAGCCTGCTCGGCCTGGCATGGGCCACACTGCACGGGCATTGGGCCCTGCACGGCCAGCTTGCGCCCGGCGCGCCGCCGCAGGATGTGCAGGTGCGGGGGCAGGTCGCCGATCTTCCGCAGCGTGGGCCCGGCTACACGCGTTTCGTCCTGCACGTGGAAGAAGCCGACGCGTTGCCAGCGCTGCGCGGCAAGCGCCTGCAGGTCACCTGGAACGACCCCTGGCGCGGCCCACCGCAGCATGGCCCCGGCGCGGGACGCCATGCGGTTCGCGCGGGGGCGCACTGGGAACTGTCGTTGCGCGTGCGCGCACCGCGATCACGGATCAACCCGGGCGGCTTCGATGGCGAGCGCCACGCCGTGCTGCGCGCCATCTCCGGCAACGGCACGGTGCGGGATCCGGCAACTGCGCGCGAACGGCTGCCCGCGGAGGGCCTGCAGGCCTGGCGGGAGCGCAGCAGTGCCGCGATCGCCGTGCAGGTGGCACATCCTGCCGCACGGTTCGTGCAGGCGCTGGCGCTGGGTGACACCCGTGGCTTGTCCGATACCGACTGGGAACATCTGCGCGCATTGGGCCTGACCCATCTGGTCGCCATCTCCGGTTTCCACGTGGGCGTGGTCGCGGGCTTCGGCGTGCTGCTGTGTCGTGCGTTGTGGTGGTTGTGCCCACTGCTGGGGCGTTGCTGGCCACGACCGCAGGCGGCCGCGTGGGGAGCGGCGCTGGCCGCGGCCGCCTATGCCGTGGCCGCCGGAGGTGCACTGCCAACGGTGCGTGCGGCGCTGATGATCGGGCTGGTCGCACTGGCCAGGGCCGGGCGGCGCCCGGTCGGCGCAGGTCAGGGGCTGGCGTTGGCCGCGATGGTGATGCTGTTGCCGGCACCGCTGTCTGTGCTCTCGGCCGGATTCTGGCTGAGCTTTGGCGGTGTGCTGTGGCTGCTCTGGTGCCTGCCGAGGACAGGCCCGGAGGGCGTCGGCGGCGGGGTGCGTGGTTTCCTTGCCGCGCAGGGTGTCGCCAGTCTCGGCCTGTTGCCGCTGTGCATCGCCCTGTTCGGCGGAACCGCGCGGCTGGGGCCGCTGGTCAATCTGCCGATCATCCCCTGGTGGACGATGCTGGTGGTACCGCTGTCGCTGCTCGGCACCGGCCTGCACATGCTGCATGACGGCGCGGGGCGTTGGGCGTGGCGCACCGCGGCCTGGCTGTTCGAGCTCAGCTGGAAGGCCCTGCAGCCGTTGGCGCTGCATCCGCAGGCCATGTGGTGGCTGGCCGAGGCGCCGCGCTGGGCGGTACCGGTGGCCGTGCTGGGGGTGTTCTGGTGGCTGCTGCCGCGTGGCGCCGGCGGCGGTCTCGCGGGCCTGCTGCTGTGCCTGCCACTGCTGTGGCCGGCCCGGCATGCCCCCGCCGAGGGCGAGCTGGAGCTGCTGGTGCACGATGTCGGCCAGGGTGCGGCGGTGCTGGTGCGCACGGCCCGGCACGCGCTGTGGTACGACGTTGGGCCGCCGACCGGTGGCGACGGCAACGAGCGGATCCTGATTCCGGCGTTGCGTGCGCTCGGCCAGGGGCCACCGCAGCAGGCGATGCTCAGCCATGACCACCTGGATCACACCGGCAGCCTGCACGGCCTGCGCCGTCAACTGCCGGACCTGCAGCTGCTGGCCCCGCCCGGCAGCGCCATCGCCGGGGCCGCACCCTGCCAGCAGGGCATGCGCTGGCAATGGGACGGGGTCGATTTCCAGGTACTGCACCCGGCGCCGGGCAGCCGGCAGGCCGAAAACGAGGATAGCTGCGTGTTGCGCATTGCCAGCCGCCACGGTGTCGTGCTGTTGCCCGGCGATATCGGCGGCCCGGCCGAGCGGACGCTGCTGCAGACGCATCCACAGGCGCTGAAGGCCGATGTGGTGCTGGTGCCGCACCATGGCAGTGGCGGCAGCTCCAGCGCGCCCTGGGTGGCGGCGGTGGCACCGCGGCTGGCGGTGGTCTCGGCCGGGCACGGGAACCGCTTCGGCCACCCGCGCCCGGAGGTGGTCCAGCGCTGGCAGGCGCAAGGGGC